>RECO01000066.1 GCA_007694015.1 Geminicoccaceae bacterium
GTGCCGGTCATCACCATCATGGGCCTGCAGATCGGCGCCCTGCTCGCCTTCTCCATCATCACCGAAACCGTGTTCCAATGGCCGGGCATGGGCCTCTTGATCATCCAGGCCATCCGTTTCGGCGACATCCCGATCATGTCGAGCTATCTGGTGCTGGTGGCGCTCTTCTTCGTCATCATCAACCTGATCGTCGACCTCCTCTACTACGTCGTCGACCCGCGCCTGCGGATCGAGCGGCCGACGACGGGGCACTGAGCCATGCAGGACATCCGCACCCCGAACCTCCAGGCCAAGGCCGAACTGGCGGCTCCACCGAGCTTCGCCGTCCGCTTCGTCGAGAGCATCAAGCGCTTTCTCGACGGCGACGTGTTCGACAGCTTCAAGCGCTCGCCGGTCACCATCCTCGCCTTCATCGTCACGGTGATCCTGTTCTTCTGCGCCATCTTCGCGCCCTGGGTCGCCCCCCACGACACCTACGACCTCGCCAGCCTCGATTTGTTCAATGCCTATCTGCCGCCGGTCTGGGCCGAAGGCGGCGATTCCCGCTTTCTGCTCGGCACCGACGATCAAGGCCGCGACGTGCTCTCCGCCATGATCTTCGGCCTGCGCATCTCGCTCCTGGTGGGCTTCGCGGGCGTCCTCATCGCCGCCGTCATCGGCACCATCCTCGGCCTGCTCGCGGGCTATCTGGGCGGCTGGGTCGACGCCCTCATCATGCGCATCGCCGACGTCCAGCTCACCTTCCCGGCCATCCTCATCGCCTTGATGATCGACGGCATCGCCGGTGCCCTGATGAGTGCGCAGGCCCGCGCCGAGTTCAAAATCTACGTCCTCATCATGGCCATCGCCGCGTCCTTGTGGGTCAACTTCGCCCGCACCGTCCGCGGCTCCACCCTGGTCGAAAAAAACAAGGAATACGTCCAGGCGGCCAAGGTCATCGGCATCCACCCGGTCCTCATCATGTACCGCCACGTCCTGCCCAACGTGACCGGGCCGGTCCTGGTCATCGCCACCCTCTCGCTCGCCGTCGCGATCCTCACCGAGGCCACCCTCTCCTTCCTCGGCGTCGGCGTGCCCGTCACCAACCCCTCGCTCGGCACCCTCATCCGCATCGGCAACAATTTCCTCTTCTCCGGCGAATGGTGGATGACCATCTTCCCGGGCGTCGCCCTCGTCGTCCTCGTGCTGGCCGTCAACCTCCTCGGCGACTGGCTGCGCGACGCCCTCAACCCGAAACTCCGGTGACCCGCCCATGAACGGCCGCCGCCCCGTCCTCGACGTCAAAAACCTCCGCGTCGAATTCCCCACCCGCCGCGGCACGCTGGTCGCCGTCGACGACATCTCCTTCCAGGTCTTCGAGGGCGAGGTGCTGGGCGTCGTCGGCGAATCGGGTGCCGGCAAGTCCATGACCGGCTCCGCCGTCATCGGCCTGCTCGAGCCCCCCGGCCGCATCGCCGGCGGCGAAGTCCGCCTCGACGGCGAGCGCATCGACAATCTCACCCAGGAACAAATGCGCCGGGTGCGCGGCAAGCGCATCGGCATGGTCTTCCAAGACCCGCTGACCTCGCTCAACCCGCTCTACACCGTCGGCCGCCAGCTGGTCGAAACCATCCTCACCCACCAGGACATGAGCGAGGCCCAAGCGCGCAAACACGCCATCGACCTCCTCGCCGAAGTCGGCATCCCCTCGCCCGAGCGCCGCATCGACCAATACCCGCACCAGTTCTCCGGCGGCATGCGCCAGCGCGTGGTCATCGCCTTGGCGCTCTGCGTCAGCCCCCGCATGATCATCGCCGACGAGCCCACCACCGCCCTCGACGTCTCCATCCAGGCGCAGATCATCAAACTCCTGAAACGCCTCTGCGAAGAGCACGGTGCGGCCGTCATGCTCATCACCCACGACATGGGCGTCATCGCCGAAACCGCCGACCGCGTCGCCGTCATGTACGCCGGCCGCATCGCCGAAATCGGCCCGGTCAAAGACGTCATCAAGGACGCCAAACACCCCTACACCAAGGGCCTCATGGGCTCGATCCCGGTCGTCGGCCACGACCTCGAACGCCTCACCCAAATCGAAGGCTCCATGCCCCGCCTCACCGAAATCCCCAAGGGCTGCGCCTTCAACCCCCGCTGCCCCCACGCCTTCGACCGCTGCCGCAGCGAACGCCCGGACCTCATCCCGGTCGGCACCACCCGCGCCGCCTGCTGGCTGCACGACGGGGTGGCGGAAGCGGCAGAGTAGGAGAAAGTGAAGGAAGGGGAAGGCTAGGGGGCTTTTGGCCCCCTAGGACCCCCAGCGCCGGCGCTGCCGGCGCCAGTTTCCAGGGGGTTCCAGGGGGACCCAAAGTCCCCCTGGCTTGCTTTTTTTGGTTACGCGTCAGGAGGACGGACCTTGCAGGTCGAAGAACCCATTCTCGAGGTCGAAGGGCTGTCGAAGGCGTTCGACGTGTCGTCGCCGATCCTGCGGCGGCTGGTGCGGCGCGAGCCGCGGGCGATCCTCAAGGCGGTCGATCAGGTCGACTTTCAAATCCCGCGCGGCCAAACCTTGAGCCTGGTTGGCGAGAGCGGTTGCGGCAAGTCGACGGTGGCGCGGTTGGTGGTGGGACTCTACCAGCCGACGGCCGGCAGCATCCGCTTCGACGGGCACGACATGACGGCGAAACGCAGCCGCGCCGACATGGCAAAAATCCGGCGGCGCTTCCAGATGATCTTCCAAGACCCGTTCGCCAGCCTGAACCCCCGCTGGCGCGTCCACGACATCATCGCCGAGCCGATCCGCGCCCACGGCCTCGCCAAGGACGAGCGCGAGGTCTCGGCACGGGTGGCGCTCAACTTGGAGCGGGTGAAGCTCTCGGCGCGCGACGGGGAAAAGTTCCCGCACGAGTTCTCGGGCGGCCAGCGCCAGCGCATCTCGATCGCGCGCGCCCTGGCCAGCGAGCCCGAGTTCCTCGTCTGCGACGAGCCCACCTCGGCACTCGACGTCTCGGTCCAGGCGCAGATTTTGAACCTGATGAAGGACCTGCAGCGGGAATTGGGGCTGTCCTACCTCTTCATCAGCCACGACTTGGCCGTGGTCTACCACATCTCCGACTACCTCGGCGTGATGTACCTCGGCCGGCTGGTCGAGGTCGGCCCCGCCCGCGCCATCTTCAAGAACCCGCAGCACCCCTACACGCGCATGCTACTCGACGCGATCCCCGACCTGGAGATGACCGGCAAAAAGCGCATCCCCGTCGGCGGCGAAGTCCCCAGCCCGATAACGCCCCCACCAGGCTGCCACTTCCACCCCCGCTGCCCCTTCGCCAACGACCGCTGCCGCACCGAAACCCCCCGCCCCCACCACCTCGACCAACGCGACGTCCGCTGCCACGCCGTCGAAGAAGGCCGCCTGGAAGCCGAGGTCGCCGCGGCGAAAGCGCCGGCGGTGGCGATCTGATCTAGGAACTGCGCCGCGCACAGCCTCCCTGCGTGCTGTGACGCGAAGGCGAAGCA
>RECO01000108.1 GCA_007694015.1 Geminicoccaceae bacterium
CCCAGCCCTCAGCGGCGGTGGCCGCCGATCTCCAGTGCGCGCGCCCCCATGACGTCGGCTTCGTGCTCCAGGGCCGCATCGTCGTTCAAGGGCTCGCCGCCGACGCTAGCGGTGACCGGCACCCGCCCTTGGCGCTGCTGCACCGCGTGCCACGCCTCGTGGGGGAGGTGGCGTTCCTGGCCGGGGCCGAGGTGGATGTCCTGCCCCTGCGCGTAGGCGAGGGCCCCGACCTCCGCCGGGTGCGGCGAGCCTCGGTGCACCCGGACGTCGTCCAACGCCATCCCCGACAGCTGCTCCAGTCCCTGCTGCAGCGCCACGGGCAGGCGGCCACCCTCGCCCAGCGGGCGGGTCCGCTGCACCGGCGCGCCCCGCAAACGGCCCTGCAGCGGCTCTTCCTCCTCGAAGCCGGCCCGCTGCACCGGTGCGCCGCGAAAACGGCCCTGCAACAGCTCTTCCTCCTCCATGCCGCCATAGGCCTGCACGGGCTTGGCCTGGTCCGCCAAGCGCTGCAGGGTGCTGGCGCGGGCACTCGCCGGGCTCTGGCTCGCTGCCCGCTGCCAGTTGCCGAGTTGGCGCGCCGCCGGCGCGGCCGAAGCTTGCTCCTGCCATGGCGAGCGGCCGTGGGCCGCGATCGGGGCCCCGCCACCGGGGCGTCGCTGACGGGACGAGGTCGAGCGCTGCATGAGCTGAGCCTCCATGCCATGCGGAATGCGGCTAGCTGTGCCCGAGATGCGGGTGCGGTGGCAATGGCTTCGTTCGATCGTCGAGACGTCCGATCGTCGAGGCATCGACGGGCACGCTGGGGTTGCAACAAGACTTGCGTGTTGCCGTGGGGCGCGCAAGAAGGGGTGGCTGCGCTCGTTTTGCGGTTTGGGGGTAAGGTTCTTCGTTCGTGCGGTGCGTGGCGACACGTCCCGGTAGAACTCGGCGCCGTCACTACCGCCCACGGTGCTGCGACCGCATCGTCCGTGCTCATTCGAATGCCAAGCGAGGCGCGGTTGGGGGACTGGGACCACGTAACCGTCACCGACGGGGTCGACCAAGCCGGTCGTCTGCCGCCCGCCCTGGCGGACGGCTATGTGCGGGTCGACGAGCGCGACGTCGCCAGCCGCATCGCGGGCCTCGTCGACCTCGCCGGCCACCTACCCTTCGTCGATCTCGGCAACCGCCCGCACGGCACGTGGCAAGACCTCTGGCTCGCCGAGGACGCGGCGGTCATGGCCTTGATCCTCGCCGAACGCCGAAACTTGCGCGAAGGCGCGTTTACGCGGCTCATGGAACGCGACGCCAGTGCCGCACTCTTGGCCGTCGTCGACTTGGCGTTCACGATCGAATCCTGGCACCTTCGCCTGCGCCAAGCGCGGACCCGCCCGGGCCGGGAACTCTGCCGCCGCATCGAGGAGCTGATCGCGAGCCGGCTCGCGCCGGAGCTCCAAGCCTTGGTCGCGTTTGCCGCCCAATGTCGGGTGCCGTTGCCGGGTGCCCGGGATCCCGGGCACTGGTCAGCCGCGTGGCAGGGCAAGGGCGTTGGGACGGCAGCGGCCAAGAACGAGGCGGCGCCGCCGCGCCAGCGCCTGCGGCGCGGCTTCGATGCGATGCTCAACGGCATCGCCTATTTGCAATGGGTGTGCCGGGACGGCTTTTTGGAGTGCGCCCGACGCGACGACCACGAGCCGGCGACCGCCCTGTTGCTGACCACACTCGACCTGTTCGACGCGGTCGCAGCGAAGCTCGACCAATTCACGGCGCGGCACAACGCGTTCTATTACCAGGACGTGCTGGGCACCCGGCGGCGGGCGGCCGAGCCGGCGCGGGTCTTGTTGAGTTTTCCCGACGCCGCCGGCCAGGTCGCCACGCCCGTTCCGGTCGACACCGAGATCGAGGCGGTTTGGCCCGATGCGCCCGACGGCGCCCGCTTTCGCACCGATGCGCTCGCCTTCGTCTCGGCCGCCCGGCTGGCCGCTGCCCACACCCTCCACTATCAGCGCGATCCGTTGATGTCGCCGCAGCACGAGATGGGCTTCGTCACCCGCATCCGCCACACGCGGCTGCCGCTCGGCGCCGCCGGCACGCTGGAACGGCGCGGCTGGGCCTTGCTCGGCGGCGATCCGGCCGACGTGTTCGCCGGCACCCATGCCGCGGTCGGCCTGGCCTTCACCTCGCCCGCCTTGCTGCTGCGCGAAGGCGAGCGGCGCCTCACGCTGCGCTTGGCCTTGGCCAGCCCCGCCACGCTGCCGGTGACGACGCGGGCGGCGTGGCAGGCGGACATCGGCGACGACGTGCTGCCGCGCGGCCCGCTCGAGGGGCAGTTCCGCGCCCGGCTGGAGAGCGATCCGGGCTTGCTCGCCGGCATCGCCGTGGGCAGCCTCGACGAGACCGTGCAGTTCATGCTCGACGCACTGCGGCCGGGCGAGGGGCGGATCGGGGAAATCGACGCGCAGCTCCTGCCGGACGACCCCTTGCAGGCGCTGTTCTTGCGGATCGCCATGCGGGTGGCGCGGCCCGGCCGCGAACGCGGCTTCAGCGTGCCCTTCGGCCGACTCATGGCGCGGCTGATGCTCGGACCCGATCGCGCGGTGCCGGACGCCATCGTCGACGAAATCGTCGACGAGGCCGAGCGCGTGCTGGGCCCACGCCCCAAGGGCGAGGCTGCCGCCGAGCACCCGGTCCGCAAGCTGTTGACCGAGACCCGCGCCTATCAATACGAAAAGTACCTGAAGGACGCCTTCACCTTGGAGCTGAGCACGGCCGAGGGTTGGCTGGCGGTGCCCGAACTCGGCGTCTTGCCCCTGGCCAACGCGGGTGATCCGCGGCCGGGGCTGGTCATCGCCCTCTATCTCGGCCGCGACGCGCCGGCGATCGTGCCCCATGCGGCGCTGGCGGAGGCCATGGGGCTGCCGGCGACGGCACCGCTCGCCCGGCTGCGGCTGGCCGCCGACGCCACGCTCTGCGCGCAGACGCTGTTGGAGCCGTTCCTCTTGGAGGAGATCGGCGTCGACGTGGAGGTGCGGGGTGTGCGCAACGTCGTCGTCGCCAACGACCAGGGGCCGCTCGATCCCGCCCAGGCCTTTCAGCCCTTCGGCCCGCAGCCGCGGCTCGATGGCGGCTTCGTCGTCGGGGCGTTCGAGGCGGCCAAAAAACGGCTGAGCGCGCTGACGCTGCGGCTCGAGTGGTCGGGCCTGCCCTTGGCGCCGGGCGGCTTCGAAACCCATTATGCGGCCTATGGGGCGAACGAGCCGATGGCGTTCACGGCCAAGGTCGACTGGCTCGACGAGGGCGTCTGGCGGTCGTTGCCGCGGGCGACGTCGCCGCTGTTTGCCCCGGTGACGGCCGCCGAGCGTCTGCCCAGCGCCATGGCCATCCAGATCGATCTGCCGCCGTCGTCGACGCCGCTGCCGGCAGCGGCCCCGGAGGCGGCGTTCGTCTACGGCGTGGCGGCGCGCACGGGCTTCGTCCGGCTCCGGCT
>RECO01000244.1 GCA_007694015.1 Geminicoccaceae bacterium
CTCCTGGTCATCATCTACACCTCGTTTTTGGAGACGCGCGGGCCCGTGTTCGGCTCGGCCTTTTCGTTGATGAGCTACCAGACGGTCTTTCTGACCGTCGGCCGCGCGGTCACCAACAGCCTCACCTTCAGCGCGCTCGCCCTGGTGCTCATCGCCATGGCCGGTGCCCTCATCGGCTACCTCTTGGCCCGGCGCGACACCGCCGTCACCCGCGCCCTCGATGCCCTGATCATGATCCCCTACGTGATCCCCGGCACCGTGCTCGGCATCGGCTTCATCACCGCCTTCAACGCGCCGCCCTTGCACCTCACCGGCACCGTGGCGATCATCGTGCTCGCCTATTTCATCCGCCGGCTGCCCTACATGGTCCGCGCGGTCTCCAGCATCGTCTACCAGGTCGACCGTTCGGTCGAGGAAGCCTCGGTCAATCTGGGCGCACCGCCCTTGCGCACCTTCCAGAAGATCATGCTGCCCTTGATGGCGCCGGGCCTGGTCGCCGGGGCCACGCTCGCCTTCGTCGAGGTGATCAACGAGTTGTCGGCCACGGTGGTGCTCTACACCGCCAGCACCGTCACCCTGCCGATCGCCACCTACAGCCAAGTCATCGGCGGCGCCTACGGCACCGCCGCCGCCGTCGCCAGCCTGCTCGTGCTGATCACCGCCTTCGCGCTCTTGCTGTTCAACCTGCTCGGCGGCCGCGAAGACCGCATGTCGCTCTGACCCAGCAACGCTCGTGTCATCGAGTTGTCATGCGCCGCGTCTAACCCACGACACCCAAGTCCACATCGTAACTTGGGAGCCGAACCTTGCCCATGCCGCGCACCGAAACCGCCCTCAGCCTGCTGGGGTGCCTCGCCTTGACGGTGGCGATCCTGTCGCCGGCCACGGCTTTGGCCGAAGATTGCCCCCGCGGCGCGCTCGATGAGCGCTTCTGCGACACCACGGGCGACCTCTTGGCCGACGTGCCGACCGATCCGAGCCATTGGGTCGACCCGCGCACGCTGATCTTCACCTACACGCCCGTCGAGGACCCGGCCCTCTACCGCGAGGTGTGGGCCGAGTTCATCGACCACCTGGCCGAGGTCACCGGGCGCAACATCCAGTACTTCACCGTGCAGTCCTACGCCGCCATGGTCGAGGCGATGCGCGCCGGCCGCCTCCACGTCGGCGGCTTCGCCACGGGCTCGGTGCCGCTCGCGGTCAACTGCGCCGGCTTCCATCCATTCGTCACCATGGGCGTCGACGGTGAGGTGCGCGGCTACGAGATGGAGATCATCACCTATCCGGGCAGCGGCATCGAGAGCATCGAGGACCTGAAGGGCCGCACCCTGGCCTTCACCAGCCCGGCCTCGAACTCGGGCTTCCGCGCCCCCTCGGCGTTGCTCGCCGCCGAGTTCGGCCTGAACGTCGACACCGACCTCACGACCGCCTTTTCCGGCGCCCACGACAATTCGGTCCTGGGTGTCGCCAACCGCGACTACGATGCCGCCGCCATCGCCAACAGCGTCATGCACCGGATGATGGACCGGGGCGTGGTCGATCCCGCCGACATCGTCACCGTCTACCAGTCGGCCACCTTCCCGACCACGGCCTATGGCTACGTCTACAACCTGCACCCCGACCTGCAGGCGAAGATTCAGGAAGCGTTCCTGACCTTCCCCTGGGAGGGCGCCCTCGCCCAGGAGTTCCAGAACGCCGACGGCTTCGTCGAGATCAGCTACGAAGAGCACTGGGCGATCATTCGCACCATCGCCAACGAGATCGGCGAAACCTTCACCTGCAGCTGATCACAGATAGCGGGCGCCGGGGCACTTCCTCACCCCGGCGCACCATTCCCTTCGTTCTCCCCTGACGACCGAGGCCGGCCGATGCTCACCATCGAACGACTGACCATGCGTTACCCCACCGGCGACCTGGCGCTCGACGAGGTCAACCTGGAGGTGATCCGCGGTCAGGTCGTGGCGCTGATCGGCCCGTCCGGGGCCGGCAAGAGCACGCTGATCCGCTGCGTCAACCGCCTGGTCGAGCCCACGGCCGGCACCATCCGCCTGAACGACGTCGCCATCACCGGCCTCGGGCGCACCGAACTCCGCCGCATGCGCCGCCGCATGGGCATGATCTTTCAGGAATATGCGCTGGTGGAGCGGTTGAGCGTGATGGAGAACGTGCTCTCCGGCCGGCTCGGCTATGTCGGCTTTTGGACCAGCTTTCTCCGCCGCTACCCACAGGCCGACGTCGACGCCGCCTTCACCCTCCTGGAGCGGGTCGGTCTCGACCACATGGTCGACAAGCGCGCCGACGCGCTTTCCGGCGGCCAGCGGCAGCGGGTTGGCATCGCCCGCGCCTTGATCCAGGACCCGGAGTTGTTGCTGGTCGACGAGCCGACCGCCAGCCTCGATCCCAAGACTTCGCGCCAGATCATGCGCCTCATCCTGGAGCTTTGCCGCGAGCGCGGCCTGCCGGCGATCATCAACATGCACGACGTGCCGCTGGCGCGGATGTTCGCCGAGCGTATCGTGGGCCTGCGCGCCGGCAAGATCGTCTATGACGGCCCGCCCAGGGGCCTCTCCGACGACCGGCTGACCGAGATCTACGGCGCCGAGGACTGGTCCGGCACCAGTGCCGACGACGACGAACCTCGGCAAGCCGCTGCGGCAAGGGTGGTTGCCGCGGTGGACGTGCCCGAAATCCAGCGGGCGGCGGGGGGCGCATGAATACGGTCACCCTGCCGAGCGGCGGGCCCCGGCGCACCTGGAAGAAGCCCCCCTTCATCGCCAATCCCTATTGGCGCTACGGCATCTATCTGACGGCGCTGGTCTACCTCGTCCTGGCGATGGGCACCGTCGACATCAACTGGGAGCGGGCCTGGCGCGGCCTCGACCGGGGTGCGGCCTTCATCCGGGGTTTCCTGCAGCCGGACTTCACCACGCGCTGGAACGACATCTATCGCGGGCTGATGGAAAGCCTGACGATGACCCTGGTCTCGACGGTCATCGGCGTCTTGATCTCGATCCCCATCGCACTCGGTGCCGCCCGCAACATCGCCCCCTTG
This sequence comes from Geminicoccaceae bacterium, assembly GCA_007694015.1. GTDB lineage: Bacteria > Pseudomonadota > Alphaproteobacteria > Geminicoccales > Geminicoccaceae > RECO01. Next base: position 3,053 of record RECO01000244.1, read on the forward strand.
CCGATCTACTATCTCTGCCGCGGCATCATCGCCGTCAGCCGCGCCTTCCAGGAGGTGATCCTGGCGATCCTGTTCGTGGCGATGTTCGGCTTCGGCCCCTTCGCCGGTATGGTCACCCTCGCCTTCGGCTCGATCGGCTTTCTCGCCAAGCTTCTGGCCGAGGACATCGAGGACATCCACAAAGGCCAGGTCGAGGCGATCCGCGCCACCGGGGCCGGCTGGTTGCAGGTCCTGAACTACGCCATCCAGCCGCAGGTGGCCGCCCGCTTCATCGGCCTCTCGCTCTACCGCCTCGACATCAATTTCCGCGAATCGTCGGTGATCGGCATCGTCGGCGCCGGCGGCATCGGCGCCACCCTGAACACGGCGATCAGCCGCTACGAATACGACAGCGCCGCCGCCGTGCT
>RECO01000022.1 GCA_007694015.1 Geminicoccaceae bacterium
CGTGGGTGGTCGGGCGGGGGTGAGGGATGGTCAAGCATTTCGGGAAACGCTCTAGGACCTGGCGCGAGCCTGCTCCAACGCGCGGCATTGGGCGGTGAAGTCGCCCCGCGTCAACGCGTAGCGGAGCGGCGGGACGATCTCGAAGCCGAGATCGCGCGTTGGAGCAGGCTCGCGCCGATTTCGCCTTCCTCGCCAACACCGCCGACGCCAAGGTCCACCTGGTCGAGGACCGTGCCGGTCTCGGCGTCGCGACCCAGTTCCTCACCAACGTCCATGGCTGGGACGAGGCCGCGGCCGCGCGCGCCGGCGACAGCGGCAACCGCATGGTCTGGGTGGTCACCGTGGCGCGCTGGGACGACGACCTACCCGGCATGGCGACCTTGCGGCAGGTGTCGCGCCAGAGCGATCCGGCGGGCCTGACGGCGCGTTCGATGCACTACACCCGCGGCGTTTGCTCGGCGTTCTTGATGCGTGACGCCAGCGCCGCCGCGGCGGCCAACGGTTTGATCGATGGCGTTGCCATCAAGGCGGCCTTCGAGGCCATGCGCGACCACGTGCCGACGGATCTGGAAGGTGTCCGCCTGCCCGGCAGCTGGACGCCGACCGATCGCCAGGGCTCGACCACGGTTCGGCTCTACCGCACCGACCACAACTTCGGCGCGATCAGCACGAGACACGTCTACACGACCACGATGCCGCTCCGCCCCGACTGGCTCGGTTGGTGAGCCCACGACCGCGGAAGGGACGACGCCATGAACGACTTCACCAAGGACACCGTGCCGGCGACCGCCCCCACGCTCCGGTTGAACCGGCCGGTGCAGCTCACCTTCCTGCTCTTGACGACGGTCTTCTGGATGCTCGCCGTGGGCGACCTCATCGGCAGCCGCACGCTGACGACCGCCGCCGGCTGGGGCGGCATCGTGATCGGGTTCTGTGCGATCTACACGGGCCTCGCACAGGTTCTCAACGAGGTCTATGGCCGGGTGGTGCTGCCGCTCGGGCAGATGCAGCAAGCGGCGTGAGTGCTGCGGCACGCCCGCGCCCCCGCCCCGTAGGACGGCGACTGCCCCGATGGCACGAAAACTGCTATCTGCGAGCTGGTAGTTGGTGGCGGGAGGGGGCGTTGGCGCGGCCCGAGGACGTGGTATTGGACGGCAGCAGCTTGGATCTGGAGCGGGTCGCTGCCGTCGCGCGCGAACGTGCTCCCGTGCGGATCGCCGAGGCCGCCTGGCAACGCATCCACCAGGGCCATGAAAACCTGCGGGCCCTGGTCGAAGCCGGCCACCCGATCTACGGGCTGACGACCGGCTTCGGCGCCCTCGACGGCTGCGCCGTCGGCCCGGACAAGGTGCGGGCCCTCCAGCACAACCTGTTGAAAAGCCACGCCGCCGGTATCGGTCCCGCCATGGCGCCGGATGCCGTGCGGGCGATGATGGTGATCCGGCTCAACGTGCTGGCGACGGGCCTCACGGGCGTGGCTCCGGCGACCGTGGCCGCCCTGCTCGCCATGCTCGAGCGTGACGTCGTGCCGGAGGTGCCGGAGCGGGGCTCCGTCGGCGCCTGCGGCGACCTCGCGCCCTTGGCGCACATGGCCTTGCCGCTGATCGGCCTCGGCCGCGCTTCGGTCGGCGGCGGTCCGGTCGAGCCCGGAGCGGCGGCGATGGCGCGGGCCAACATCGCGCTTCCCGACATCGCCGGGCGGGACGGCATCGCCCTCATCAACGGCACCGAACAGACCACCGGCATCGGCGTTTTGGCGTTGCTCGACGCCCAGGCGCTCGTCCGCCAAGCCGAGGTGGTGGCCGCTTCGAGCCTGGAGGCGCTGGGCGCCGTGGACGATGCCTTCGCCACCGCGACCGCCTTGGCGAAGCCGCATCCGGGCCAAGTCGCCACCTCGCTCCGGTTGCAGGCGCTCACGCAGGGCTCGACAGCCGTCCTGCCGCCACGCCCCGGCCGCTTGCGCGATGCCTTGAGCCTCCGCTGCATTCCCCAAGTGCTCGGCTCGGTGCGCGATGGCCTCGCCCACGCCGAAGCGGTGCTGACGATCGAGATCAACGCCGCCAACGACAACCCGCTGTTCGGCCTCGCCGACGGCTTCGTCACCTCGAACTCGGGCAATTTCCACGGCCAGGCCGCGGCCGACGCGCTCGATGCCGCGGCCAACGCGATCACCTCGCTCGCGGTGATCGCCGAGCGCCGGTGCGCACGCCTGGTCGACCCGCATCACAATGGCGGCCTCGCGGCCTTCTTGATCCACCCCGAAGCGGCTCTGGGCGAGAACTCGGGCTTCATGATCGCGCAATACACCGCCGCGGCGCTCGTCGCGGAGTTGCGGATGCGCGCCGTGCCGGCCGGCATTCAGTCGATCACCACCTGTGCCGGCACCGAGGACCACGTGCCGATGGCGCCCTTGGCCGCACGGCGGCTGCGCTTCGCCGTCGACACCGGACGAAGCGTGGTCGCGATCGAAGCCCTGTTGGCGGCGCAGGCCCGCGATCTGAAGGGGGTGCCCCCGGCTCCGGCTTTGGCGTCGCTGCACGCGGCGATACGGCGCGAGGTGCCGGTCATGGTCGAGGACCGCCCGCTTGGCGAGGACATCGCGGCGGTAACCCGTCTTTTGGCGGGCTTGCCCGACCCGTTCGCGGGCGCGATGCCCACGTTCGATCACGTTGACCCTTCGTCGAACCTGGGAGAACCCGAATGATCAAACGTCGTGCCGTTCTGGCCGGTGGTGCCGGTGCCGCCATCGCCGCCTCGACCTTCCCCAAGCCGGCCATCTCCCAGGGCACCCTGCGCTGGCGGATGGTGACCTCCTGGCCGAAGAACCTGCCCGGCCCCGGCGTGGCGGCGCAGATGCTGGCCGATCGCATCACCTCGCTTTCCGGCGGGCGGATCGAGGTCGAGCTGTTCGCGGCCGGTGAACTGGTGCCGCCCTTGGGCGTGTTCGACGCGGTGGCCGAGGGTACGGCCGAGCTGTTCCACTCGGTGCCGGCCTATTGGGGCTCGAAGTCGAAGGGCATCCTGGTCTTCGGCTCGCAGCCCTTCGGCCTCAGGGCCGACGAGCAGGTGGGGTGGATGATGCACGGCGGCGGCCAGGCGCTCTACGACGAGATGTACGCGCGCTTCGGCATCAAGCCGTTCCTCTGCGGCAATTCGGGTCCGCAATGGGCGGGCTGGTTCCGCAACGAGATCAACTCGGTGGATGATCTCCAGGGCCTGCGCTTTCGCACCACCGGGCTCGCCTCGGAAATGGCGGCACGGCTCGGCATGGCCGTCCAAGCGATGGGCGGTGGCGCCATGTTCCAAGCGCTCCAGAGCGGCACCATCGACGCCGGCGAATTCATCGGGCCTTGGAGCGACAGTGCGCTCGGCTTCCACCAGATCGCCAAGTTCTACTACTGGCCGGGCATCGGCGAGCCCTCGTCGGCCGAGGAGTGCGGCATCA
>RECO01000021.1 GCA_007694015.1 Geminicoccaceae bacterium
AGTCGCCGCCGAGGACGTTGTCGCCGGGCGTCATCAACTCCATGCGCATGACGATGGACATGAGCATGCCGAGGATGCCCATGGCGCCGGCGAACCAGAGGTAGAGCGTGCCGATGTCCTTGTGGTTGGTCGAATAAAGCCAACGCTTCCAGCCCGTCGGCATGTGCTCGTCGTGATGACCCGCGGCGGCATACGCCATGGAACGTCCCCCCAAGAAAAACTCGTCAGCGCCCGGCCACGTCGAAATCGCGGTCGACGCGGGCAAAGCGCGTTTGTGCCTCTTCGATCCAGGCGGCGAATTCGGCCTCCGGCACGACACGGACGGCGATCGGCATGAAGCCGTGGCCGACGCCGCAAAGCTCGGAGCATTGGCCGTAGTACATGCCCGGGGTTTCCGCCCGGAACCACGTCTCGTTGAGGCGGCCCGGAATGGCGTCACGCTTCACGCCGAAGGCCGGAATGGCCCAGCTGTGCAGCACGTCCGTCGCGGTGATCAGCACGCGCACGGTCGCTCCCGCCGGCACCACCACGTCCTCGTCGGTGGCGAGCAGCGCCGGCACGCCCGCCGCCTCGGCCTCCTCGCGGCTCAACATGAACGCATCGAAGGTGAAGTTGCCGTGGTCCGGATATTCGTAAGTCCAGTACCACTGCTTGCCGATGGCCTTGATCGTAATGTCGGCTTCGGGGATGCGGTCCTCGAAGTAGAGCAGCCGAAACGACGGCACCGCGATGATGACGAGGATCAGGACCGGCACCGCGGTCCAGGCGACCTCGAGCGCCGTGTTGTGGGTCACGCGCGTGGGCGTGGGGTTGGCGGCGGCGCGGAAGCGCCAGGCCACGTAGAGCAGGAGCGCCAGCACGAAGAGGCAGATGGCCGTGATGATGACCAGGATCAGGTCGTGCAGGGAGATCACCTGTTCCTTGATCGGTGCCGCCGCCGCCTGCATGCCGAGCTGCCAGGGCACGGGCTCGCCGGCCGCGGCGATCCCTGCCCCGAGCGTCGCCACGAGCCCGGCTGCGGTTGCGAGCCCCGCTTTTCCCCACATGCGCGCATCCCCCTCAGGTCGCCATGACTGTTGTCGGCACGGTCAGCTGGCGTGTAGCACCGGGCTTACGGCTTCGACAACTTAAGACCGTGACAGGGACGTCCCGGCGGCTGGGGCAAAGGGGCCTCGCCCGGTCAATGCCCGAGTTTGCGGCGGATGCGCCGGACGATCCGCCAAACCCCGAAAACCACGAGCGGAACGGCGAGTGCGAGCACGATGTCGGCCACCATCGGGCCGATCGCGATGGCCGATGCCTTCAGGACGTACGACAAAAGGCCAAGAAGGTAGTAGCTGATGGCGGCGACCGAGAGCCCCTCGACCGTCTGCTGCAGACGGAGCTGCAGCTTCGCCCGCTCGTCCATCGAGGTGAGCAGGGACTGGTTTTGCTCCTGCAGGGCCAGATCGACCCGCGTGCGCAACAAATCCGCCGCCCGGCCGATGCGCTGGCCCAGGCTTTCCATCCGCTCTTCGACGGAGCGGCAGGTGCGCATCGCCGGCTCGAAGCGCCGCTCCAGAAACGCGCTCAACTGCTCGAGGTCGCCTTCGCGCTCCAGGCGCAGCCGGCCGAGCCGCTCGTGCACCAGTTCCGCGTAGGCGCGGGTGGCGCCGAAACGATAGGCGATGTCGGAGCTGTGCCGCGCATGCTCGGCGGCGAGGCCCGTCAGCCGATCCAACAGCAGGCGCTCCTCGGCCGCGTCGCGGATGCGCGCGGTCTGCACCGTCAACTCGACCAGCACCTGTTCCATCTCGTCGAGCGTCGGCATCAGGCGCCGGGCGGCGGCGAGGCCCAACAGCGCCATCAAACGATAGGTTTCGAGCTCCAGCACGCGCTGGACGAGGCGGCCCAGCCGGGTCGGGTTGAAGCCGCCATCCTGGATCAGGACGCGGCCGAAGCCGTCGCCATGGACGCGCAGGCTGGTCCAGATGCGGACCTGTTCGCCGCTGATCCGGCCACCCATCAGGTGGTGGCCCTCGAAGGCGTGGGCGAGGACGTTGCGGTCGGGCGGGGGCTGGTCGGCCGGGATGATGGCGATGTGGCTCGCTTCGACCAGTTGGCCCGGCAGGCGCTGCAGCCAGCGTTCGGGCAGGAGGGCTAGCGGCGGTTCGAGGAAGGGCTGTTCGAACGCCCCGCCCCGCAGCAGCATCAGGGTCGAGAACTCGGTATGCCGCTCCCAGCGCAGTTCCAACTCACCCAGCCGGGCAACGTGATGCAACGCGTGTTCGCCGGGCGGCAAGGCGCCGTAGGCGGCGCATAGCTCGCCGATCAGACGCCGTTCGGTGCTGGCCGCGGTGCGTCCGCTCAACATCGCCAGATGGCTGACCCGAACCGGGGCCTCCAGCCTGGGTGCTGGGCGGGTGTGCATTTCGGCGACGATCGCCTGGCGGTCGGCGTGCGGGGCGAGGGTTAGGTCGGGTTTCGCATCGTCGTCCAAGGGGTCAGGCCTCCGCGCCGGGGGATGAGGCGCGCGCATCCCAAGCCATGGCCATCACCGCCAAGCCCGCCACGGCCGCCGTCTCGGCGCGCAGGATAGTGGGCCCGAGCCGCACCGCCACCCCCGCTTTCGCATGTGCGATATGGGTTCGATCCAACGGCCCGAAGCCACCCTCCGGGCCGATCAGAAGATCGCCCGGCCCCTCTGCCGCCACGGCGTCCAAGAGGCTCGGCGCCGCGCTCCGCTCCAACGCGACGTAGAGCGGCACGGCCAAGGCGCGGGCGGCGAGCCAAGCCGCCAGCGGCAGTGGCGGTGCGATCACCGGCACCGTCAGCCGCTCGCTCTGTTCCGCCGCTTCGATGGCAATGGCCTGGAGCCGCTCCTTCTTGATCCGCTCGTCGGTGCTGCGCTCGGTGAGGACCGGCTGCAAGACCCGCATCCCCAATTCGGTCGCCTTTTCGACCGCCCACTCGAACCGCGCGCGACGGATCGGCGCCAGCGCCAGCACCGGCCCTCTGGCTTTGACCTGCGCCCGCTCCAAGCGGTCGACCAAGACCCGCACCTCGCGCTTGGCAACGTCGACCACGGCCGACCATTCGCCCGACCGGCCGTCGAACACGCGCACCCGGTCGCCCGTCCGGCACCGCATCACCTTCACGAGGTAATGCGCCTGCGGGCTCGCCAGCGCACAGGCAACGCCCGCCGCTAGCGGCGTTTCGACGAACAAACGAATGCGGCGGTCGGTCATGACGCGGGCTCGATGGCGATGAACCTGCAGTTTGCGGAGGCGCGGGGCAGGAAGCCAAGGGGGCTTTTGGCCCCCCAAAAGAGGGAGGCGCAAGCCAAGGGGGCGTTTGGCCCCCTTGGAAACCCCCGGCGACGAGGATCTTGGGCCAAATGGCCCAAGATCCTCGTCGCCCGTTTTCTGGGGGCCTAGAGCGTTTCCCGAAATGCTTGACC
>RECO01000149.1 GCA_007694015.1 Geminicoccaceae bacterium
CACAGTAGGACTAGAGCGTTTCCCGAAATGCTTGACCATCCCTCACCCCCGCCCGGACACCCACGAGTGTACGATACCATGGGTGGCCGGGCGGGGGTGAGGGATGGCCCGTGCGCTACCTAACCGGGAAACGCTCTAGCCGTAGTCGACGGTCTCCAGACGCAGCGGCCGTCCGTCGATGCCGCCCTGGGTGTTGATGAAGGCGATGGCGTCCGCGATCCCCTGGCCGTAGACGGTCGCGACCGGAGCGGTGGCCCCGGTTTCGGCGACGAGTTGGCCGATGGGTATGTCGTCGGCCGCTGCCGCCGACCCGCCCGAGGTCAAGACCGCCAGCGCGGCGACGGCGGAAAGCCATGGTGCTGCGGACCTGCCGGGCATCAAGGCGGTGGATATGGACGGGGCATCCGACACGGCACTGCCCCTCTGCTGCAACGAAGCCAGCTCGTTCGGCATCAGGCATTCCTCCCCAAATCGATCGAAACGGGCGCCGGCAACGCGCCGCCTCGCAACTGGCCGAAGGGTCAGTGTCGACAGGCTTCGAGGCACGACATCAACTGTCCATTGCAGTGCGGCTTCAGTCACCCACGGATCGTCGGCGCTGCGTCGAACGCCTTCACCTTGGCCGAAAAGCCTCGCCAACACGTTTTCGTCTTGCCCGACGGTTGATCAGGAGGTCAGGCTGGCACAGCCGGCGGCAGCGGGATCTAGACCAATGATCGATCAATCGTCGTGTCGATTCGAGGCCGGCGGCGCCTTGGGGTTTCATCGACCTGCTCGAATGGTTAAACCCGGACCCTCGCCGTGGCCGCCGTCATGGCTTGGCAAGGGAAAAGGAGCCTGTGGGCCATGCGCGAATGGCAGCCGTGCCGAGATGTTGTGTTCCGAGCGTTGCTGTTGGCCGTCGCCCTGTTGCTGCCGGCGGTCGCGGCAGCGCAGGAGGCGGTCAACTGGTCCGGGGCCTGGGACAGTCGCTGGCGCGGTGGGGGTGCTGTCCTGTTCCTGCAGCAGACGGCGGATCGGGTCGAAGGCACCTACCCGGCCCTCGGCGGCACCATCCGCGGCCGGGTCGACGGCCGCATCCTCTCCGGCGAGTGGAGTGATCCGGGCGGCACCGGCAGCTTCACCTTCGCCATGGCGCCGGATGGACGCACCTTCATGGGGCGGTTCGGCACCGGCGAGTGGTGGACCGCCGAGCGCCGAGCGCCCGGCACGCTCCGTGCCGTCGGCGCAACCGACGCGCGCACGCCGGCCTCGGCACTCCGCTCCTTTCTCCAGGCCGGCAACGAGACCCGCGACGGTCGCAGCGACCGGCTCGGTCCGGCGCTCCTGTTGTTGGATTTCAGCGAATTCGAGAACGAGCTCACGCCCGCTGAGCGGCTGCGCTATGCGACCATGCTGTTCCGCATCCTGGACCAGCTGACCTTCCGCGTGTGGGAGGTGCGGCCGCCGTCGAGCGACGTCGTGGAGTTCACGCACACGCTGCGGCAAGCGGGAACGCGCGTTCCCTTCGCCCTGACCTTCCGCTTGGGCGAGCGGCGAGACGAGCCGTTTTGGTCGATCGTGGTGCCGACCGGCCAGCAGATGGAGCTGGCGCTCGAGCGCTTGCTGGCGCGCACGGGGGGCGAACTGCCGCACATCTACGAGCACCACGACTTGCAATCGCCGCGCGACACCCTGCGCACCTTCATCGAGAAATGGTACTCGAACTCGCCCGAAGCCGACGCCACGATTACCCGCACCATGGATCTCAACCAACTGGCGGCCGCCGTGCGCCAGGAAGAGGGCATGTTGCGGGCCCAGTTCCTGAAGGAGGTGCTCGACCGCATCGGCTACGTGCTCTGGCAGGAGATCGACGACAACCGCGAACGGCGGGCCCCCTATCTCCACTTTCGCCATCCCGACGGGATCGTCGAACTGGTCCGCGGGGAGCAGGACGACGGCAGCCACATCTGGCAGTTCAGCGCCGAGACCGTCGCCAACGTGCGGCCCTTGTTCATGGCGCTCGAGGACATGCCCGCCGACGAAGGCGTGGCGCTCACGGCCATCTCGCCCTTCTTCGAATTGCGCAACCAGATCCGGGCGATCGACCGCAATCTGCTGATGCAGGTCGGACCGATGGAGCTTTGGCAGTGGCTGGCGCTGACCGTTTACCTCCTCGTGAGCATTCCCGTGAGCTGGGTGCTGGCCTGGATCGTCGCCAAGCTCTTCCGTCTCAAACGGACGTCGGCAGACAGGCTGAGCGCCCACGCTAGGTTCCTCTGGCCGCTGCGCGTGATCTTCGTTGCTCAGTTCGGCACGCTCGCCATCGCCCTTCTGGGCCTGCCGCAGGCGGTGGAATTGCCCTTGCGCTTCCTCATCGGTCTGGCGGTGGCACTCGCCGGCGGCTGGTTTGCATTCCACCTCGTCGACAAGGTGGGTAGCCTCTACGCCGAGCACTCCAGCAAAATCGGCTATCGCGACGAGATGCTCCGCTCGCTCGGTACGTCGACGATGAAGCTCGTCGTCATCATCGGCGCCGCACTTTATCTGGCCGAGGTGCTTTCGATCCCGTGGCAGGGCGTCATCGCCGGTCTGGGTGTCGGCGGCATCGCCGTCGCCCTGGCGGCGCAGGGCACCGTCGCCAACTTCATCGGCGGCCTCACCCTCTTTGCCGACAAGCCGATCAAGGTGGGCGACTTCTGCCGCTTCGGCGATCAGGTCGGCACGGTCGAGGGCCTCGGCCTGCGCTCGGTGAAGATCCGCTCGCTCGACCGCACCGTCGTGACCATCCCCAATGCCGAGTTCGTCAACATGGCGCTCGAGAACTTCGGCCGCCGCGACATGATCCTGCTGCGGACCACGATCGAGCTACGCTACGAAACGACGCCGGATCAGCTACGCTGGGTGTTGCAGGAGTTCAGGAAGCTTTTGTTGCAGCATCCGAAGGTGACCGATGCGCCGGCCCGTGCCCGCTTCGAGGGCTTCGGCGCGCATTCCTTGAACATCGGCATCTTCGCCTATGTGCGCACCCCCGACATCAACGAGTTCCTGGCCATCCAGGAGGACATCTATCTGCGGATGATCGACATCGTCGACCGCTCGGGCACCGGCTTCGCCTTCCCGTCCAACGTCACCTACCTCGCGCGCGACACGGGCATCGACGCCGAGCGCAAGCAGCGCGTCGAGGCGATCGTCGCCAAGCTCCGCGAGAGCGACGAACTGCCTTTCCCCAATTTCGACCAGGACGCCGTCTACGGGATGATGGATCAGATGGAGTACCCCTCGGCCGGTTCGGTCCACAGCCGCCGCGCGATGCAACGCCGCACCCAACCGCAGGCGGCCGACTGACGGCGAGTTTTTCCCGGGCCGTCTTCGCATCTGATCTCGGCGGAGGCGTGCGCGGCGACGGTGTTGTCCACCCGTTGCAAGCTCGCCGCCGACGCCAATCGGCGCATGGCCGAAGCCGGGCCGAAGCCGATGCGCCCGCGCAGCGACGACCCTACCGACGCGCACCCGAGCGCGGCCGAGGTCGCGTTGGTCGTCGCGGGCGCCACATGGCGTGCACGCACGCAGGTCTCGATGGCGCGCCGCGCTGGCGTTGCCGTCGACAGCGCCCGGTACCGCATCATTGCTACGAATGAACCATATCCTCCGAACGCACGCTTCAACCGATTGCTTGCCTCACAAGATGCAGCCTTGTAATGATTCAGCAAGTTCTTCTGGGAAATCAACAACCTCAGGTGGATTATTGGATGCATCGCTCAATTTTAACGTTCATCTTCCTTGTTGGCCTGTTTGCGGCAAGCTCGGCCCAAGCCGCGGCCATCCTGCCGGACGACCACCGGCCAACATTCGTGACGAACAGCTCAGGCCAGCTTTTTCGCATCGAAAACTTGCCCGCCAATGGCAGTTTCTACGACGTCGATTTCGTCTGGAACATCCCGTTGAACCAGATGTATCCGTCCGGAACCCTACCCCCTCTCACCCGAACCGAGGCCAGGTGGGTAGTGGGTGCATTGACGTATGAGATGGGAAGGGCGGGGTTCGCTCGCGATGACGTGGTCAGAGGGCACCACTACACACGGTTTTGGATCGTTCCGACGATCGAACACCGGTGGTCTACCGCGTGGGCCCTCGCTCAGTGGGCCCAAGAATACAGCTTGCCACATGTCCCCTTGTGGAGACCTGCGATAGGCACGAAGAGTTTTAATACACTGGATTACCTGCACGTCACTTGGACCGGCGAATACGCGCTGAAGAAGCCGACGCCTGTGCCCGTGCCGGCCGCCCTTCCCCTGTTGGCAACCGCGGTCGGCGGACTCTGGTTGTTGCGCCGCCGCCGCGGCTGATGTGGATCGAGCGGGTTAGCCGGACGCCCTGGGGCCGCGCTGGACGAGCAGAATGCCGACGGCGACGACGGCGACACCGGCCATGTCGAACGGGCCGAGCGGCTCATGCAGCAACAGCCAGGCCACCGCGACGCCGAAGGCCGGGTTGAGGAAGTGATAGGCACTCGCCTCGGCCGCACCGATCCGGCGGATCAGGGCGAACCAGACCAGGGTCGCGGCGAGACCCGGCACGAAGGTGGTGTAGAGAAAAGCCAGCACCAACGGCGTCGTCAGTGTGACGGGGGCACCCCACTCGAGCCAGAGGGCGAAGGGTAACAGCGTCAGGCTGCCGGACAGCATCTGCAAGCCGACCACCATCCAAAGCCCGCTGCCGAGTTCGGCATGACGGACGATCAACGTGGCGGTGGCGAGCGCCGACACGCCGACGAGGCAAAGCGCCAACCCCAAGCCGTCGAGATCGCCGCCGAGCCGGTCCTGGACGATCAAGACGACCCCGCCGAAGCCGAGGACGAGGCCCACGAGGGCGACGCTCGCCAGGCGTTGTTGCAGGAACAACGCACCGGCGGCGGCCACGAGGAGCGGCATGGCGCTGGCGATGATCGCCGCGAGCCCCGCCGGTACGGTGGTCATCGCCACGAAGAAGAGGCCGAGATAAAGGCTGTTCTGGCAGACGCCCAGGATGACGATGCGCCGCCAGTGTACCAACTGGCGTGGCCATGGCTGGGCCAGGAACCGGGCCACGACGAGGGCGATCACCCCCGACAGCAGGAACCGCACCGTGAGGAGGGAGAGGGGCGGCGCGTACAGGAGCGCGATTTTCGCCGAGGTGAAGGCCGAGCTCCACATGAAAGCGAAGCCGACCCCCATCGCGATGGCGACGAGATCGAGGGCTGGTGCCCGGGGCGAGATTCGAACTCGCACGCCGTTGCCGGCGGTGGATTTTGAGTCCACTGCGTCTACCGTTCCGCCACCCGGGCAAGGGCCGCTAGGTAGCCCGAAGCCGGGTCGGCTGTCCAGCGCCGGCGTTGGGGTCCCGTTCGACGGCAAAGTCGTCGATGGCAAGGGTCTTGGCGAGCGTGGCGAGGCGACGCTCGACCGCTTCGCCCAATGGCAAGGAGCCATCGTCGGGCAGAACGAGCCGGATCCGCCCCGGCGCGACCTCCAGCCGGCTGCACGCGATCAGGTGCGCCGTCGCCCCGGACAGACGATAGGCCAGTTGCAGCGCCTGGCCGAGCTGAATGGCGCGGGTCGCCGCCGATTCGCCCGCTAATGCGCGCACGGTGCGCGCCGCCAGGGCGCAGGGGTTGCCGCGGTAGCGCAGATAGATCGCGAGCGCCAAAAACGCGCGGTCGGGGTGGCTCACCCCTGGCAGGGGCAGGTGCAGGACCCGATCGAGCGCATAGGCGTCGCGGTAGTCCGGATGGGTCGACCAGGCGACGTCGGAGAGGTGGCAGGCAGCCTCGCGCAATCGCCGCTCGCCAGCGGTTTCGTCCGCGAACAGTGCCGCGGTCCAGTCGACCAGCCGCTCGCCGACGGCGCCGAAGCGGCTCTCCCGGCCACCATACCACTTCGCCGCCACGAGCAGCGGGTCGCGGGCGCGCTCGGCGGCGCGAAGCTTCGCGAACAAGCGCCCCTCGCGTAGCCCCGCCGCGCTGAACACGACCGCGTTCGGTTGCAGCGCGCGCAGCACGGCCGCCAGAACCAACGCCGCGGCGGGCAAGCCTTCCTGGCGGCGCTTCGACACGTGCTCCAGGTCGGACGCGGCCAGTTGGTTGCGGCGGCTCGCCAACGTCGCCAGCTGTACAGCGAGGTCGCCCGGCAGCCGATAGCCGTCGACGATGTGCAGCGGGTGATCCAGGCGCGCCATGGCGAGCTTGGCAAAGGCGCGCCAAGCCCCGCCGACGGCGTAGAAGGTCCGGCCGCGGACGCGATCGACCGGGAAGCTCGCCTCGATCTGCGCTTGCAGCGACGCGCCCAGGGCCTTGCGCGAGCCCTTGAGCCCGGCCATGCGCAAGGGGCCGAAGGGATAGCTGATCGCAGCGCCGACCTGGCCCTGGGCCACCTGGACCACGCCGGGCCTGACCGGCTCGATCGCCGCCAACTCCAAACTGGCGCCGCCGAGATCCCCGACCACGCCATCGGCATGCGGGAACTCCGAAACGACGCCGAGGGCGGAAAAGCGCGCCTCTTCGCTGCCGGTGAGAACGTCCACACGAACGCCGAAACGGCGCTCGATTTCGGCGACGAAGGTCGGCCCGTTGGTTGCGGCACGGACCGCCTCGGTGGCGAACACGTCGAGTTCGGCCACCCCCATGGAGCGCGCGAGGCCGAAATAGCGGGTGAGTGCCGTCAGCGTGGCCGCCATTTCGGCGTCACCCAGCCGGCCGGTCTCACGCAAGCCCCGGCCGAGCGCGCACATCGCCTTCTCGTTGAACTTGACGACCGGCGCGCGCCGCGCGGCATCCACCACCACGAGACGCACCGAGTTGGAGCCGATGTCGATCAGACCGACCCCGCGAGGATCGGCCTTTTGTTGAGCGGATGTCGCCATCGTGCTCCCCTTCGATCGCTCGAGTGGGCCTCAGTCCCCGATCCGCAGCCGCCGCTGCGCGCGGCGCCGTTGCCAGGCGGTACCGCGCCCCGACAGGCTGGGATTGGTCATGAAGAAGTCGTGCAGGTTGAACGGCCCTTCGCCACTGCTGGGCTCCAGCCGACGATAGTCGCCGCTGAGCCCGTCCAACTGCCAGCTCTGCGCGTTGTCCTTCAGGTTGGCGACCATGATCTGATCCAAGACCTGTTCGTGCACGGTCGGGTTCTCCAACGGCACCAGAACCTCGACGCGCCGGTCGACATTGCGGCTCATCCAGTCGGCGGAGCCGATATAGACCTTCGCCTGCCGTGACGGTAGCCCGTGACCGGCGCCGAAACAGTAGATGCGGCTGTGCTCCAAAAAGCGGCCGACGATGCTTTTGACGCGGATGGTCTCCGAGAGACCGGGCACGCCGGGCCGCAGACAGCAAATGCCGCGCACGACCAGATCGATCTCCACCCCGGCCGCCGCCGCGTCGTAGAGTGCGTCGATGATCTCCTTGTCGACCAAGCTATTCATCTTGGCCCAGATCTGGGCCTTGCGGCCGGCCCGCGCATGCGCCGCCTCCTCGGCGATCAGCGCCATCAACTGCCGGCGCATGTGCAAGGGTGCGAGAATGACCTTCTGCAGCTCGCGCGGCTTCGCGTAACCGGTCATGTAGTTGAAGATGCGCGCGGCATCCGCACCCAGTACCGGATCGCAGGTAAAAAACGAAAGATCCGTGTAGATGCGCGCGGTGATCGGGTGGTAGTTGCCGGTGCCGAAATGCACGTAAGACCGCAGCCGCCCTTCTTCGCGTCGAACCACCAACGTGATCTTGGCGTGGGTCTTCAGCGCCATGAAACCATAGACCACCTGGACACCGGCTCGCTCCAGGTCACGGGCCCAGCGGATGTTCTTTTCCTCGTCGAAGCGGGCCTTCAATTCGACCAGTGCCGTCACCGACTTGCCGGCCTCGGCCGCCTCGCACATGGCGGCAACCACCGGGCTGTTGTCGGAGGTTCGATAAAGCGTGCCCTTGATGGCGACGACGTTGGGATCGAGGGCGGCTTGGCGCACGAACTGCACCACCACGTCGAAGCTTTCATAGGGGTGATGGACGACGAAATCCTTGACGCGGATGGCCGCGAAACAGTCGCCGCCCAGATCGCGGATGCGCTCCGGAAAGCGCTGCGCATAGGGCTTGAACAACAGCTCGGGCAGGTCCGTCACGATCATCTGCTTGACGTCGCCGAGGCCGAGCGGCAAGCGCAGGGGCAACACGTCGTCCGGGCGGCAACCGAGCTCGTACGTCAAGAAAGCCCTGAGTTCGTCGGCCATGTCGGCGTCGATCTCGAGGTGGATCACGTCGCCGCGGCGGCGCCGCTTGAGGGCGATCTCGAAGACCCGCATGAGGTCCTCGGCCTCCTCCTCGATCTCGATGTCGCTGTCGCGCAACACCCTGAAGAGCCCGGTCGTGCGGACCTCGAAGCCCGGAAACATACGGTCCAGAAACCGCACCAACACCTTTTCGACGGCGATGAAGCGGATAGGTGTGCCTGGCAGGCGGACCATCCGGTCGACCTTTTCCGGGATCAGGATCAGGCCCGTGCGCGCCTCGCTCTTCGCTTCGAACTGCACCACCACGCCCAGGCCCTGGTTGGGCACGAAGGGAAAGGGATGCGCCGGATCGACCGCGATCGGCGAGAGGATCGGGTAGAGCTCGTCCTCGAAGAAGGTCTCCAGCCACGCCTCGTCCTCGGCGGTGAGCCGCTCGGCGTCGATCGCCTCGATGCCGGCGTCGACGAGCTGCGCCTGCAACTCGGCCCAGCAAACCTCCTGTCGCTCGATGATCCCCTTGACGTGCTGGGCGATGGCGTCGAGTTGCTGCGCGGGGCTCATGCCGTCGGCGCTGGCAAGCGACAGCCCGTTCTTCACCAGGTCCTTGAGGCCGGCGACGCGGACCATGAAGAACTCGTCGAGGTTGCTCGCCGCGATCGACAAGAAGCGCAACCGCTCCAACAGCGGATGGTGCGGGTTGGAGGCCTCTTCCAACACGCGGTCGTTGAAGCGCAGCCAGGAGAGTTCGCGGTTGAGGTAGCGCGCGGCCGGTGCGGTCGGTGTTGCCGCGGGTTGGCCCCGCGGGGCGTGGTCGACTTGCACGGCACGGACCTGGTCCATGGCTGCCTCGTTGCCTATCGTCGTCGTCATCAGCCGGGCTCGGCGGACGGGTGACATCATGGTAGGGTCATCGGCCGGCTGGCACCAGGGCCGAGCGACGATTTCGGGAGACACCACCATGGCCGACGCTGCGATGCCGCGCCGCCTCGTCCTGCTGCGCCACGCCAAATCCAGCTGGGCCGAACCCGGCCTCGACGACAGCGAGCGTCCGCTGGCACCGCGGGGCGAGCGCGCGGCCGGCGTGATCGCGGCCCAGCTGGTGAAGCGAAAACTGCAACCCGATCGGGTGTTGTGCTCGACCGCGAAACGCACCCGCGAGACCTGGAACCGCATTCGGCCGGTCTTGGTGAACCTGCCCGAGGAGGTGCTCGAGCCAGAGCTGTACCTGGCCGAGCCGGCGACCATCTTCGGTCGCATTCAGAAAACCCCGCCGCGCGTCAACACCTTGCTGGTCATCGGCCACAATCCGGGTCTGCAACGTTTGGCGGTGAGCCTGGTCGAGCGGATCGATGCCGACCTTGCCGAAACGATCCGCGCCAAATTTCCGACCGCGGCCATGCTGGCGCTGGTTTTCGAGGCGGCGGATTGGAGTGGCCTCAGCGGAGCACCTTTGGAAGTCCTCGCCTACGACACGCCGCGCACACTCGGCGAGGTGGATTGAGCGAAAACCTTTACAACTTTACCGATTATTTACCGAGCCGTCGCATGGTCGCTTCCAAGCCGTCGAACACGGCTGACGCACCGAGAGGACGGATCCGGTGGCAGCACGCAGCACGATCATCACGCGATCTCGAGGATACGTCCCGCCCCGGACCTTGCCCGCGCGCCGCCAGCACAACCACCGCCACGACCCGCGGATCGTAGCGATCGACGTGATCCAGGCGATGGTGGACGGCGGTCACAACGACGCGCGCGGCCAGAATTCGGCGCGTTCCACCGTGCTCCAGATCGAGTTCGATCACGTCGAGTTGCTGACGACCACCTACGGGCGTCACGTGCTCGCCGCCTGGACACGGGCGGCCGCGGGCCGCGTCGCCTTGCGCCTGCGTGCCGGCGACCGCGTGGCGATCGCCGCGCCCGGCCATTTGCTGGTGCTTTTGGTGGACGCGTCCGAGCGCGCTGCGGTGCTTGCCGTCATTCGACGCTTGCAGGCGGCACTCGGGGCGAAGTTCGAGGTCCAGGGCCGGAGTCTCCGCGTCGCCTGCACGTTTGCTGCGGCAGGGCTGGCAGACGAAGCGGCCCGCCGCCAAGGCCTTTGGCTGGCGCTCGAAAGTGCCGCGGACGCAGCCAAGAACCAGCCGTCGGGCGGTGTCGGTTGGCCCAGCGTCGCCGCCTCAGCCGATCTGGACGGCTGCCGCCAGCGGCGCAGGGAGCTGTTGGAGGCGGCCGATGCGGCCCGCTTCTTCCCCGTCTTTCAGCCGCAACTCGACCTCGAAACCGGCCGCTTCGATCGGGTCGAAGTGTTGATGCGCTGGCAGCGCCGCGATGGGAGCATCGCGGCACCCGGCTTGTTTTTGGACGACTTGCGTCACCTCGGGCGTCTCGCCGAGGTGAGCCACCACGTCTACACCCAAGCCCTCGCCTCGGTGCAGGCCTGGTCCGCGCAAGGTCACGGCCTCGCGCGTGTGGCGCTCAACCTCGACCTCTGCCAAGTGCAGCAGCCGCAGTGGGCCGAACCCCTGCTCGGGATGATCGAGGCGTCGGGCCTGCCCGCCGGGCGCGTGGAGCTGGAAATCTCCGAACACATCCTGGAAGCCGCCGACATCGACCGCTTGATCGAAGGGCTGGTCCGTTTGCAGGCCGCGGGCGTGGAGATTTCGCTCGACGACTTCGGCGCCGGCTACGGCTCGCTCACCCAACTGGCGCGGCTGCCGGTCGATCTGGTGAAGCTGGATGCCCGGCTGCTTTGGGGCGCCGACACGACGCCCCGCACCCGCACGCTGGTGCAAAGCGTGGTGGCCATGACGGGGGCCTTGGACTTGCCTTGCGTCTTCGAAGGCATCGAAACCGCTGGGCAACTCGATTTGGCACGCGCCAGTGGCGCCCGATACGGACAGGGCTTCTTCCTGGCTCGACCGCTGCATGCCGACCAGGTGCCGGCCGTGCTCGATGATTGCCAGTACGTCACGCCGCCGCCGAGTGCTGGAAGAATGCCCATGACCGCAGCGCCGTGCTGAACGGGCTCAAACCGGCGCCAGCGGCACGTGCGGCAACGGGGGCAGTTCGACCGTGACGGCGTCGCCCGCCTGCACCGGACCGCCCATCACCACGATCGCCATCACCCCGGATTTCCGCACGAGCCGACCCTCGCCGTCGCGGTCCAAACAGGCGGCCATCAAACCGTCGGCAAAGCCGTCGAGTTGGGTGCAGGGGTTGCGGAGCCCGGTGATCTCGACGACCGCCTCCGCGCCGAGCCTGAGCCGCGTGCCCGTCGGCAGTGTCAACAGTTCCAGCCCGCGCGTGGTGACGTTCTCGCCCAAGTCACCCGGCGCCACCGCAAAACCCTGCGCCGCCAACGCGTCGAACAGTTCGGCATGGATGAGGTGCACCTGGCGGAGGTTCGGCGCACTCGGGTTCACCCGCACGCGCGAACGGTGTTTCACCGTCGGGCCGCTGTGGGCGTCGCCCAGCACCCCTTCGCCCGCGACCAGGTCGATCCGGCTGCGGGTCCGCTTGCTGAAACCGTGTCGGTCGCTCGACGCGACGGCGAGGATGGTCGGTGGCATCGCCTGTGGCTCCCTTTCACTCTCAGGCTTAGCATGACAACGCGAAACCACAGGAGCCAGCTTTGCGCCGTGGGCCTTGGCGGATCGTCTGCCTGACCGAAGAAACGACCGAGACGCTCTACCTCCTGGGCGCCGAGGAGCGGATCGTCGGCATCTCCGGCTATACGGTCCGGCCGCCCGAAGCTCGCCGCACCAAACCCAAGGTCAGTGCCTTCACCAGCGCCAAGATCGACGCCATCGTCGATCTGCGCCCGGATCTCGTGCTGGCCTTTTCCGATCTGCAGGCCGGGATCGCCGCCGAACTGGCACGCGCCGGTTTGGAGGTGCACCTCTTCAACCAGCGCAACGTCGAGGGCATCCTCACGATGATCCGCACCCTCGGCCGGCTGGTGGACGAGGCCGCCCGCGCCGACCGTCTGGCCGACGGCTATGCCCAGCGCCTCGCCGAGATCGGCCGCAACGTCGCCATGCCGCGGCCGCGCGTGTACTTGGAGGAATGGGACGATCCCCTGATCACGGGCATCGGTTGGTGGTCGGAACTGGTCCAGATCGCCGGCGGCGACGACGTCTTCGCCACCCGCGCCCGCGCCGCTGCCGCCCGGGACCGCATCGTCACCGCCGACGCCGTCAAGGCCGCCGCGCCCGAAGTCATGTTCGCCTCCTGGTGCGGCAAGAAGGTACGCCCCGAACGGATCGCCGCCCGTCCTGGCTGGTCGGAGCTCCCAGCAGTCCGGGACGGCGCCATCCACGCCGTGGCATCACACCTGATCCTGCAGCCTGGGCCGGCGGCGCTGACCGACGGGTTGGATGCGTTGGTCGAAGCCATCCGAGCTTGGCAGGCCCGACATCGGGCGTAGCCGGCTGCGCGGTCAGGGCGCTTTGGCCGCATTGAGACGCATTGGCGCTTGGCCGCCCCGGGCGAGCCTTCGCATATCCGATAGCGTAGTGCGGAGGTTTGGGTGCGAGACGGGGACGAGTTGATCCTGCCGAACGGGCGTCGCCTGCCGTTGGAGCGCGATGGCGAAGGGGAAGGCGAAGGGGAACAGCGCCGTCCTTGGGGCGACCACCTGCCCGTGTTCGTTCGGCCAGCCGCCACCGGCCGGGACCGCCGCCGCCGACCGCGTCGCGACGATCGGCCCCATCTCTTCGACATCGTGACCTGAAATCGGCTGCCGTTTGCGCCTTGGTTGAGCCAGCTCAAGGACAGCTCGCTGCAGACGTGTAGACTGCGTGCGGCATAAGTCCGGGCCGCGTCTTTCGGGTGGGGTCGCGCCGGTGCCCGGTCCTCCCGGAGCAAGAGCGCCATGAGCGAGGTCACCTACGGGGTCTGGGACGGTGTCGTCTACGACAACCGCGGGGGCGTGAACGGCGAGGGACCCCACTTTCCCGGCTTGTCAAACTTCGACGAATTCGACGACGGCAACCCGATCCGGGCCTTCGTCGCGGATCGCGGCTTCATCATCTTCGATTCGACGGTAAGCCTGCTCGATACGTTTCACCGTCAGCTGGCCCAGGCGGCCAATGAGTCCTGCGGCAAGTGCACGCCCTGCCGCATCGGCACCGTGCTCGTGCGCGACGCGCTCGACGCCATGCGACGGGGCGAGCCCTCGCCGCTCGACCTCGACCAGATCTTCGCCCTGGCGGATCAGATGACGCAGACCTCGATGTGCGGCCTGGGCCAGACCTGTTCGCGCGCCCTGCGTGCCGCCATCCGCGAATTCCGCGACGTGTTCGAGGACGAAATCAGAACGGCCCCGGCACCTTCGCAGCACGCCATGTCCTACATGACCGCCCCCTGCATTGAGGCGTGCCCGTCCAGGATCAACGTGCCGCGCTACATCGACTACATCAAAGACGGCAAGCCGGCGCACTCTTTGGGTGTGATACTGCAGAAATACCCGATGGCGGCCACCTGCGGGCGGGTCTGCGTGCGCTTTTGCGAAATGGCCTGCCGGCGCAAGTTCGTCGACGAGGCGGTCGGCATCAAGACGCTCAAGCGCTACGTCGCCGACCAGCAAACCGGGCCGAACGCGCTGGTGTTCGGCCGCGACCTGATCCGCGAGCCGCTCGGCGCCAACATGCGGGTGGCGGTGGTCGGCGCCGGTCCCGCCGGCATTTCCTGTGCCTATCATTTGCTGCTCCACGGCTATCGCGTGGACATCCTGGAGGCGATGGAAGAGGCGGGCGGCATGGCCGCGCGGGGCATTCCGAGCTACCGCTTACCGAAGGACGTGCTGCACGCCGAAACCGACGTCATCACCGCGCTTGGCGGCCGCTTCCTGTTCAACAAGGCCTTGGGCCGCGACTTCTCGCTCGACGACCTCTTCGCCCGTGGCTATCGAGCGGTGTTCTTGGCGCTCGGCTGCCAGGAGGGCACCCATCTCGGCATCGAGAACGAGGACCCGACGCTTCAGGGCTACAGGTCGGGTGTCGGGTTCTTGCTCCAGGTCCACGACCACGTCGCGGGGGCGTTGCGGGTCGCGCTGGAGGGTGACGTCGTGGTGGTTGGCGGCGGCAACGTCGCCATGGACTGTGCGCGCTCCGCGTTACGGATGGGGGCGGCCTCGGTCCACGTGCTCTACCGCCGGACGCGGCCGGACATGCCGGCGGATGCGGGCGAGGTGCAGGCCGCCGAAGCCGAGGGCGTGGTGTTCCACTTCCTCACCAACCCCAAGCGCATCATCGCCGAGAACGGGCGCGTCGTCGGCGTGGAACTGATGGATATGGCGGCCGGCGAGCCCGACGCGGAAGGCCGCTCGAAGGTCGAGCCGGTCCCGGGCAGCGAGCGCACGGTGAGCTGCAACACCCTGATCGCCGCCATCGGCCAGCAGGTGCGGGAAGGCGTGATCAGCCCCGAGGACGGCATCGCCTTCGACCGCTGGAACTGCATCCGGGTGAACCCGGACGACCTCAGCACCTCGCGCACCGGTGTCTTTGCCGGCGGCGATTGTGCGACCGGCCCCTCCACCTTGATCCACGCCATGGCCGCGGGTCTGAAGGCCACGCGCAGCATCGACGACCACATACGGCTCGGCCGCGTCCGCTTTCGGCCCCGCTCGCGGATGCGCCGGCTGTTGAACGACAACACCATGCTGGCCGAAGACGCCGTCGAACTGCCGGTGAAACCGCAATACCGCGCGCATCACCCCGAGCTCGATGCCGCCGTGCGCAGCCAGATGTTCGAGGAAGTCGAGCAAACCATCAGCATCGAGGCCGCCTATCGCGAGGCCAACCGCTGCATGCGCTGCTATCGGATTTACTCCGTCATCACGGAGCGGGCGATCCCGGAGGGCGTGGGACGATGAACGCCGAGACGCAGGCGAAGGTGGTGCGGGGCAGCATCAACGGCGTGGCCGTCACCAGCAGCACCGACGAGACGATTCTCGAATGCGCGCGCCGGCACGCCATCCACATCCCCACCTTGTGCGAACTCCACGACATCGACCACGCGCCGGGTACCTGCCGGGTCTGCCTGGTCGAGATCGAGACCCAGGGCAGCTCGAAAACCCTGACGGCGACGGCCTGCAACACGCCGATGCAGGAAGGCTTGGTCGTGCGCACGCGGACGCCGAAACTCCGCGAGATGCAGCGCCTCCAAGTGGAACTCCTGCTCGCGGATCACGACCAGGACTGCGCCACCTGCATCCGCCACGGCAATTGCGACCTGCAGGACGTCGCCCAATTCGTCGGTCTCAAGACCAATCGTTTCTTCGATCCCGAACGCGTCGCCAAGCGGCCGGTGGACGCCGCGTCGCCGGCCTTGATCCGCAACATGCAGCGCTGCATTCGCTGCCAGCGCTGCATTGCCATCTGCCGCGAAGGGCAAGGGGTCGATGCGCTCATCCAGGTCGGCAGCGGTCTCGATACGGCCGTGGGCCTGCGCTACGGCTTGGATCAGCAGCATTCGGCCTGCGTCACCTGCGGCCAGTGCGTGCTCGTCTGCCCGACGGGGGCCTTGGGCGAGCGCGACGAGATCGAGCGCGTGCTCGACTACTTGTACGATCCGAACATCGTCACCGTGGTGCAGTTCGCGCCCGCCGTCCGGGTCGGCTTCGGCGAAGAGTTCGGCCTGCCACCCGGCACCAACGTCGAGGGTCAGATCATCACGGCACTGCGCCGGCTCGGTGCCGACATCGTGCTCGATACCAATTGGGGTGCGGACCTGGTCGTGATGGAGGAGGCGACCGAGCTCTTGCATCGCCTCAAGGCCGGCGAGCGGCCGACCTTCACCTCGTGCTGTCCGGCCTGGATCAACTTCGCCGAGCGCCACTATCCGGACATCCTGCCGCTGCTGTCGACGACCAAGTCGCCGCAGCAATGCGTCGGCATCGTCGCCAAGACCTATCTGCCGGCCAAGCGCGGGATCGACCCAAGCCGGGTGCGGGTCGTCTCGATCATGCCCTGCACCGCCAAGAAGGACGAAGTGGTCCGGCCACAGCTAAGCCACGACGGCATGCCCGAGGTGGACGTGGTGCTGACCACCCGCGAGTTCGCGCGGCTCCTGCGCCGCGAAGGGCTGGACCTCACCACGCTGGAAGCCACCACCTTCGACGACCCCCACATGACCGAATATTCCGGTGCGGGTGCGATCTTCGGTACCACCGGCGGTGTGATGGAGGCGGCGGTGCGCACCCTCTACCACATGGTCAATGGCGCGGAGCTGGATACGATCGAACTGGCCCAACTCCGCGGCTTCGAAGGCGTGCGCACCGCCGCGGTGGACCTCGGCCAGGGGGCCGGTGTGGTGAAGGTCGCCATGTGTCATGGCCTCAAGCCGACGCGACAGATCGTCGAAGCGGTCCGCGCCGGCACGGTCGATCTCGACTTCATCGAAGTCATGGCATGCCCCGGCGGCTGCGTCGACGGCGGCGGCACGCTGCGTTCCAAGAAGCACTACCTGCAGCACGCCATGAAACGCCGCGAAGCCATCTTCGCCATCGACCGCAACAAAAACGTCCGTCGCTCCCACCACAACACGCAAGTCCAAGACCTCTACCGCGACTTCCTCGGCGCCCCCCACTCCGACAAAGCTCAAGCACTGCTGCACACCCACTACACCGACCGCAAAATCGAAATGGCCCACTCGGTCCGCGAAATCTGGCAAGAAATCAAAATGGCGGGGAAAGTATATTAGAAGTGAATTTGGGAGCCAGCGGGTTTACCCATCACTTGACCGTCCCGCGCGCCCCGCAACATCGCGGTGCGAACACAGCAGCGACGGCCGGGCGGCGCAACAGGTTCGCGGCGGTTTCGTGGAGGAAGGCCTCGCTCCGGGCGGGGGCGGTCAGGGGAAGGTCGAGGCGGTCGACGATGTGGGTGGGCCTGGGGGCGAGCACCAGGAGGTGATCGGCCATGCGCAGCGCGTCGATCAGGTCGTGGGTGACGACCAGCGCCGCCATGCTCGCTTCGTCGATCAGGCTGCGCACCAAGTGGTGCAACTCCTGCCGCAGCCCCACGTCCAAACCATTGAAGGGCTCGTCCAGCAAGAGCAGGTCGGGGCGGGTGGCCAGCGCCCGGGCGATCCCGACGCGCTGCCGCATGCCGCCGGAGAGGGTCGAAGGGAGCCGCTCTGCCGCCTCGGCGTCCAGGCCGAGCCGGGCTAGCAGGGTGCGGGCTTGGGCGCGGCGCTCCGCCTTGCCGACACCTTGGGCCTGGAGGCCGAAGGCAGCGTTGTCGAGGGCGGTCTTCCACGGCAACAGCCGCGGTTCTTGGAAGACCAGCGCCGTCTGGCGAAAGCCGTTCTCGACCGTGCCGCCGCTCGGCGTTTCGAGCCTTGCTGCCAGGTGGAGGGTGGTGGTCTTGCCGCAGCCGCTCGGGCCGATCAGGGCGACGATCCGGCCGGGGGCGACCCGGAAGGTGATGCCGTCCAGGACCTGGGTGGTGCCGTAGTGGTGGCGGACCTGGCTGAAGCTCAGCACGCGGCCATGCCACGGTCGGGGTTGCGCCAGGCCTCGACGCGGCGCCGCAGCGGGTCGAGCACGAGGCCGTCGATCAGCAAGACGATGGCCGCCACCAACACGACCAGGGCCAGGGCGCGCGGCAGGTCGAGATGGGCGCGGGCGGTGGCGAGATCGGCGCCGAGGCCTTGGCCTGCCCCCAGCACCTCGGCCATCACCACGGCCTTCCAGGCGATGCCGTGGGCGGTGGCGAGGGCGGGGATGACGTAGGCGGTCACCTGCGGCAGGCGGACGTGGAGGAGGCGCAAGCCCGGCCCGGCGCCGAACGCCGTCGCCATCGCTTCGAGCGTCGGATCGATGGTGCGCATGCCCTGGACGGTGGCGGCGAAGACCAGCGGCATCAGCGCCAAGGCGGCGGTCAGCGCCGCACCCGTGCCGGTCGCCCCGAACCACAACAGCGCCAAGATGACCCAGGCGATCGGCGGCACGGCCAAAATGGCGACGATCGAGGGGTTCAGGAGTTCGAAGATCAGCCGCGAGCGGCCGGCGATGGCGCCCAAGACGATGCCGACGGCAGCACCGCCAACGAAGCCCAGCACCGCTGCCCAAGTGGTGCGGGCAAGGCTTTGGGCCATCGCGGGTTCGGCGAGGAAGGCCTGGAGGGAGCGCAGCGTTGCCGCCGGCGAGGGCAGGACGAAGGGGCCCCAGATCAGGTGGATCGCCTGCCACACCCCGACGAGCAGGGCGATGCCGAGCGCCGTCGTGCCGGCTCGGGTGAAAAGAGGCGCCATCTCAAAGCGGCACGTAGAAGTCGTCGGGCGGCAACCGGCCGCCGATCAGCGCGGGCGAAAGCTCGGCGAGGGCTTGGAGGAACGCTTCGATCTGAGGGCGCACCGCCCGCGCACCCTCCACCCGAATGGCAGCACTGGCGAGGGCGCGGGCGGTGACGTCGGCGGGAAAGCCGAGCCGCGCGGCGGCGAAGGCGGCGGCGGCCTCGGGCCCGCGCAGCGCCCAATCGGCAGCGGCCACACAGCCATCGTGCAGCGCTGGAACGAAGCTCGGATGCAGCGCCAAGGTCGCCTCGCGCACGGCGAGGCCGGCCATGGGCAGGGGCGTGGGATCGCCGGTCAGCTCGGCCCAGGCTCCTTGCAGCGTGAAGGCGCGGTGCAGTGTGATGCCGGCCGCCTCGGCGGCGATCAGGGCCGCACTCGCCGCCGGCTCGTTCAAGAGCGCGGTTTCGGCGCGGCCGGCGAGCAGCAATTGGGCCGTCTCGACGGCGCTGCCGGCGTGGTCGAGCGCGACGCCGTCGCTGAGGCCGGCCCGCTGCAGGAGCCAGCGAAAGGCCACGTCGGGGAGGTCGTCCTTGAAGTAGAGCTGGACGCGCCGGCCCTGGAGATCGGCCAAGGCCTGGATCGAAGCGTTGCGGCTGACCACCCACATGGCCCCGGCGGAGATCACGTTGACCATATGCACCGGCAGGCCGCGGCTGTGCAGATTGGCGGCGACGTTGGTCGGCAGCGTGAAGCCATCCACCCGGCCGCCGATGATGGCGGCGCGCAACTCGTCGAGGCTCCGCCACGTGCCGAGCTCGACGTCGAGCCCGAAGGTGCCCTGGTCGACGGCGCGGGCGACGAGGATGGAGGCGGTGCTGGGTGCGAGGAGGAGCCGGGCGTGGTCGGCGCGCGCCGCCGCCGGCCGCCCGGCCGCCCAGAGGGACAGAGCGCCGAGCCCCGTCAAGAGGTGGCGTCGGCCGAGGCGAGGGGGCGCGGCGCGATTTGTCATAATATCCGTTATCCCCAGCCTAAGCGATTGTGTGAGAACGAAAGGTGGGTGGGACAGTTCGTTTTGTAGAATCGTTTTTTTCGGGTCCACCCAGCGGGGGCGGGAGGGTCGGTGCGCCCATGGCTCGCTCCTTTCGAAACGCCCGCCGAGTGTAGCACGGCATAGGAAAAAATCCGGGGAAGACTTAGGAATCGACGGGCCGAAGGGCCTGGAAAGCCGCGCCGAGCGCGCGGATTGTGCGTTTTCCGGTGAGGTTGATCGGTGCCCATCCCGCACCCCCGCCCACCGGGGTCCCCACGCTGCTATCCAGCGTGGGGTGGCCGGCCGCCCACGAGTGTACGATTCCATGGGTAGGCGGGCGGGTGTGAGGGATGGTCAAGCCTTTCGGGAAACGCTCTAGCAGGCTTGCGGCGTGCTCTGATTCGGCCACCGCTATGAACGCGGGCCTCGGTCGTGACGCGGGCGGCGGCGCGGCGAGGCTTGGGCGGCCGGGGCCGAGGGCTTGGTGTCCGAACGGCGGCCCCTCAGTCAACTCGGCCGTGGGTGCGGCAGGTGCAGGCTGGCCTCCAGCAAGCTGGCGAGGCGCTCGGTCAAATGCGCGAGGATGGCCTCGCCCTGGTGCGCGGTGGCAAGTGCGGCGTTGCCGATGGCCCCGGCGGGGTTCAGGTCCTCGGCCATCCAGGCCATGCGGGCCGGCGACCCGGCTGCACCCAGTTGGGGATGGAGCGCGCTGATCTGGGGTTCGCTGGAGGTGAAGTCGGCCATCGCTGGCTGGTCGACGAGGTGGGGGGCGAGCGCCAGCATCAAGGCGGTTTCGATCTGGCCGCCATGCACCCCGTAGCGGATCTCACTGGGCTCGATCAGACCCTCGGGCGTGCCGAGGCGGTGGGTGGTGATCGAGACCACCGTCAGCCCCGCCTCGTGGCGCAGGCGCAAGGCCGCGAGGTCCAACAAGGGGCTGTTGCCGCCGTGGCTGTTCAGGATCACCAAGTGCTGGAGGCCGGCGCGCTGCACGCTACGGCCGAGGTCGACCCAAAGCGACAGCAGGGTTTCGGCACTGCTGGTGAGCGTGCCGGGAAAGGCGGTGTGCTCGGGGCTCAGGCCGACCGCCTGCAGGGGCAGGACCAGCGCCGTGTTGCCGGCACGGAGCCCGCGCTGCCGCAACCGCGCCAACAAGCCCTCCAGGATCAAGGCGTCGGTGCCGCTCGGCAGGTGCGGTCCGTGCTGCTCGACCGCAGCGACGGGCAACACCGCCAGCGTTGCAGCCGGCGCCAGTCTGGCGAAGTCGGTCGTCTTGAGGGCGGCCCAGTCGATGACGGTCATCTGGCAGCGACGGCGGTCAATCGCCGCCCGCCGGCACGGGCTGGAGGCCGGGGCGGCGGCGCTGCCCCCGGGCGACCGCGGCCGCCAGCGGGACGGCACGGGCGACCACGGCCGGCGGCGCCAACTCTTCCGGCACGGCTGCAACACCCCAGCGCGCGAGCGTGCGGCCGAGTGCGGGCCGGGTGGAGAAGTGGGCGAAGGGGATCGCCAAGAGAGGCCCCAAGGCGACGGGGATGACCCACGGCAAAAGGTGGGGGGTGAGCACGCCGAAGGCGGTGAGCACCACGCAGCCGACCAGCGTCTGCGGCCAGAAGCGGCGGGCGGCCTCGGCCCAGCCGACGGCCTGACCATGGCGGCGCTGGGCTGACCAGGTCAGCCCCCTGCCCCGCGCCAGCCGGGCTAGGAACAGCGCTTCGGCGATGGCCATGATCGGCGCCAGGATCATCCCGTGGACGAACTCCAAGAGCCCACTGACGGCGAGGCGGACACCGCCGCCGTAACGCCGGCGCCGCTCCGGCTGGGCCAGGGCATCGATCAGCCCGCAGATCTTGGGCGCGAAGGTCATCGTCAGCATGGCGAGGAGGAACCAGATGGCCAACTCGCTGGAGGTCGCCCCCCACGGGTTCGCCGCAACGGTGCCGCCGTCGAAACCGATCGCCCCTTGCACGAAGCCGAGCGCCATGAAGGTGAGCCAGGCCGGGCCCGCGACGTACATCAAGATGGCGAGCGCCAGTTGCAGGCGGGGCATCGGCGGCCAACCGGGCCGTGCCACCAGCTTCAGGTACTGCATGTTGCCCTGGCACCAGCGAAGACTGCGGCGGGTGAATTCGGGGAGGCACGGCGGGTTGATCTCGTAGCTGCCGAACTCGTCGGGCAGCACGCGCACGTCGAAGCCGGCCCGGTGCATCATCGCCGCCTCGACCTGGTCGTGGCTGAGGATGAGGCCACCCAAGGGCGGCCGGCCCGGCAAGGTGGCCAGCCGGCAATGCGCCTTGAAGGCGTCGATGCGGATGATCGCATTGTGACCCCAATAGGGGCCGGCCGGGCCCTGCCACCAGGCGGAGCCGAGGGTGTAGGCGCGCATGCCGTGGCGCATGCCGAACTGGAACATCCGGGTGAAGCCGATCTGGCTCGGCAGCCCCATGATCAGCGTTTGCAGAATGCCCAGGCGCGGGTTCTGGTCCATCACCCGGACGAGCCGGCGGATGGCGGCGCCGGTCATCAGGCTGTCGGCATCGAGCACGACCATGTAGTCGAAGCGGTCGCCGTGCCGCTCCAGGAATTCCCAGAGATTGCCGGTTTTGAAGGCCGCATTGTCGCGCCGCCGCCGGTAATGGAAGCGCTCGACGAAGCGGCAGCGGCGGCGAAACGCCTCGACCGCCATGGCCTCGTCCCGGGCCAGGTCGGGGTCTTGGGTATCACTCAAGAGGAAAACGTCGAAGCCGTCGAGCGAGCCGGTCAGCGCCAGGTCGTCGACCGTCGCCGCCAAATGCGCCAACACCAGTTCGGGGTCTTCGTCGTACACCGGCACGACGATCGCGGTCCGTCCCCGGAGCGGGGCGTTGGCGTCATCCAGGCCGGCCAGCGGCACCACCGCCCGCAACGGGTCGCGTCGGCTCGAGGCCAGGGCGAGACCGATGACGGCGTTCCAAAAGCCGATCACCGTCCACGGCAGGGTCACGGCGAAGGCGGCCAGCATGGCGAGGTCGAGGACGGTAAAGCCGTCGCCGCCCAGGATCATGGCCAGGGTCGCCAAGGCCGCAAGCGCGGTGGTCGACGTGAGGGCCAAAAAGGCGAGGCGGCGCCGGCCCAGAAGGCGACGCTCGCGCAGGCGATCCGGTGCGGCACCGGACCCGGTCGGTTCGATCACGTGGTGTCCCCCTGGTGCCGGCCATGGCCAAAGGGCGCTCGGCGCAGCACGGTCCAGCATTGGTCTCGTCTTCTACGGACGAGGCTCCGCGCTGGTTCATCCCGTCGCAGGGCGGCGAAGAGGTCGTGGCGCTCAGTTGGCCGCCATCGCGAGGTCGGCCTCGGGCTCGTCGGGGCTGAGTTTCAACAGCGCCGCCAACTCGTGCGGGTGGCAGATGAAATCGGCCAGGGTGTAACCCTCCAGCACGAGGAAGAACGCCTCCAACGCGCGGGTCAGCGCGAGCTTGAACCGACAGGCCGGACGCAGCGGACAGGTATTGGTCGCTTCGTCGAAGCACTCGGCGAGGTTCAAATTGCCCTCGGTCACCCGCAGCACCTGCCCGATGACGATATCGTGCGGATCCTTGGCCAAGCGGATGCCGCCGCCGCGTCCCCGCAGCGTGTCGATGAGTTGCATCTGGCCGAGCGTTTGCACCACTTTCATGAGGTGGTGTTCGGAAATGCCGTAGGCGTTGGCGATGTCGCGCACCCGACACACCTGCCCCGGCTTGAGCGCACAGTACATCAACGTGCGAACGGCGTAGTTGCTGAAGTGGGTGAGTTGCATCGTACGCGCTTTCGGGACGACCGCGGGCCGACGCCTGCGGATCAAAAGGTTCCATCGAGTGTTGAACACGTCGCGGCTTCGCCCGCAACGAGACACCCGGTATTTGCTTTCCACCTTTCGTTGGGTTGGCGCAAGCATTCAATGCCGCGACCTTGGTGCGACCCACGGTCGCGAAGGCCAGGCTTGGCAAGGCCAGCGCTTCCCACGAAACGCACGGCCGCCGGCCGCCATCCGAGGTTCTCACCCTGCAGCCAACGCGGTTGGGGCCGAGGTGCCGCGAGGCGCGCCTGCCACCGGCCGACACTGGGCGCCGAGGGTCAACGGCAGGACCCGCCAGAGCCCGCCAGCCGAGGCCCCGTGGACGAAGCGGGGCAGGCGAAGTACGACGACGCCACGGCCACGATGGCCTTACCGCGCCACGGTCGCTCGAGGGCTGCGGTCGCAGCGGGCCAGAAGCCGGCCGGGCCCGACCGCAACCCCGTTCGACTTGGCCGTCGGGCCCCAAAGACGGTAGACACGATGCACCTTTCCCGCGACCGCTTGGCCCTGGAGCCGCTCGACGCCGACGCCTTTGCACCATTTGGCACACTGTTGGACCTGCCGCTCACCGGCGGCGCCGGCCGCTGGGATCGGGTGGCCAACGTCCAGGACCTGCGTGGGGGGCTGGAAACCAACGTGGCGTTGATCCGTGCGGCGGCCGAGCCCCTGCCCGCCACCATCGCGCGGTTGGAACGTCACCCGCACTCGTCGCAGCTGTTCGTGCCCGTAGGCATGGCCGGCCGCTTTCTGGTGGTCGTCGCACCGGACCGGGGCGGGCAACCGGACCTCGCCCAGTTGCGCGCCTTTTTGTGCGAAGGTGCGCGTGGCGTGGTCTATGCGCCGGGCGTTTGGCACCACCCGCTCGTGTCGTTGGTGCCCTGCCGCTTTCTCATGCTGGTGCACGAAGACGGCGGTGCCGAGGACACGCTGTGGCACGAGCTGGCGACCCCGATCCCACTCGACGGCGACTGAACCGAGCCCCGGCAAGCGGCGACGTCAGGGGTGCGGCTGCAACACCTTGCCGGCCGCAAACGCCTTGACCGTGCGCCAGACGAGGACGCCGACCACGGCGACCAGGAGCAGGTAGAGCGCGATCCCGAGCCACGCCAACGGAGCGCTCGGCAAGGTTTCGGCCATCACCAGCGTGGCGACGGTGAGGGCCGCGAGCGGGAAGGAATAGGCCCACCAACTGAGCGCGAAGGGCAACCGGACGAGCTTCGGGGCCTGAATGACGACGAGCGCGAAGAAGAAGAGGCCTGGATAGTAGAGGATGCGGGCAAAGCCATCGACGCCGCCATTCAGGCCGACATAGGCGAGAAAGGCGACGGCGGGCGGGGCCACGAGGATGCAGAGCGTGGGGAGGAGGTGGGCCGGCATCGGGTGGTGAAAGACCAGCCGGTTGAAGACCAGGGTCAACAGCACCAGCCAGAAGACGAGCCCGACCGAGAGGAACAGCCAAGCGATCTCGATCAGGCCGAGCGGGGCCGCGACCAGCGGCACCAGCACGTTGCCGACCGCTGGAATGAACCAGGCGGGGTTCAGGTGCGGGGCTTCGTAGTGGGCCGCGTGGATCCACATCGAGACGACCGCCAGGGTCAAGACCCCCTGGAGCAGCGTGCCGATCGCCCAGAGCGGCGCGCCCACCGCCGGGGCGAGCTGGAAGGCGGCGGTGCCGAGCAGGATCAGGCTGATGCTGAGCGTCGGAAAGAAGGCGAGCTTCACGGGATGGCACCACTCGGCGGCAACGGCCTCGGGAAAGCGCAAACCCTTGATTGCGTAGAGCGTCGCGAGGGCGGCGAAGACCGCCGCTGCGAGCAGCAGCAACGCGACACTCGCCCCCGCCTGCCAGCCGAAGTGATGCTCCAGGCGGAGCGTGGCGAGGGTGAGGCCGCCCAACCCCATCACCGCGGCGAACAGACCGATCGGCAGGTGTTCCAATCGGTCGAGGAAGGGGCGGACGTCGGGGCTGGCGCTGGCCGTGTCGGGCATGGGGCCTCGTCGAAAGCAAGGCCCCGCCGCGCGCGGCGACGGGGCCCATCGGATCGGTGGTCGGATGTCAGGCGGCGTCGGGCTCGGGCTTACGGCCGCCGACGACACTCCAAACGGTGTAGGCCAGCAGCGTGGTGCCGATCGCGCCGGCGGCGAAGATGGCGATCACCAACACCCAGTCGATCGGCCCGCCGATGTCGCGGAAGCCGGAATTGGTGATGTACTGCATGAACCCGATGGCGAAGGCGCCGCCGAACAGACCGATGATCTCCGAGCGGACGAAGCGCTTGCTGTAGAGGCCGCGGTCGCGGATCAACACCCAGAAGAACGCGAGCGTGGTGACGATGATGCCGGCAACCAGCAGCCAGAACAGCGCCGGGCCCAGCATCTCGATGAACACGATGACGAAGACGGTGGGATCGAGCTCTTGCATGGGACGCTCTCCTCAGGCTTGGCCGCGCAGCATGGCGAGATAGGTGGGCTTCAATGCCGTTTCCTTCATGACCCAGCTGACCCAAAGCTCTTCGAGCGGGGCGACGATGCCGGGGAACGACTGGACCAGGTTGTCGTCGTAGTCGAACTCGATGAGCATGGCGCGGCCGATGCGGGTGATCAGCGGGCAGGAGGTGTAGCCGTTGAACACCGCGTCCGACGTCGTGCCGCCGATGTCGGCGACGATGTGATCGACCGCCACCGGGACGTGCCACTTGACGCTCGCCGCCGTCTTGCCCTTGGGCACGCCGGCCACGTCGCCGACGCCGAACACGTTCGGGTAACGCAGGTGGCGCATGCAGTCGCGGTCGACCTCCATCCAGCCCTGCTCGCCCCAGGGGCCGGTGGGCCAGGGCAACGGGCTGTTGCGCACCGCCGCGATGGCGCGCATCGGCGGCACGATGGTGATGTAGTCGTAGTCCATCTCGACGGTGCCGGTGGGCGTCGCGTAGGTGGCCCGCTGGCGGCCGGGGTCGATGGCCGTGAGGTTGTGCTGGAAGTGCGTCTCGACGCCGCGGTCGGCGTAGAGCATGCGCACCTTCTCGGCGACGATGGGCACGCTGAACAGCGAGCCTTGCGGCGCCAGATAGTGCAGCTCGGCTTTGTCGCGGTTGCCGCGCCGGCGGAGGATGTCGTCGGTGATGAAGGTGTACTTCAGCGGCGCGCCGGCGCACTTCATCTCCGTCGCCGGGCGGCCGAACAGGCCGACACCGCCGCGCTCGGCAAAGGCGGACATGGTTTCGAACGTGGTGCGCGCCGCCTGGGGGCTCGCATAGACGCTGCCGATGCCGTGTTGGCCGATCAAGGACACGTCCATGCCCTCGATGCCCTGGTAGTTCAGCTCCGCACCGGTCGCCACGATCAGGTAATCATAGGCAATGCTGCGGCCGCTGGAGGTCACCACCCGGTTGCCGTCCGGGTCGATCTCGGCGACGCCCTCCTGCACCCAATCCACCCCGCGGCGGACATATTCGGCGGTGGTCGAAACGGCGTAGCCGGGGGACTTCAAGCCGGCGGCGATCAAGGTGAAGCCCGGCTGATAGAGATGGGCTTCGCGCGGGTCGATCAGCGTGATGCTGGCACCTTCCAGCCGGTCGGCCAGCTGCGAGGCGGCGGTGAGCCCGGCCGCACCGGCACCGGCGATGACGATGCGCGCGGACGTGCGCACGGCGGCGACACTGCTGCGGCCCGGACCGTAGAAGAAGGCCCCGCCACCCAGGCCCGCCACCGCAGCGGCCATCAGCTTCATGAAACGACGACGGTCGGCAGCACTCCGCGCTGCATGCTCGCCCATGCACACCCCTCCCTGAAATGGGTGGCCGACGCGCGCCCTGCGCACCGGCATCAGTCATATGAGAAATAATGAATATATCTCGGTCTCTCGACCCGGCCATTGGTCCAAAACCGGGTCGGAGGCGGGGCTGCTTTGGTCGGAGTGCGGGGTTCAGGCGGGTTGCAGGGCCTTCGGCACGGGCACCTGGGCGTGGTCGAGTTCGGCGCGGATGGTGGCCTTCAAACGCTCCAAGCCCGCCGCATCCATCGCTTCGGCGCGGGCGACCAGCACCGCCTGGGTGTTGGAGGCGCGCATCAGCCACCAGCCGTCGGCCGTGTTCACCCGCACGCCGTCGATGGCGTTGACCTCGGCACCTTGGGCGGCAAGCCGCTCCTTCACAGCGGCGATGACGTCGAACTTCTTCTCGTCCGGGCAGTCGATGCGGATTTCCGGCGTGTTGACCACCTTCGGCATGGCGTCCTTGTAATCGGCCAGGGTCTTGGTGCCGCGGGCGAGGATGTCCAAGAGACGGACCGCCACGTAGAGCGCGTCGTCGTGGCCGTAGAAGCCGTCCTTGTAGAAGATGTGGCCCGACATCTCGCCCGACATCGGTGCGCCGATTTCGGCCATCTTCGCCTTGATGAGCGAGTGGCCGGTCTTCCACATCACCGGCTTGCCGCCCATCTGGGCGATGGCGTCGTAGAGGGTCTGCGAGGCCTTGACGTCGGCGATGATGGGCGCACCCGGATAGCGCGGCAACAGGTCCGAGGCCAGGACCTCGATGAGCTGGTCGCCAAAGAGCATCCGGCCCGCGCCGTCGACCACGCCGATGCGGTCGCCATCGCCGTCGAAGCCGATGCCGAGTTCCGCACCGGTCGCGCGCACCCGCTCGATCAGATGCTCGAGGTTCTCGGGCTCGGTCGGGTCGGGATGATGGTTCGGAAAGCGGCCGTCGACCTCGGCGAACAACACCTCGTGGCGGCCGGGCAGCTGCTTCACCAGCGCCGCGACGGCGGGGCCGGCGGCGCCATTGCCCGTGTCCCAGATGGCGTGGATCGGCCGGGTGCCGTGATGGTCCTGGGCGAGCCGTGCGACATAGGCGTCGAAGACCGGCATATCGCGGACCTTGCCGCCCTCAGCTTCGAGGAAGGCGCCCGTCTCGGCGATCGGCCGCATCGCCTGGATGCGGTCGCCGAAGAACGACGCGGTGCCGATCATCATCTTGAAGCCATTGTGGCTCGGCGGGTTGTGCGAGCCCGTCACCTGGATGCCGCCGTCACAGCCCAGATGGTGGACGGCGAAATAGAGCATCGGCGTCGGCCCCAAGCCGACGTCGTGCACCTCGCAGCCGGCCGCCAAAAGGCCGTCGACCAGGGCCGCGCAGAGTTCCGGCGAGCTCAGCCGGCCGTCGCGGCCGACGGCGATCTTCAGGCCCCTGCCCTCCTCTTGGAGGATGGTGGCATAGGCTTGACCCAGCGCCCTGGCATCGGCCGCGAACAGGGTCTCGCCAACGATGCCGCGCACGTCGTACTCGCGCAGGATGGTGGGGTGGAAGTCGTGCCGTGCCGGCATGGTGAACCTCGCTCGGGATCAGACGTAGCGTCGCAAAACGTCGCCAAGGCCGGCCTTCAGGTCGGCCCGCCGGCTGGCGGCAGCGACGATGGCCTCCAGATAGCCGAGCTTGTCGCCGCAATCATGCCGCTCGCCACTGAAGACGTACCCATGGAAGGGGTGCGCACCCAACATCCTGGCCATGGCGTCGGTGAGCTGGATCTCGCCGCCGGCACCGCGCTCCTGGCGCTCCAGGTGATCGAAGATCTCGGGCAGGAGCACGTAGCGGCCGATCACGGCGTAACGCGAGGGGGCGGCTTCGGGCTCCGGCTTTTCGACCATCGCCTTGGCCTCGACCAGACGGCCCTCCACCTTGCCCGGATCGAGGATGCCGTAGCGGCTGGTGTGCTCCAGCGGCACCTCCATGGTCGCCACGACGTTGCCGCCGGTCTGCTCGTGCGCCTGGATCAACTCGCCGGTGCAGGGCACGTCGCCGAGGATCAGGTCATCGACCAAGCTGACGACGAAGGGCTCGTTGCCGATCAGATGGCGGGCACACCAGACCGCATGGCCAAGGCCCAAGGGCTGCTGCTGGCGGGTGTAGACCACGGTCCCGGCGGTCGGCAGCCAGCTTTCCAGCTCCGCCAGGGCTTCCGTTTTCTGCTTACGCTCCAGTGTATCGAACAATTCGTAGGCGCGGTCGAAGTGGTCCTCCAAAATCGACTTGCCACGGCCGGTGACGAAGACGAACTCCTCGATGCCGGCGGCCTTGGCCTCTTCGAGCGCATATTGGAGGATCGGCTTGTCGACGACCGGGAGCATTTCCTTCGGCAGCACCTTGGTTGCCGGCAACATGCGGGTGCCGAGGCCGGCCACGGGAAACACGGCCTTTTTGACGCTGCTCACGATCGATCTCCCGAAATGGACGTGTCGGCGCGCCTGTAACCCGAGGGCGAGCCGGCGGCCACGGCCACTTAACGGCGATGCCGGCCGCGGTCCAGGAGATGCGCCCGCGCCTCGTTGATCTGCGCGGCCAAATAGGTCGAGCCGCCGCGATCGGGGTGCAGGTTGGCCATCAACCGCCGGTGGGCAGCCTTGATCGCCGCCTCGTCGGCACCCGGCTCCAGCCCCAGGATTTCGTAGGCCTTGGCATCGGTCATGACCTGGCTGGCGGCGGTCTCGGGCCCCTCGTCGCTGCGCCAACCCGGATGCCGCCGGTCGAGAAACGCCTCCAACAGCGGCTCGCTCTCCGGGTCGTCGCGGCGGCATTGGGCGAGGAGGTCCAGAAGCTGCGTCAAGCCGAGCCGCGACAGGCGTTTTTTGCGATAGGGCCCCTGCAACACCTCGCCGTCGAGATGGCCCGTCGCCGGGTCCAGCCGCATCACCAGGGTGGCGGTCCGGACGGTGGCCTCGTCGTCGTAGCCGGCCATGCTCTCGGCGGGACCGAAGGTGTCGGGCGGACGCTGGGCGCGGCGAAAGGAACGGATCGCCCAAAAACCGGCGCCGAGCACGGCGATGGCAAAGCCGATGCGGCCGGCATAGATCAGGCCCGAGCCCAGCAACGCCGCCAGCGTGGCGACGAACACGCGGAGCGCCTGGGCGATGTCGCGCGCCGGCAAGGAGGCCATCCAGCGGGCGGCCATGATCGTGACGACCAGCCCGGCCACGGCCGACAAACCGACGATCCAGGTCACGGGTTCAGCCCTTGCTCAACAGCCGCACCTTGCGGGTCTGGCGTCGGTTGGCGTCCTCCAAGGCGGCGACGCCACCGGCCGCATAGGCCGCGACCGCGCGCAACAGATCGCGCAGTTCGTCGGGGCTGGTCGAGGACAGCTGGCAATGGGCACCGCCGGTGAGCTCCGCCATGTGGCGGAAGGCACGGCTCGCCACCGGGTCGAAACCTTCCTGGAACACGAACGCCCGCACGCCCCGCACCCCGAGCTTGCCGGCGAGATGACCCAACCGGTCGACCTCCTCCTCGCAAGCATCGCCGACATAGACGAGCGCATCGATCGGCGTGTCCTCACACGCCCGGAGCGCGTGGTTCAACACCCGCTCGATCTGCGTCTGGCCGGCGCGGCACATGACCTTGGTCATGAGATCGACCAGGGCCTTGGGCTCGCGCACCCAGCGGCTCGCCTTGCATTCGTCGAAGCCGCGAAAGAACACGAGTTGCACGTCGAGGCCGCCCAGCGCCTGGGCGGTGAGGAACATCTCGCCCTGGACCTGCACCGCCCGGTCCCAGCTCGGCTCGCGCGAGGCCGTCGCATCCATCGCGAACAACAGCCGCCCCCGCCGCCCGCGGCCCTGCGGTTTGGGGGTCGCTTGCAGCTTTTCCAAGAACGCGGCGACGTCCGCGTTTCGGCCTTCGGTGAGATCGCCTTTGGACATGTCGCTAATGTTGGTCGAGGATGCGCCGAGGTCCACCTCCGAATGCAGGTCGGCATGACGAAGACGGACGTAGCTGCCGTACTCGATGCGCTCCTGACCGGCCAGCCCTTCGGCGTCGAGGCGAGCGAGGTCGAGCGGATCGACACCGCCGCCGCCCACGTGCTCCTGGTCGGCCCGCACGCCTACAAGCTGAAACGGCCGGTGCGCTTCAGTTTTTTGGACTTCACCGGGCTCGACGCCCGGCACCGTGCGCTCGAAGACGAGCTGCGCTTGAACCGCCGTCACGCGCCGGAACTCTACCGGCGGCTCTTGAAGCTGGTCCCTGAGGGCGACCGCCTGCACCTGGTCGCGCCCGAAGCGCCCGGCGCGCCGGTGGAGTGGC
The DNA here is from genome assembly GCA_007694015.1 of Geminicoccaceae bacterium. Lineage (GTDB taxonomy): Bacteria > Pseudomonadota > Alphaproteobacteria > Geminicoccales > Geminicoccaceae > RECO01. The sequence continues at coordinate 31,400 of RECO01000149.1, forward strand.
TCTTGGAAATGGTCCGCTTCCCCAAGGACGCGCAACTCGATCGCATCGCAAGGAATGGCCCGCTCGACGACCGGCTGGCCGAAGCCTTGGGCCGAACCGTGGTGGCTTTGCACGAGAGCGCCGAAATCCGCCACGACAAGGGTGGCAGCGAGGCGATGACGGCGATCGTCGCGGGCAATCGGATGGACCTCGAAGCCCTAAGGCCGGGTCTGTTCGAACCCGATCGGGTGGCGCGGGTCGACCAAGCCGCCCATACTGCCCTCGCCCGTCTGGCGCCGCTGTTGGACGCGCGGCGCCAACAGGGCTGCGTTCGCCACTGCCACGGCGACCTCCATCTCGGCAATCTGGTGGCCCTCGATGGGCGGGTCGTCGCCTTCGACTGCATCGAGTTCGACGAGGACTTCGCCTGCATCGACGTCGTCTACGATCTCGCCTTTTTGTTGATGGACCTCGTCCACCGCGGCGACGTGCGCGCGGCTTGGCGCGTCTTGCAAACCCGCGTCGAACTGGCCGACGACTTGACCGGCTTGGCGGCCCTGCCCTTCTTCATGGCCCTGCGCGCGACGATTCGCGCCAAGGTCGAAGCGCTCGGGCTGAGCGATCCGCCGGAGCCCCAGGCCCTCGCCCAGGCACGTCGCTATCTCGACCTCGCCGCCGCCCTGGAACCGCCGCCCGCCCCCTGCCTGATCGGCATCGGCGGCCTTTCCGGTACCGGCAAGACCACGCTCGCCAAGGTCTTGGCGTCTCGCCTGCGGCCGCTGCCGGGTGCGGTGGTCCTGCGCAGCGACGTCGTGCGCAAGCGCCTCTGGGGCGTGCCAGCGACGACCCGGCTGCCGGCCGCGGCCTACACCGCCGCGGCGAGCCAGCGCGTGTTCGACCAACTCTGGAGCGACGCCGAGGCAGCGCTCGGCGCCGGCTGGAGCGTCATCGTCGACGCCGTCCACCGCCAGCCGGGCGAGCGCCGCGCCCTGCCGGACCTCGCCGCGCGCCTTGGGGTGCCGTTCACGGGCTTCTGGCTGGAGGCCGAAGCCCGGACGCTCCGGGCGCGGGTGACGGCGCGGCGGGGCGATGCGTCGGACGCGGACGCGGCCGTCGTCAGGGCGCAATTGCGGCTGGAGACCGGGGCGATCGACTGGCACCGGCTGGATGCGTCGGCCCCGCTTTCGGCCTTGGTCGAACGGGCGGGTGCGCAACTTGAGCGCGCCGGCATTCGGTGCGATCCTTCGACGCCCTAGCGCTCGCCCTGCCAACCATGGATGGACACGTGTCGAACGCCCTGGCCGACGGCGCCCCTCGGGGCGACGGCGCCGACACCGAGTTCGAATTGAAGCTGACCGGGTCGAACGAGGCCGTGGCCGCCGCCTTCGCCGCGGCCGGCAAGGACGCTGCCCGAACGGCCGAGCGCCGCTTGGTGAGCGTCTACTTCGACACCCCCGATCGGCGACTGGCGGCCAAGGGCTTCACCTTGCGCATCCGCGACCGGGGCGACGGCTTCACCCAGACGCTGAAGGCCGACCGTACCGCACCGGCGCGGCTGGAGCTGGAAACGGTGGTGCCGGACGCCCGGCCGGATCTCGGTGCGCTCGGGCTCGGACCGCTGCGCGACGCCCTCGGCGCCGTCTTTCCGGAAGAGCTGGAGGCCTGCTTCACCACCGACGTCCTCAGGCGAACCAAACTGGTGGCCGAAGTCGACGCGCTCGGCCGTTCGAGCGAGGTCGAGATCGCCCACGACCGGGGGCGATGGCTGTTGCCCGACGGCCGCGAAGCGCCCCTGAACGAGATCGAGATCGAGCGTAAGGCGGGCGACAGGCAAGCGGTGTTCGAACTTGCGAAGGTGCTTGCCGCCGGCGGGGCCACGCTGCTCGTGGTGCGCTCCAAGGCCGCCCGCGGCCATGCCCTCGCCGACCCTCGACCGCCGGCCGGAACCAAGGCCGACCGGGTTCGCCTGGACCGCGGGATGGCGCTCGGCCATGCCCTCGGGGCGGTGTTCGAGAACTGTTTCGGCCAGTGGTACGCCAACCACGATGCGGCATTCGAGGGGCGCAGTCCCGAGGGCCTGCACCAGCTCCGGGTCGGGCTGCGGCGGCTCCGCTCGGTTTTGACCTGCTTCGGCAGCCACTTGGCGCCCACCCGGCTCGCCTGGCTGAAGGACGAGGCCCGTGCGGTCATGACGGCGCTTGGCCCCGCCCGCGACCTCGATGTCTTCACCGCCGAACTGCTGCCGCCAGTGCTCGACGCTTGGCCCAACGATGCAGCACTCGGCGAACTCTGCAGCACCATCGCGCTGACGCGGAGCGAGGCCTATGACGAGGTCAGGGCGATGCTGGCGAGCCGCCGCTACACGGAGTTTTTGCTCGATCTCGGCGCCTGGATCGATCGGCGGGGCTGGTGGGCCGAGGCCGACCGGCTGGGCCAGGAGCGCTTCGAAGCCCCGCTCGGTCCGTTCGCCGATGCGTTGTTGGCGAAGCGGGCGAAGGTCGCCCGCAAGCGCGGCAAAGGCTTCGCCAAACTCGATCCGGCGGCCCGGCACGAGGTGCGCATTGCCTTGAAGAAGCTGCGCTACGCCATCGACTTCACCCGCGACCTCTATCCGGCGAAACGGGTCAAGCCTTATCTGGCCCACCTCGCTCGGCTGCAGGACGCCTTCGGCCACATGAACGACCAAGCCCAGGCCCAAGCCCTGTTGGACCGGTTGGCCGCGGGCGACGGCAGCGGGCGGCTGGCGGTGGCGCGGGGGCTCGTGCTCGGCTGGTACGCGCATGCGGCGGCGGGCAACGAGGTCGAACTGGTCGCCGACTGGCAGGCCTTCAAATCGACCGAGCCGTTCTGGCCGGAGGCGAGCCCTTGCTGACCGTTTTGGTCGTCAATACCAAGGGCGGCTGCGGCAAGACGACGACGGCGACCCACCTCGCGAGCGCGTTCGCCCATGCCGGGCTCACCACCGCACTCGCCGACTGCGATCGCCAGCGCTCCAGCCTCGGTTGGCTCGACACGCGCCCGAGGACGGTGCCGCAGGTCAGCGGGCTGGATTGGGCGAAGAGCGAGGCCGCGGCGCCGAAGCGGACGCAGCGCCTGGTGATCGATGCGCCCGCCGCCATGCGCTTCGGCCGGCTCGAAGACCTGATCCGGGCCGCCGACGTCATCGTCGTGCCGCTCCTGCCGTCGGTCTTCGACGAGCAGAGCACCGCCAAACTGATCGCCAAGGTCGAGACCTTGAAACCGGTACGCCGAGGCAAAAAAGTGTTAGGCTTGGTCGGCAACCGTCTGCGGCCGCGGAGCCGGGCGGCGGCGCGCCTGGAGACCTTCGTGGGCGGCCTGGAGCAGGAGTTGGTGGGCCGCATCCCCGACCGAGCGATCTACCCCGACGTGGCGCTCGAAGGGCTTTCGGTGTTCGACCTGCCGGGCGCGAAGGGCAGCCAGCTCAGGGCCGATTGGCTCGACGTCATCCGGTTTTGCGAGACCCGCGGGGAAACGAGGGGATGAGACCATGACCGATCGCATACCGCTCGTGCTCTTGCCGGGGCTGGGCTGCGACGAGCGGCTCTGGGCCCATGCCGCGGCGCACTTGGCCGACATGGCGGACGTCCAGGTCCCCGGTATTCTCGATGGCACGCACGTCGCCGAGATGGCGGCCTCGGTGCTCGCCGCCGCACCGCCGAGCTTCGCGCTCGCCGGGCTGTCGATGGGCGGCTACGTGGCGATGGAGATCATGCGCCGGGCGCCGAGCCGGGTGTTCCGCCTGGCGCTGCTCGACACCAAGGCCGACCTCGACCCGCCCGAGGTCAAGGCCGCCCGCCACGAGGCCTTGCGCGACATCGACGCGGGCCGGTTCGACGCCCACATCGACGGCCGGCTGTCGGCTCTTCTGGGGCCGGCCGCGCTGACCCAACCGGGGCCGGTCGAACTGGTGCGATCGATGGCGGAAACGGTCGGGGCCGACCGTTACAGCCGGCAAATGCACGCCATCATGAGCCGCCCCGACAGCCTGGCCTCGCTCGCCGAGATCGCCTGCCCGACCTTGGTCCTGTGCGGGCGCGAAGACGTGCTGACACCGCCCGAGGCCCATGCCCGCATGGCCGAGGCGATCCCCCGGGCCCGGCTGGCGCTGATCGAACAATGCGGCCACCTGGCGCCGATCGAGCAGCCGCAGGCGGTAACCGCACTGCTGCGCGATTGGCTTTGCTATCGGCGCTGAGGAGCGAGGCTTGGACCGGATCACCGTCGTCGGCAGTGGGGCATGGGGCACGGCGCTGGCCATACAGGCCGCCCGCGCCGGCCGTAGCGTGCAGGTGCTCGCCCGCGACGGCGTCACCGCAGAAGCGTTGCGCCGAACGCGCCAGAGCCCGCAGCTGCCCGGCATCGACCTGGCGCGGTCGATCGACGTTTTGGCCGTAGCCGAGGCCGCTGATCTCGGTGATGCGGTGCTCTCGGTGGTGCCGTCCCATGCCACGGTCGACGTCGCCCGAGCGCTCGCCCCCCGACTGCGCCAGGGCGTGCCCTGGACCATCTGCGCCAAGGGTTTGCACGCGGCGGGACCGTCGTTGTTGAGCGAGGCCGTGGCCAAGGTCCTACCGGCAGCACCGATCGCCATTCTGAGCGGCCCGAGTTTCGCCGACGAGGTGGCGAAGGACCTGCCGACGGCGGTGGCCTTGGCGATGGCGCCGGTCGACCGCGCCCTCGGCGAGACCCTGGGCTATGCGCTGCACAGCCAGCATTTTCGCCCGTACCTGAACGACGACCCGGTCGGCGTGCAGATCGGCGGGGCGGCGAAGAACGTGGTCGCCATCGCCTGCGGCATGGCGCGCGGCCTCGGTTTCGGCGCCAATGCCGAGGCCGCCCTGTTGACCCGGGGCCTCGCCGAAATCACCCGCCTGAGTTTGGTCATGGGGGCCAAACCGACCACGCTGTTGGGCCTCGCCGGCGTCGGCGACCTCGCCCTGACCTGCGCCGGCCCGCACAGCCGCAACTTCCGCTTCGGCGAGGCGGTGGGCCGGGGCATCGACGCCGACCGCGCCGAAGCCGAAGGCGGGCTCGCGGAAGGGCGCAAGGCGGCACCGCTCCTGTTGCAGTTGGCGCGGCTGCGCGGCGTCGACATGCCGATCGCCGAAGCGCTCGATGCCGTCCTCGCCGGCCGCCTCGACTTGGGCGAAGCGATCGAACGGCTGCTCGACCGCCCGCTGGTCAGCGAGTTCGAGAACGGCGGGCGTTGAACGGTCCTACGCCGGCACGAGTTGCGACGGCTGCCCTCTGCCGAACACCCACGCCCGCGGCTGGGTTCGCAACGGCGACGGCGTCAAGGCCCTAACCAAAGTTTAACCCGCAAAGGCCATGCTCCAATGAGGCATGGTCGAGCAGCGGGAGCAGCGCTCATGGAACGACGCGCCGTGACGGCCCATTTCGAGCTTTACGGCCTGCGCGACGGGCGCTGGCTCTTGGATGCCTGCTTCGCCGACGAGGCGGAAGCCCGGACCGCGCTCGAGCGCGCCCGCCGGCAGCCCGACGTGCGCGGCGTGCGGCTGGTGCGTGAAGTGAATTTCGCGAAGGCCCAGGATCCGCTCGTGACCGTCCTCTACGACAGCACCCAAGCCGACACGCCGCTCGTGTTCAAGCAACCCACGCCCGCAGCAAGGCCGCAGCAGGCCGCTGCCCGCGTGCCACCGCCGGTTCGGGCACCGGTGCATCCGCGCCTGCACCTGGACGACGAGTTGGCCAACGCGGTGAGCGCGTCGAACAGAGCCAGTCCCTGGCTCGCCTACGCCTTCGGTATTACCGGCTTCGTTACCGCCTTGCTGTCGGCCCTTTGGGCCTTCGGCTGACCCGCTTGCCGACGCAGCGGCAACGCGGCATTTACCTGCGCCCATTTTTGCTCGGCGAGATTGATCATGGCGATTTTCGATCGCGAAAGCCTCGTGCAACAACTGCAACGGCATTGGGCCTTCGGTGAACGCTTCGTGCTGGCCTGGACCCTGGCCCGCGACGTCATTCAGGTGCTGCTCCTGCCGCGCGACGCCTATCTCGAGTTGCGCCGCTCCAACCCCCTCTCCTGGACCCAGCCTTTGGCGCATACGCCCGACGCCTGGGCGGCGCTGCGGGCGCAACACGCGGAGAGCGCCCGTGTCGTGCGTTGTGTCTGTGCGGGCGCGCTCGGGCGCTCGCAACGGCACAACCTGGACGCCTTGATCGCCCGCTACGCCGTCACGCTCTCGCCACCGCGTCCGGTGCTGTTGTTCGACCTCGCGGGCTTCACCCTGTTGGGCCCGACCGACCAGTTGCTGCACCTCGCAGCGCTCGAGCGCGCCCTCAGCGAAGCCGAAGACTGCCTCACCCGGCACGATCATCCCCTCGCCCTCAGGCGCACCACGACCGGCGATGGCTTCTACGTCTGGGACGATGCGCCCACGGCGCCGGCCGAGAGCCGGCTGCTAGCGCTCCTGCTGTTGACCATCGCATCCTTCCGCAGGCAGGGAGCCGAACTCGGCTTCGGCAGCGACGCCCTCAAGGTCTGCGCCGGGATCGGTCGCTATTGGCACATGCACCGCATCGAGCACGGCCAACCCCAGGCCGATGGCTACATCGTCGGCGAGATCACCATCGAATTGGCACGGCTGATGGCGGAATGCGCGCCGGGCCACGTGCTCCTGGCGCTCGGTCATCAAGGCCAAAACCTGCCCCGGCTGGCCAAGGCGGTCGTCGAGGCGAACCGCTGGGTGCGGCTGTGCGACAGCGCTTCGGGCCAAGCGATCCAGGCCAAACTCGCGGCCAAGCCGAAACCGGGGGGCGGCTTGGCGCCGGCGGTCCAACTCTTCCGGGCGAAGCACGGCTGGGTCTACCGAGCCCTCGAATTGGCCTTGCGCTGCACCGCTGTAGCCGGCCCCGACCGGACCCGGAGCGCCCCCTTGGCAGCGCCTCGAGGCTGACCACGTTCAACGCCGCAAGGCTCACCGCTTTCAAAAACGACGCCGATGCGCCACAGTCGCCTGCCGCACGTTTTGGCTCCTGAGGAGCAGATCGAATGCAGTTCCGCCGTGTCGATGATATAGTATTGTATGCTCGTCAAGATGGCGACTTGAACGCCACGCCCATCGTCTTCGTCAACGCGCTCGGCACGGACATGCGGCTGTGGTCGCGTCTGTGCCGCTATCTGAGCGAACGGTTGCGGTTGGTCCGCTACGATCAGCGCGGCCACGGCTTGAGCGGTTTGGGGACACCGCCCTACGACGTCACGCTCTTCGGCCACGATCTGGCGGGATTGCTCGACCAGCTCGACACGGGCCCGGCCATCATCTGCGGCGTGTCGCTCGGCGGCATGGTGGCGATCTCGCTCGCCGAACGACGCCCGGACCTGGTGCGCGGCCTGGTGCTGATGGACACGGCCGCCAAGATCGGCACCGCGGAAATCTGGCAGGCCCGGCGCGACGCGGTCTTGCAGGGCGGGATCGAGGCGATCGCCGATGCCGTCATGGAGCGTTGGTTCCCCGCCGCGTTCCGAACGCGTGAAGCGGACGAGATCGAAGGCTGGCGGACGATGCTGACGCGCACCCCGAAGCTCGGCTATCTCGGCGCCATGACGGCGGTGGCCGACGCCGATCTGACGGCGGCGGCGGCCCGCCTCCACGTGCCGAGCCTCTGCCTCGCGGGCGAGCACGACGGCTCCACGCCACCGGCCGAGGTCGCCGCCCTCGCCGCGACGATCCCAAACGCCGACTTCAGCCTGATCCACGACGCCGGCCATCTGCCCTGCATCGACCAGCCAGCCGCCGTCGCCGCCGCCATTCTGGCCTTCGCCGAAGCCAATGGTTGGGCCTGAGAGGGCTCGCCCTCGTCGCCCGCGCGCACTACAAGGTCGGATCGACGCCGGCCAGCGACGGTTGCATGCACGACACGACCGCTACCACGAGCAAAATTCATCCGCCCGGTCCGTTGGTGGTCGTGCGCGCTGCCAGCGTTCGCTTCGGCGGCCTGCAAGCGCTCGAAGCGGTCGACCTCACGATCGGCGCCGGCGAGATCATCACGCTGATCGGCCCGAACGGCGCCGGCAAATCGACCCTCGTCCGGCTCGTCCTCGGCGTGCTCAAACCCAATACCGGCACGGTCGAACGGCGCGCTGGGCTCAGCGTCGCCTACGTCCCGCAGCGCCTCGCCATCGACGCCACCTTGCCCCTCACCGTCGATCGGTTTCTCGACCTGCCGGTTCGCCGCACGCGCGCCAAGAAGACGGCCGCTTTGGCCGAAGCCGGCGTCACCGGGGTCGAACGCCAGCCTTTGCAGACCCTCTCGGGCGGCCAATTCCAGCGGGTCTTGCTGGCCCGTGCCCTGCTCGCGGAGCCCGACCTCCTCGTCCTCGACGAGCCGGCGCAGAACATCGACCATCTGGGGCAGATCGAACTCTACGAGCTGATTGCCGGGTTGCGGCGGCGGCGCGGCTGTGCGGTGCTCCTGGTCAGCCACGACCTGCATCTGGTGATGCGCGCCACCGACCGGGTGATCTGCCTGCAGCAGCGGATCCGCTGCGCCGGGGCGCCGGAGGCGGTCGGCAAGGACCCGATCTATGCCGAGCTGTTCGGCAAGCGCGCGGCCGAGGCGCTCGCCTTCTATCCGCACCACCACGACCACGAGGGCGAACGCGTGGTGCCCTTGGATCGGGCGCGGGAGCGCTGACGCGATGCCCGAATTCATGCTTCGCGCCTGGCTCGCCGGCCTCGGCGTGGCGGCCGTCGCCGGCCCCATCGGCTGCTTCGTCGTCTGGCGGCGGATGGCCTATTTCGGTGACACCCTGGCGCACAGTGCGCTGCTCGGCGTTACCCTAGGCCTGTTGATCGGGGCCGACCTGCTCCTGGCCGTGGCCGGCGTTTCGGTGCTCTTGGCCATTCTCGTCGTGATCATGCAGCAGCAGCGCCAGCTCGCCACCGACACCGTGCTCGGGATTCTTGCCCATTCGGCCCTGGCCCTCGGCCTCGTCACTCTCGGCCTGGCGGGCTCCATCCGGGTCGATCTCCTGGGCTATCTCTTCGGCGACATCCTGGCGGTCGGCTGGCGCGACATCTACGTCATCTGGATCGGCGGCGCCTGCATTCTGGCGTTCCTGGCGGTCGCCTGGCGCTGGCTTTTGTTCGCCACCCTGCACGAGGAGATGGCCCGCGCCGAGGGCACGCCCGTCTTGGCGCTGCGCCTCGCCTTGATGATCCTGATCGCCTTGATCATCGCCGGCGCGATGAAGGTCGTGGGCATTCTTTTGATCACGGCGATGCTGATCATTCCGGCCGCCGCCGCCCGCCCCTTCGCCGCCACGCCCGAGCGCATGGCCTGGATCGCGGCGCTGTTGGGCATGACGGCGGTGAGCGTCGGCCTGTGGCTCTCGTTCCACCTGGATACCCCAGCCGGCCCCTCGATCGTGGTCACCGCCCTGGTCGCGTTCCTCGTCGGCCAAAGCGTGGCTTTGGCCCGCGGCCTTACTCCCGCCAGAAGCTCAGATCCAAACCGAACCAGCGGCCCCGCCAGCGCTCCATGAAGGCCTGCTTGACCGCGGCCGGATCGTAGACCTCCTCGACCCACTGCCGAAACGCCATCGGTTGCCTGCGGTTGTCGGCCAGGTACGACTCGAAGAAGAAATCGAGCATGCCGGTCTTGGCTTCACGGATGTGCCCCCAGCGCCAGGACAACTGCGCGCGCATCGCCGTTTCCACATCCCAGCCTTCGTGCAGGATCAAATACAGCGTGCCGGCGATGCCGGTGCGATCCGCCCCGGACTTGCAGTGCATCAAGAACGGGCGATCCAGGGTGTGGAACAGTTGGTCGAGCTGGCCGATCAGTTCCTTGGACGGCACGTCGCGCGAGCGCACCTGGATGTTGACGAGTTCGAGCCCGAGGGCGGCACAGGCTTCCTCTTCCAGGACGAACGCGCCGCAATTGCGTTCGGCGCGGAGATTCAAGACCGTCTTGATGCCCCGTGCCCGGGCCCGGCGGAGCTGACCCGGCGAGGGCTGGGCCGAGCGGTACACGCCGGGCGCCACCTCGCCCCAATTGGGATGCACCGAGCGGACGACGCCGTGGTCGGTCACCAGCATGTCGAGCCACGCCCGCAGCCGTTGCCAGGGCCGATCGAGGCGAAAGCGGATGGTGACGACCTCGCCGTCCGGACTGGACTTGACCACCTGACGCGGTTCGGGATGGGCCGACACCGGCTCAGGCCCGTTCACGAACCGCGGTGAAGGCGAGCCCCGGCCACTCGTCGATGGTGCGCTGCAGATCGAACGCATTGCGGGCGAGGAAGACGGGGTTGCCGTCGCGGTCTTCGGCCAGGACGCTGTGCTTGGTCCGCACGAACCGCTCCAGTTCCTCCTTGGGCCCATCGACCCAGCGCGCGGTGACGTAGGGGGCGCTGTCGAAGGCGATCTTGATGCCGTACTCGTTGTCGATGCGGGTCTGCAGCACGTCGAGCTGCAGCCGGCCGACGACGCCGACGACCCACTGCGCGCCGAGCATCGGCTTGAAGACCTGCGTCACCCCCTCTTCCGCCAGGTCCTCCAAGGCCCGGCGCAGGTGCTTTTGCTTCATCGGGTCGTCGAGCCGCACCCGCTGCAGGATTTCGGGCGCGAAATTGGGAATGCCGGTAAAGCGCAGGTCCTCGCCTTCGGTCAGGCTGTCGCCGACGCGCAGGACGCCGTGGTTCGGCACGCCGATGATGTCACCGGGCCACGCCTCGTCGGCCAGACCGCGGTCGTCGGCGAAGAAGAAAATCGGGGACGACACCGTAATCGATTTGCCGGCGCGCACCTGCTGCAGCTTCATGCCGCGCTGGAAGCGGCCGGAGCAGAGGCGCACGAACGCCACGCGGTCGCGGTGCTTCGGGTCCATGTTGGCCTGCACCTTGAAGACGAAGCCCGAGACCCGATCCTCGCCCGGGTCGACGACGCGACCTTGGCTCGGCTGCGGCTGCGGCGGCGGCGCCATCCGCGCCAGCCCCTCCAGGAGTTGCGCCACGCCGAAATTGCGCAAGGCCGAGCCGAAGAACACCGGGGTCAGATGGCCCTCGGCATAGGCCTCGGCATCGAAGGGCGGACAGGCTTGGCGGACCAGATCCATACCCTCGACCGCGTGCAGCGCCTGTTCGCTGCCGGCAAGCTCGGCCAGCGCGTCGGGGTCGGGCAAGGGGTTCGCCTGCAGGCGGAACCACTCGCCAGGATGGTCGACGTGCAGGAGCGCCTCTCGTTCGAACGACCAGCAACCCTTGAAGTTCTGCCCCATGCCGACCGGCCACATCATTGGTGCCGTGTCGAGGGCCAGTTGCTCGTGGATCTCGTCCAACAGCTCCAAGGGATCGCGCGCTTCCCGGTCGAACTTGTTGATGAAGGTGACGATCGGCATGTCGCGCAGCCGGCAGACCTCGAACAGCTTGCGCGTCTGCGCCTCGATGCCCTTGGCCGCGTCCAGCACCATGACCGCGCTGTCGACCGCGGTCAGCGTCCGGTAGGTGTCCTCGGAAAAGTCCTCGTGGCCCGGCGTGTCCAGAAGGTTGAAGGTGCAGCCGGCGAAATCGAAGGTCATGACCGAGGTCGACACCGAGATGCCGCGCTGCTGCTCGATCTTCATCCAGTCCGAGCGGGCCCGCCGCCGCTCGCCCTTGGCCTTCACCTCGCCCGCCAGGTGAATGGCGCCGCCCTGGAGAAGGAGTTTTTCCGTCAGCGTGGTTTTGCCCGCATCCGGGTGCGAGATGATGGCGAAAGTCCGCCGCCGCAATGCGGCTCGAGCCGACGGGCTCAGGGCGGTTGCGTCGTCCAAGGGAACCTCCGAAACTGGCGCGCGGAAACGAGAGGGTAGGCGCGAAGGCCGATGATCGACGCCGGTTACGACGCTGCAGCGCTCCGCCGCCAGCTGCCCGCCAAGCGCGGAGACATATGCGACCTGGGCCGGGAAACGCAAGAGGACGTGCATCCGGCGGCACGGGGCCAAGCTCGCCACCGCCGGCGGTCGCGGCTCGATGCCCGCGAGGTTACGGGCTGGAGGCTTGAAGGCCGCCCGGTTCGACCGCTAGTGTTCGGCCATGTCGGTCGATCCGCCTTTGTTTCCGCTCGATAGGGCACCGGGATCGCCGGGGCGCTTGGCCGATCTGGTCGAGCGCGTCGCCAGCGGGCGCGACCGCGCCGCCTTCATGGAATTGTTCGACCATTACGCGCCGCGGCTGAAGGCGTTTCTGCGCCGCCGGGGTGCGGGCGACGCGCAGGCGGAAGATCTGGTGCAGGACGTCATGCTCACGGTTTGGCAACGCGCGGTCCAATACGACCGGCGTCAGGCCAGCGTGTCGACCTGGGTCTTCACCATTGCCCGCAACCGGCAGATCGACGTGTTGCGCCGGGAGCGCCGACCCGAACTGGATGCCGACGAGCCCTTGCTGTTGCCGAGTGCCGCCCCGGAGCCGGATCGACTGTTCGACGCCGAACAGTCGGCCGAGCGGGTGCGGGCGGCCTTGGCGCTGTTGCCGGAGGAACAAGCCGAGCTCGTTCGGGTTTCCTTCTACGAGGAAGCCTCGCACAGTGCGCTGGCGGAGCGCTTCGGTTTACCGCTCGGGACCGTGAAATCGCGCTTGCGTCTGGCGTTGCAGAAGCTACGTCATGCGCTGGAGGTCGAGCGGCCCGGCTGAACCTGTGGCGGGCCATCCTTTCTGAGTGAAGACCCGCGTGCGCGACCCTGACCGGACGCCCTCCATTGGCATCACGACGGATTGGCAAGCCGCCAGTGCCGGCCTGTCCTGGCCGCGCTACGGCTGTCGCCAGAACTACGTCGACAGCGTCGATCACGCCGGCGGCCTCGCCTGGCTGTTGCCGCACCAAGTCAACCGCGTCGAAGACTACCTCGCCGCCTTGGATGGCCTGCTCGTCACGAGCGGTCTGTTCGACGTCGATCCCAGATATTACCGGGCCGTCTCGCGGCATGCTACCGTCACCACCAAGGAGCGGCGCACCGCGTTCGAAATCGAGATGATCACCGGGGCGTTGCTCCGCGACCTGCCGGTCTTGGCCGTGGGCGGTGGCCATCAATTGCTCAACGTGGTGATGGGCGGCACCTTGATCCAACACATCCCGGACGAGGTGCCCGAAGCCCTCCTGCACGAGCAGGAGGCCTCGAAGACGAAGCCGAGCCACGCCGTCGAGCTGACGCAGGGAACGCTTCTGCACCGCATCGCCGCCGGTCTGACCCTGAAGGTCAACAGCGATCATCATCAAGCGGTCGGGCAACTCGGCGCGGGCCTCATCGCCGCCGGCCGCGCCAGCGACGGCGTGATCGAAGCGATCGAAGCCCCGGCGCACCGCTTCGTTTTGGGCGTCCAATGGGCGCCGGAATTCCTCGTCAGCCCGGCGGACGAAGCGCTCTTCGCCGCCTTCGTGGAGGCTTGCCGTGCCGCGCGTCCGCACTGACCAACGGCCCCGCATCGGCCTCACCCTCGACTGGGAGGCCGGCGGCGGCTTCAGCCAACTGCCGTGGTACGCCTGCCGGCAGAACTACGTCGACGCGATCAGCGCCGCGGGCGGCGTGCCATGCCCCTTGCCGCACGAAGTCGCGCTGGTCGAAGCCTATCTCGATGACCTCGACGGCGTGGTCGTCACCGGCGGCGCCTTCGACATCGACCCCGGCTATTACGACGGCGGCGCCAAGCACGCGCTGACCACCACCAAGGACCGCCGCACGGCCTTCGAGTTCGGCCTCACCCGCGGCGCGCTCGACCGCGATCTGCCGGTGCTCGGGATTTGCGGCGGGCAGCAATTGCTGCACGTGGTGCTCGGCGGCACGCTGCTCCAGCACATCCCGGATGCCGTGCCGAACGCGCTGGCCCACGAGCAACCGAACCCTCGCACCGAACCCGGCCATAGCGTCACCGTGGTCGAGGGGACGCTCTTGCACCGGATTGCCGGCGTGGGTGAGCTTTGGGTCAACAGCGCGCATCACCAGGCGGCCGACCGGGTGCCCGCGGGGCTGGTCGTCAGCGGCCGCGCCCCGGACGGCGTGATCGAGGCGATCGAGGCCCCCGGCCATCGCTTTGCCGTCGGCGTACAGTGGCACCCCGAATACGGCGTCAGTGCCGCGGATCGGCCGTTGTTCGAAGCCTTCGTGGAGGCGTCGCGTGACCGCACCTGAACGTCGTCGGGCGGCGCGCGAGGCCCGCGAGGCCACGGGCGAGCGCATCGCCAAGCGGATCGCCCGCTCGGGTCTTTGCTCCAGGCGCGACGCCGAGCGGCTGATCCTCGATGGTCGGGTCCAGGTCGACGGCAAGGTCTTGTCGACGCCCGCGCACGTCGTCACGGCGGCGGCGCGGATCGAGGTCGATGGCGCCGCCCTGCCCGATCTGGAACCGCCGCGGCTGGTGCGATTCCACAAGCCCGAGGGCGTGCTGGTGGCGCGCCGCGATCCCGCGGGGCGCTCGACCATCTACGACCAGCTGCCCCGCCACTTCGACCACCTGATGCCGGTCGGCCGGCTGGATCTCAATTCCGAAGGCCTGTTGCTGTTGACCAATGATGGGGCGTTGAAGCGCTACATGGAGTTGCCGAGCACCGGCTGGGCGCGGCGTTACAAGGTACGGGTGTATGGCAAGGTGAAGCCGGAGGCGCTGGCGACCCTTGCCCAGGGCGTGACCGTCGATGGCGTGCGCTACGGGCCGATCGAGGCCACGTTGGAGCGCCAGCAGGGCGACAATGCGTGGCTGGAGGTGCGCTTGCGCGAGGGCAAGAACCGCGAGGTGCGGCGCGTGATGGAGCACCTTGGCTATCCGGTGAACCGGCTGATCCGCACGGCCTATGGGCCCTTCCAGCTCGGGTCCCTCGCCCGCGGTCACGTCGAAGAGGTCCCGTTCAAGGTGTTGAAGGAGCAATTCGGCAAGGCGCTCAGCGCATGGTCTTGAGGGTGCAGGGCGGTCGCTTCAAGGGCACGGTCCTGCAGACACCGCCCGATGCCACCTTCCGTCCGACCTCGGCCCGCCGCCGCCAAGCGGTGTTCGACATCCTCCGCGCCCATTTGGACGGCTTCGAGGGTGTGCGCTTCGCCGACGTGTTTGCCGGCACGGGTGCGGTGGGGATCGAGGCCTTGTCCGAGGGCGTGGCCCACGTGATCTTCATCGAAAACGACCCGACCGCCGCCGGTTTGATCCGCCGCAACGTGGCCGGCCTCGATCTGGGCCGCCAGGTCACGCTGCTGCGCAACGACGCCACCCGCCTCGGCACCGCCACCGCGCCGGTCGAGGTGGCGTTTCTCGACCCGCCCTACGGGCAGAACCTGGCCGAACGAGCGCTCTGCCGCCTGGTGGAGGGTCGTTGGCTGACCGCCGATGCGGTGGTCCTCGTCGAGCTCGGCAAGGCCGACCCGTTCGATCCCCCACCGGGCCTCGCCATCGAGCGGACCCACACCCACGGTGCGGGCCGTCTGGTCCGCCTAGGTCTCGTGACCTGAGCCGGCTCCAGCCTCGATCCGCACCGCGAGCAGGGGCAAGGGCCGGGCCAGGGCCCTCAG
Source organism: Geminicoccaceae bacterium (assembly GCA_007694015.1). Lineage (GTDB taxonomy): Bacteria > Pseudomonadota > Alphaproteobacteria > Geminicoccales > Geminicoccaceae > RECO01. The sequence continues at coordinate 46,898 of RECO01000149.1, forward strand.
GGGCAACGCCGCGTGGTCGATCTCGAGGTTGCGATCGTGCACCGCATCGTGCGCCCGCGCCGGCCGGAAGCCGAGGTCGTCGAGCGCGATCGACGTGTCGCCCCAGGCAACGGCGAGCCCGCCATCTTCCATCATCGCGCTGACCAGCCGCGGGGCGACGACGACGAGGGCGCGCTGCTCCATGACCCGGGCAAAGGCGATCACGTGGTCGGCGCCGGCACCGCGAGCCGGCAAGGGCACGTAGCGGCCGTGCTCGAACAAGTCGGGGTCGCCGGCGCGAAGGCGCAGAAGCCGCGCCACCAGCGCGAGCTTGATCCGGCCGTCGGGCCAGGCGTCGCTCCAGGCGGCCAGCACCTCGTCGCCGGCGCGCAATTGCTCGAGCGCACGCCGCCGGCCGGCATAGTCGACCGGGCGGCGATTGTCCGGGTCGACCAAGCTCAAATCCCAATCCTCCGTGCCCTGATAGATGTCCGGCACACCGGGGATCGTGAGCTTCAGAAGTGTTTGGGCCAAACCGTTGAGCGCCCCGGCGCGGGCAATCTCGCCGACGAAGCTTGCGATCTCGCCGAGCAGCCTTGGCGATTGATCGGGATCGAGGGCCGCCGCCACGAACTCGCGCACCGAGGCTTCGTAGACTTCGTCCATCACGGCCCAACTCGTTTGCCGTTTCGCTTCGCGGATCGCCTTTTGCATATAGCCTTGGAGGCGCTCGGCCAAGGCTTCGAGCCCGGCCGCGTCGTCGGCGGCGAGCGCCAGCGGCCAGGCGCCGACCACCATCTGGAAGAACAGGTGCACGTCGTTCGGGCTCGGGGCGGGACCGTCCTCGGTTGCGGCCACCAGGGGTTCGGCGAGGCGAAACCAGCGCCGCAGCGCCCGGCTCCAGGCTTGCGGCCGCTCGCTCAGGACGGCGAGCCTGGCGCGCACGTCCTCGCCGCGCTTGTGGTCGTGGGTGGCGCTGGCGACGAGGTTCAGGGGCCAAGCCGCCTGACGCGCGGCGTTTTCGGCATGGAAGGCGGCAACGTCCAGGCCGAAATGGGTGGGCTCCGAGCCGACCTCGTTCAACGAGACCAGGGGAAACCAGCGATAGAACGCCGTGTCCTCGACCGATTTGGCCGTCACCGGCCCCGTATATTGTTGCAGGCGCATGGCGAAGCGCCGCACCTCGGCGGGGCGCAGCCCCTTGATCCCGGCGGTGGCGGCATCGGTCGTCATGATGCTTTCGAGGAAGTCGTAGATCGAAAGGTCGGGCGTCGTCGCCGCGCGCCGGGCGCGGCGCACGGCCCGGCCAATCGCCGCGCGGTCGGCCTCGCTCGGCCCCTTGGCGCCGACATAGGTGCGGTAGATCGGAAATTGCGCGACGACGTTGCGCAGCGCCTCGCGCAAGGCCGGCCGGCCGTAGTCGCGGGTGAGCCTGGATGCCTTTGCCAGACGGTTGAGGTCGCCCGCCAAGACGTTCAGCTCGGCCGCCAGGCTGGTCGCCATGGTGAAGCGCTTGGCGTTGACCACCTCGGCGTGGAAGTCGCCGCCGCTCTCGGTCAAGGAGCGGTAGAGCACCAGCAAGGGGCGCCGGCAGGCCGGATCGACCTGCACCAGGTGCAAGAGCCGCATCACCTCGTAGCCGGTGGTGCCGTCGACCGGCCAGCTCGCCGGCACCGCCTCGCCTTCGCCCAGGATCTTCTCGACGAACAGCCAAGCGGGCGTGCCGTCCGGCCGTTTCGCCAGCCGGCGCAGCCGCGCGAGGTAGCCTTGCGGGTCCAACAGGCCATCGACGTGGTCGAGCCGGACGCCATCGACCGCACCTTCAGCGACCAGCTCCAACACCAGCGCGTGGGCGGCGTCGAACAGCGCGTTGTCTTCGACGCGCAGCCCGGCGAGGTCGTTGATGTCGAAGAACCGCCGGTAGTTGATCTCCTGCGAGGCCAGCCGCCAAAACGCGAGGCGATAGGCTTGGCGCTCCAGGAGGCGATGCAGCCGGTCGGGCGTCAGTGCTTGGAGCGCTTGGCCGAGGGCGGCTTCGATGCCCGGGTCGCTGCGTGCGGCCTCGATGCGCTGGGCGAGGTCTTGGGCGCGGTCGCGGTCCGCTCGGCGCCGCTGCCGCGACACCCGTTCGCGCCGCTTGGCCAGCTTCAGCGCCGCTTGGGCGAGTTCGCGCAACGTGTCGGCGGCGCTGCCCTCGGTGCAAGACGCCGCCGCCTCCAATATCTCGGCGGTGTCGCGCGGGAACACCGGGACCGCGTTGTCGTAGTAGCGCACGACCAGCCAACCGCCGTCGAAATCGGCCTGGAGCTGGCCATCCTCCAGGACGCGGCCGTAGTGGTCGCCGAGGATCGGCAACAGCACCTTGCCCTCGAGCGTTGGCTCCGGCGCCTTCCAGTCGATGTCGAAGAAGTTGGCGTAGGGCGAGGTCTCGCCCCACATCAAGACGTCGCGCCACCAGGGGTTGGCGTAGCCGATGCCCATGTGGTTCGGCACGCAGTCGACGATGAGGCCGAGATTTGCCGCGTGCGCGGCCCCGACCAGGCGGTCGAACGCCTCGGCGCCGCCGAACTCGGGGTTGATGGCGGCATGGTCGACCACGTCGTAGCCGTGGGTCGAGCCGGGCCGTGCGGCCCAGATCGGCGACAGGTAGAGGTGGCTGATGCCGAGTTCGGCCAGGTAGGGCACCACCCCGCGGGCCGCGTCGAGGTCGAATGCGGCATTGATCTGCAGGCGGTAGGTGGCGCGCAGGCGACGGGACAAACGGTGCTCCCTCGGCGGGTTGGCGTGGGATGACGAAGCGGGGGCACATGCGGCAACGTACCCTTCGTCACCCACCAACACCGCGAGGGTAGGTTAGGCTGCACTTGGGGTCGAGGCGCCTTAAGCTGCCGCGCACCGCCGGCAGCCGGCCGAAGTCGCGACGGCAGAGCCGCCGCGCCGCCACCCCCCTGACGCTGCCTACTTGCTGCCTTGATCGACCGCAGCCTCAAGACGTCAACAGGGCGTCGTAGACGCGTTCACCCTCGACCACGCGCTGCACGTAGTTGCGGGTTTCGCGGAAGGGGATGCGCTCCATCCAGTCGAGCTGGGCGTGGCGATCCATGCGGCGGGGGTCGCCGAACTCCGTCATCCATTGGGCCGGGCGGCCGGGGCCGGCGTTGTAACCGGCGGCGGCGAGGACGACGTCGTCGAAGCGGCGGAGCAAATCGCCCAGATAGCGGGTGCCGAGGGCGGCGTTGTAGTCGGGGTCGCGGGTCAGGCGGGAGAGGTCGGCCGGCAGGCCGTTGGCACGGGCCACGGCCTCGGCGGTCGCCGGCATCAGTTGCATGAGGCCGCGGGCGCCGGCGCGGCTGACGGCGGCGATGTCGAAGCGGCTTTCCTGGCGGGCGATCGACAGGGCCAGGGCGGGCGACACGTGGGTGTCGGCGGGACGCAACAGGCCCTTGAACCGCAAGGGGATCGGATGGCTGGCGGCCGCATTGAGGTGTCCCGCCTGGTAGAGGGGGATGTAGCCGCGAATGGCGACACCGTATTGGCCGAGTTCCAGAACCAGCTCGATGCCGTTGGCGGTGGCCTCGGCGGTCGGTGCCTCGACCACGAGGTTGTGCGCCACCGTCGGCAGGATCAGGTCGTCCGCGACCTCGGCGAGCAACAGGGCCAGGCGCGGCAGTTCCTGGCTGCGATAGGCGCCGCCGTTGCGGGTGGGAAGGCGACGTTCGAAGCGGAGCGGCTCGCGCAGCTCCATCGCCGCTTCCTGACCGTAGAACGCGATGCCGTAGGCAGCGGCCTGTTCGTACCAGCGGCGGGCGGCGCGGCCTTGGCCCTCGGCGGCGGCCGCCCGGCCGGCCCAGTAGCCGGCCCGGCCCTTGCTGATGGGCGTGTCGACGTTGTCCCACATCCGCTCGAAATGGGCGCGGGCGATGCCGGCCTGGTTCAGTTGACGCAAGGCGATCCAGCCGGCGTGCCATTCGCTGTCGGCAAAGCCCTGACCGCCGGTCTGGCGATGCTCGGCGGCGAGGCGGTAGGCGAGCCGTACATCACCGTTGGCCAGGGCGCCGCGATAGGCGATGCGGCGCTCCTCCCACCAGAGATCGGTGTTGCCGACGTCTGCAGGTGCTGCCAGCAACAGCTCGGCGGCCCCCGCCGCGTTGCCGGCGAGCCGGCGCCAGCGCAGCCGCTCGTAGAGGAGGCCCGGGTGGTTCTGCAGCTCGGCCGGCACCGCGTTGAGGCGGCCGTCGACGCCGGGGCGCCCGGCGCGCAGGTGCACGCGTGCCTCGATCAGGCGGCGATAGCCCGGATCGAGCCTGGGCAGCATCCGCTGCAACTCCGCCTCGGCACCCCGCCACGCCAGCGCATCGGCGCGGGCCCGGTGGTCGTCCGGGGTGAGGAAGCCTTCGAATTGGGCGAGAAAATCCGCCTCTTCGATCCGGCCGAAGCTCGCGCTCTCACGCCAAGCGGCGCGGGCGAACCGCGCGGCGGCGTCGGTTTGGGCATGGCTGCGGTAGACGCGGGCCTGCGCCCAGCGGCCGTGGGCCGTGGTCGGCGGGAAGCGTTCGAAATGCGGCCCGACCTCGCTGGTGGCGGCCTGCACGGCGGCCCGCTGGATCCGCGCCGCCAGCCCGCCTTGACCGGGCCAGCTCGGGTTCTGCTCGCGAAACGCGGCCATGTCGCGAAAGGCGGGCAGGGGCTCCTGGTTGAGCAAACGGCGCCACTCGATCGCCTTGGGCAGGGGCTCGGGCAGGCCGCGGGCGAGCCCCCGGGCGCGCTCCCAATCCTGCGCACGCGAGGCGGCGAGCGCTTCGCGCAACTGGCCGCGCTGCCCGCTCGACAAGGCTTGGCCGAAGGCGGGCGGCGCCGTCATGGCCACGGCCACGCCGGCACTCGCCGCCATCAAGCCGCGTCGCGTCAAACCCATCGATCCATGCATGGTGTGGGCGCTCCCCGATCTCGTGGCCACCGCGGCGGCAGGTCTCGCGCGCGGCCGATGCTTGATGCTGCCCGAGCCCATCCCTATGCTCCGCCACCCCAGGTCGATGTGCCGTCGCACGAAGGCCGGACAACCAGAAGAGATACCTCGATGTTCAGCGGCTCCATCGTGGCGCTGGTCACGCCTTTCCGCAACGGAGAGATCGACGAGGGCGCACTCCGCGACCTCATCGATTGGCATGTGTCGGCGGGCACCCACGGCATCGTGCCCGTGGGCACCACGGGCGAAAGCCCGACACTCAGCCACGAAGAGCACGAGCGCGTGGTGCGCGTCGTGGTCGAGCAGGCGAAGGGCCGGCTGCCGGTCATTGCCGGGGCCGGCTCGAACAGCACCACGGAGGCGATCCGCTTCGTGCGTCACGCCAAGGCGGTGGGCGCCGATGCCACGCTGGTGGTGACGCCCTACTACAACAAGCCCACCCAGGAAGGCCTCTTTCGCCACTTCGAGGCCGTCGCCGAAGCGGCCGACCTGCCGCTGATCATCTACAACATTCCCCCTCGCTCGGTCGTGGACATGACGCCCGAGACCATGGCGCGGCTGGCCAAGCTGCCCAACGTCATCGGCGTCAAGGATGCAACCCAGGACCTGATGCGTCCCTTGGTCCAAGCGGCTCTGTGCGGTCCCGAGTTCTGCCAGCTGTCGGGCGAGGACGGGACGGCTTTGGCCTTCAACGCCCAGGGCGGGGTGGGCTGCATTTCCGTCGTCGCCAACATCGCCCCCAAACTCTGTGCCGAAATGCAGAACGCGTGGCGGGACGGCCGCATCGCCGAGGCGCAGGCGATCAACCGCAAGCTCCTGCCCCTGCACCAGGCGTGTTTTTGCGAAGCCAGCCCGGCACCGACCAAATACGCCCTGAGCCGGCTCGGCCGCTGCGCGGACGAGGTGCGGCTGCCGCTCGTGCCGCTGAGTGCAGCGGGCCGGCGGATCATGGACGAGGCCCTGGCGGCAGCGTTCGGCTAGGCCCTGATGGCGCAAACCACCCGGGAGGCGGCGCGCAAGTCGGTCGCGCAGAACCGCAAGGCGTTCCACAACTACGCCATCGAGGATCGGCTCGAGGCGGGTATCGTCCTGACCGGGACCGAGGTGAAGTCGCTGCGCGAGGGCCGCGCCAACATCGCCGACGCGCATGCGGGCGAGATGGACGGCGAGCTCTACCTGTTCAACCTGCACATCCCGGAATATGCGGGCGGCAACCGCTTCAACCACGAAGTGCGGCGGCCGCGCAAATTGCTGGTGCACCGGCGCGAAATGGCGCGGCTGCTGGGCGCGGCACAACGCGAAGGTTACACCCTCGTGCCGCTCTCGATCTATTTCAACAAGCGCGGCATCGCCAAGGTCGAGCTGGGCCTCGGCAAGGGCAAGAAGAGCTACGACAAGCGCGAGGCGATCAAGGACCGCGACTGGAAGCGGCAAAAGGAGCGCCTCTTCCGCAAGGACCAGCAGTGAACCTGCTCGCCGGCTTCGACCTCCGTTGCGTCGACGTGGCGGGCGTGCGCATCCGCATCGCCCTGGCCCCACCGCCAACAACGAGCCAGGCGCGCAGCCTGTTGCTGCTCGGCGGCCGCACCGAGTTCATCGAGAAATACGCCGACACCATGGCCGAGCTGCGCGCGCGCGGCTTTCACGTCGCCACCCTCGACTGGCGCGGCCAAGGCGCCTCCGACCGGCTCCTGGCCGACCGGGTGCGCGGCCACGCCGTCGATTTTCGCCACTTCCAGCACGATCTCGACGCGCTGCTCGGCGCGATCGAGGGCGTGCTGCCGCGCCCGTGGTACGGCTTTGCGCATTCGATGGGGGCGTTGATCCTGTTGGATCGCCTGGTGCAAGAGCCGAACCTGGTGGCCAAGGCCGTGCTCTCGGCCCCCTTCCTCGACCTCGCCGCCCCGCGCTGGCAAAAGCTGGTGGGCAAGCCCGCCGTGCGGCTGGCCCGCCGGCTCGGCCTCCAGGCCGCGTTCTTCCCCGGCCAGCGCCACGAGCCCGTCCTGCCCGATGCCTTGCGCCCGGACCTGCTCACCTCCGACCATGCCCGCTTCGAGCGCTACCGTGAATTGTGCAGCACCCGGCCCGACTACCTCTTGGGCGGGGTCACCGTCGGCTGGCTGGCCGCGGTGGTCGACGCCTTCGACCGCCTCGCCCAACCGGGTGCGTTGGAGCGAACCACCACGCCTTTGTTGATCCTCAAGGCCGGCAACGAGCGGATCGTCTGCGCCACCGCCGCCGACCGCGTGGCCCGCCGCCTGCCCGCGGCCGAAGTCGTCGACTTCCCGGGCGCCGAGCACGAGCTCCTGTGGGAAATCGACCCGATCCGCAACGCCGTCTTCGACCTCGCCGACCGCTTCCTCGACCACGGCAGTCCGTAACCCGCAACCAGGCTCGCCATCAGGGCCAAGCTCGATCAAACTGCCCTCCGGGTCGCGCCCAGAAACCGGGCAAGGCGGCCCCGCGGCGCCCACCTCGCACCGGGAAAGGGACCAGCCTTGAGCAAGCACTTGGCGATCCGGCTCGACGACGACACCGCCGCTCGGCTCGACACGATCGCCCGACGCAGCAAGCGCACCCCCGAAGCCCTCTTGCAACTGGCGCTGGTCGACTACCTCGTCCGCTTCGAAGCCCGCGAACGCGAAGCCGCCAAAACCACCGCCCGCCCCCAACCCACCACCAGCCACCGCGTCGAAAAAGCCGACGTCGCAGCTTGGCTGGCCGAGCTTTGAGGGAAGGCAGGGAAGCGGGAAGGAAGAAGGAAGAAGGAAGGGAAGAGTCGGGGGGGGGGGGGGGGCGCCCCCCCCCCCCCCCCCGGCCGGGGGGGGGGG
>RECO01000292.1 GCA_007694015.1 Geminicoccaceae bacterium
ATAGTGTCAGGAATGTTGCCGGTCCAAACTGTCAGGAATGTTCCCGGCCGTTCAGGGCCAAACGCCCCCTAGCCCTTGTCGTCCTTCACTCCGCCGCGATGGCTTTGGCGTGCTCTTTGCGCATCCAGACGGCGGTGTCGTGGAATACCGCACCCTTGGCGGGGGGGGCGGGGTCGGCGCTGATCAGGCGGTTGATGCCGACCCCTTCGATGAAGGCCGCGTTGGGCCAGATGCTTTCGACGACGAGGGTGCCGGGCTGGGTGCCGTGGCGGCGTTCGGCGTGCAGGAGCACGGAGCCGAGGCGGTTGCCGATGCGGACCAGATCGCCGTCGGCCAAGCCTTCGGCGTTGGCGTCGTCGGGGTGGATCAGGAGGGTGGGGCGGCGCATTTTGGCGCGGCTGGTCGGCATTTCGGTGAAGCTGGTGTTGAGGAATTCCCGTGCCGGGCCGGCGACCAGGCGGAAGGGATAGGCATCGGAGCGCTCGTCGATCACCGGGCAGTGATCGGGCAAGGCCGGGATGCGTGCCGCGTCGGCGCCGAGGCTTGCCCAGTCGGGCTTGAAGCGGAACTTGCCGGAGGGCGTGGGGAAACCATCGAGGAAGTGGGCGGTTTCGAAATCGGGCGCCAGGTCGTAGCCCTCGCTGGCGACCAGGCTATCGAAGTCGGGGAGTTCCGAGGCCTGCAGCACCGCCTCGACCAGTTCGCGCGCGGATAGGGCGAAGCCCGGATGTTCCGCCCCGACGCGTTTGGCCACTTCCTGGATGACCCAGTGATTCTCGCGGGTCTCGCCCGGTGCCTCCAGCCGTTTGGGGCTGATTTGCAGGATCGTGTGGCCGGACGCCTTGTAGATGTCGTCGTGCTCCAGGAACATGGTCGCCGGCAACACCAGGTCGGCGAAGCGTGCGGTGTCGGTGAGGAACTGCTCGTGGACGGCGACGAACAGATCGTCGCGTCTGAGGCCGGCATGGACGCGGTCGAGCTCGGGTGCGATGCAGGCCGGGTTGACGTTCTGGATCAGCATGGCCTCGACCGGCGGCCCGCCGTGCAGGGCTTGGGCGTCGCCGGTGAGCACCCGGCCGATCGCCGACATGTCGAGCATGCGCACGGCGGGGTCCTTGACGTCGCTGCCGTCGATCAGGGTGGTGTCGAGGGTGTAGAGGTCGCCTTGGTTGTAGAGCGCACCGCCCCCCTCGACCTGCCAAGCCCCGGTAATGGCCGGTAGGCAGGAGGCGGCATGCATGTTGACCGCACCGTTACGCGAGCGGGTAAAGCCGAAACCGAGGCGGATATAGGTTTTCTTGGTGCTGCCGTAGAGCCGCGCGAAGCAGCGGATTTCCTCGGCCGGCAGCCCACAGATGGCGCTGGCCCATTCGGGGGTGCGGGTTTTGAGGTGGCGTTCCAGCTCGTGCGGATGGTCGGTATAGCGCGCCAGATAGGCCCAGTCGGCGTAGCCCTCCTTGAAGAGGACGTGCATCACGCCGCAGGCGAAGGCGCCGTCGGTGCCGGGTCGCACCGGCAGGTGCAGATCGGCCTGTTTGGCGGTCGGCGAGGAATAGGGGTCGATCACCACGAGCCGGGCCCCGTTGCGCCGGGCCTGGGCGATGAAGTTCATCAGCTGCACTTGGGTGGCGACGGCGTTCAGCCCCCAGAGCACGACGACCTCGGACTTGGGGATCTCGCAGGCGTCGACGCCCCAGCGCCGGCCGGCACCGGCGTTCCAGCCGGTGGTGGCGATGCGCGTGCAGACGGTGTCGTCCTGGCCGGAATAGCGCTTGGCGTGACGCAGCCGGTTGATGCCGTCGCGCTGCACGAGGCCCATGGTGCCCGCGTAGTAGTACGGCCAGACCGCGGCGGGGCCATGCCGCCGCTCCGCCGCCATGAAGGCTTCGGCGATACGATCCAGGGCCGCGTCCCAGCCGATCGGCTCGAAGCGGCCTTCGCCTTTGGCGCCGGTTCGGGCCAGGGGCTGCATCAGGCGATCGGGGTGGTGCAGCCGCTCGGCATAACGCGCGACCTTGGCGCAGATGACGCCGTCGGTGTAGCGATGACGCGGGTTGCCGCGGACGCGGCCGATGCGCTCCGCCGTTTGCTGCTCGACCTCGAGCGCGCAGACGCTCGGGCAGTCGTGCGGACAGACGGCGGTGAACGCCATGATCCTTTCCCCCTTCGTTGCGCGGCGGTACTTTGCTGGAAAGTCCAACGCAATTGAGGGAGATCAAAGGCGTGCGGCGCACTAAGTGTCAATGCTAAGTGTCCACGGGGTTGGGGAGGTTTCTGGATGACGGGTTTCGAAGATCGCTTGCAGGGCGAACTCGCGCGGTTCCATCACGATCAGGAGGTCGCGTTCCGCATCCGCCTCAGGCGTGACAAGCTGTTCGGCCTGAAGATCGCCAAGCTTTTGGGCCTGGGCGACGCCGAGGCGGCGGATTACGCCAAGGAGATCGTCGTCGTCGACATGAGCGAGGCCGGGGACGACGTGATCCTGCGCAAGGTAACGAGCGACCTTGAGGCCAAGGGGCTGCCGGTTGACCTCGAGGGGTTGAAGCGCGACCTGACCAAGTTGCAGAAGGAAGCGCACGACCAGGTGATGCACGAATGACCGAGACGAAGCCGACCACGGGACGCGAGGTGCCCGCCAGCCAGCCAGCGGACCAGCCGGGCCGGGCCGCGCCGGCGCCGGGATCCACGCCGACGCAGCCGCCGGGCGAGACCGGCGGTCCGAAGGGGCCGGAGCCGACGCGCTTCGGCGATTGGGAAAAGAACGGGCGTTGCTTCGACTTCTGACCACCTGACACGCCGCTCGTGAGGCCGAGGCTCCCCGTCGTCTACCACCCGGACTATAGCGTGCCGCTACCAGCGGCACACCGTTTTCCCATGGCGAAGTTCCGGGCACTCCACGATCACCTGACCGCCGCGGGGGTGGTGGACCGCATCAATCGGTTCACCCCGGAGCCCGCGCTGCGGGAGGGCTTGGCATTGGTGCATGACGCGGCCTATGTCGAAGACATCCTGCGCCGACGCCTTTCGCCCGCTGCCGAGCGCCGCTTGGGTTTGCCGCAAAGCGAGGCCCTCGTGGCACGGTCCCGGGCGGCGACCGGGGGCACGCTCCTCGCTGCCCGCTTGGCACTCCAGCACGGCGTGGCGTGCAACACCGCCGGCGGCAGCCACCATGCCTTTGCCGCCGCCGGCACGGGCTTTTGCGTGTTCAACGATGTCGCCGTCGCCGCCGCCGTCTTGTTGGCAGAGGGCGCAGTCGGACGCGTCCTGATCGTCGACCTGGACGTTCACCAGGGCGACGGCACCGCCCATATCTTTCGGGGCGACCCACGTGTCTTCACGTTCTCGATGCACGCGGGAACCGTAAGCGTAAGCGATGGGGTGGACGCCCCTCCGACGGCATCGATGTGCCAAGGTCGGTGTGTCGAA
>RECO01000085.1 GCA_007694015.1 Geminicoccaceae bacterium
GCGCTGTCGGAGCGGTAGTAGCGGAAGACGTCGCGCTGGAACTTGATGTCCTCGTCGCGGCAGAGGCGGATGAGTTTGCGGGTGAGGTGGTAGTCGAACGGGCCGGTTTGGTCGGCCATGGCGATGGTGACGCCGAATTCCTTGGAGTTTTGGCCGGGGGCGGTGGTGCCGTTGTCGATGGTGACCATGGCGGCGACTTCGGGGGGGAGGACGGCGGCGGCACCGTGGCCGACCTCTTCGGCGATGGTGAGGAGCCAGAGGACGTCGACCGGGGGCGTGATGCGTTCGCGCTTCAGGGCTTCGAGGGCGGCGAGCATGATGGCGACGCCGGCTTTGTCGTCGAGGTGGCGGGAGACGATGAAGCCGTTGTCGAGGAACTCCGGTTGCGGGTCGATGGCGACGATGTCGCCGACGGCGAAGCCGAGGGCCGTGAGGTCGGCGATGCTGTCGGTGAAGGCATCGACGCGGACCTCGACGTGGGGCCAGCCGATGGGGGCGGTGTCGACCTCGCCGTCGAAGGTGTGGCCGGACGCCTTGAGCGGCAGGATGGAGCCGCGGTAGGTACCGCTTTCGGTGAAGAGGGTGCAGCGGGCCCCTTCGGCGAAGCGGGCGGACCAGTGGCCGATGGGGACGAGTTCGAGGCGGCCGTTGGGCTTGAGGGCCTTCACCTGGGCGCCGAGGGTGTCGAGGTGGGCGATGAGGGCGCGGGCGGGCTTGGGCTTGGCGCCGGGGGTGACGGCGCGGATGGCGCCGCGGCGGGTGAGTTCGTAGGGGACTGCGAGCCGGTCGAGCTCGCCGCAGACGTGGCGGACGACGGTGTCGGTGTAGCCCGTGGGGCTGGGGATGGCGAGCAGCCGTTCGAGCTGTTCGCAGAGATATGCGGTGTCGATGCGGAGCCGGGGCATCAGCCGCGCACGTCCACGAACAGGCTGCGGGCGGCGGTGGGCATGGATTGGGGGAAGAGGAGGTCGACGAAGCGCTCGGCGGTGGGCTGCGGCTCGTGGTTGGCGAGGCCCGGGCGTTCGTTGGCTTCGATGAAGGCGTAGTCGGGCTTGTCGGGGGCTTTGACCATGAGGTCGATGCCGGTGACGGGGATGTCGATGGCCTTGGCGGCGCGGCAGGCGGCGTCGACGAGGCGCGGGTGGACGATGTCGGTGACGTCGTGGATGGTGCCGCCGGTGTGGAGGTTGGCGGTTTTGCGGACGGGCAGTTCCTTGCCGGCTTGGAGCACGTCGTCGTAGCCGACGCCCGCCGCCTTCAGGGTGCGCTCGGTTTCGGCATCGAGCGGGATGGCGCTTTCGCCGCCGGTGGCGGCCATGCGGCGGCGGGTTTGGCGCTCGATCAGGGTGCGGATGGTGGACTGGCCGTCGCCGACGACGCAGGCCGGCTTGCGGATGGCGGCGGCGACCAGCTTGAAGTCGATGACGATGAGGCGGAGGTCCTGGCCCTCGACCATGGCCTCGACCACGACCCGCTCGCACTGTTCCCTGGCGCGGGCGACGGCGGCGGCGATTTCGCCTTCGGTGGTGAGGCCGACGGCGACGCCCTTGCCCTGTTCGCCGCGGGCGGGCTTGACGACGACGGCGCCGTGGCGCGCGAGCAGCTGGGCGACGGCGTCTGTGTCGTCGGCATTGGCCTGCTCGGGGACGGTGACACCGGCGCGTTCGACGACGCGGCGGGTGACGGCCTTGTCGTCGCAGATGGACATGGCGACGGCGGTGGTGAGTTCGGACAGGCTTTCGCGGCAATGGATGCTGCGGCCGCCATAGGTGAGGCGGAAGAAGCCGCCTTCGGCGTCGGTGACTTCGACGCCGATGCCGCGGCGGCGGGCTTCGTCGACGATCAGCCGGGCGTAGGGGTTGAGCGCCGTTTCGGGCGAGGGGCCGGTGAAGAGCTTTTCGTTGATCGGGTTTTTGCGTTTGACGGCGAAGACCGGGATGCGGACGAAGCCGAGCTTTTCGTAGAGGGCGATGGCTTCGGCGTTGTCGTGGAGGACGGAGAGGTCGAGGTGCTGGGCGCCGCGGGCCTGGAAGTGCTCGGCGAGGTGGCGGACGAGGGCTTCGCCGATGCCGGGATAGGGGGCTTGGGGGGCGACGGCGAGGCACCAGAGGGACGAGCCCTTTTCCGGGTCGTCGAAGGCGCGGGCGTGGTCGATGCCCATGGCGGTGCCGATGAGGGCGCCCGTTCCCTCCTCCTCGGCGACGAACACCTTGAGGGTGCGGGTTTCGCGCGCCGACTGGGCGAAATCCGGCGGCACCGTGACCATGCGGCGGGCCTGGTAGATGGTGTTGATCGCCTCGATGTCGGCGGTGTTCTTGAGGCGGCGGATGAAGAAGCCCTGGGGTTTTTTGTGGTCGGGGCGGTAGATGGCGAGGTCGAGGCGGAAGGTGTGCGAGGGGTCGAGGAACAGCTCCTGCGGGGCTGCGGCCAGGAGCACGTGCGGGTCGCGGACGTAGAAGGCGATGTCGCGCTCACCGGTGGCTTCGTCGCGCAGGCCCGCGACGAGGGCGGGCGCGTTCTCGAAGGTGTGGGCGAAGAGGAGGCGGCCCCAGCCGCAGTCGAGCCAGGCGTTCCGGGTCATGGCGGCCTTGGCGTCGTCGCGGTTGGGCTGCAGCGCCTGGGCGCGGAGGCGCTGGACGCGCGAGGCGATGCGCTGGGTGACGCGGGGGCGGCGGGGCTTGTCGGTGCTGCTCATGACGCTGTCGCTCCGCTCAGAGGCCGTGCTCTTGCAGCCATAGCTCCAAGAGGCCGACTTGCCAAAGTTCGGAGCCACGCAAGGGCGTGATGTGCGCGGTCGGGTCGGCGAGGAGGGCGGCGAGGTAGCTCGGCTGGAAGAGGCCGCGGTCGACCGCGGCGCGGCTGGAGAGGGCGCCCTTGACCATCTCCAGATAGGGGCCGTCGAGATATTTGAGCGCCGGTACGGGGAAGTAGCCCTTGGGGCGGTCGATCACGTCGGCGGGGAGCAGGGTGCGGGCGACGTCCTTCAAGATGCCCTTGCCGCCGTCGGCGAGCTTGTGTTCGGCCGGGATGCGGGCGGCGAGTTCGACCAGTTCGTGGTCGAGGAAGGGGACGCGGGCTTCGAGGCCCCAGGCCATGGTCATGTTGTCGACGCGCTTTACCGGGTCGTCGACGAGCATGATGGTGGAATCCAGGCGGAGTGCCTTGTCGAGGGCGTCGTCGGCGCCGGCATTGGCGAAGTGCTGGGCGACGAAGTCGCGGGCGAGGTCGCCCGTGCCGTAGGCGGCGGCGACGTGCTGGCCGAGCTTGGTGTGGTCGCGGTCGAAGAAGACGCGGGCGTAGTCGGCAACCGGGTCGTTCGAGGCGGCGAGCGGCGGATACCAGTGATAGCCCGCGAACACTTCGTCGGCACCCTGGCCGCTTTGCACCACCTTGACGTGCTTGGCGACCTCGCGCGAGAGCAGGAAGAAGCCGACATTGTCGTAGGACACCATCGGCTCGGACATGGCCCGGATGGTCTTGGGCAGTTCGTCCAACAGCTCCGACGAGGGCACGAAGATCTGGTGGTGGTCGGTGGCGAAGGTTTGGGCCACGAGGTCGGAATAGCGGAACTCGTCGCCCTTTTCGCCCTTGGCCGCCTCGAAGCCGATCGAGAAGGTCTTGAGGCCCTGTTGGCCCTTCTTCGCCAAGAGCGCCACGATGAGGCTCGAATCGACGCCGCCCGAGAGCAGCACGCCGACCGGGACGTCGGCGACCATGCGGCGGTCGACGGCGACCTCCAAGGCGTGCAGGACGCGCTCCTGCCAGACCTCGCGCGGGGTTTCGATGTCCTCGGGCGTGCGCTCGAAGGAGAGCTGCCAGAAGACGTGGTCGCGCTCCTCGCCGTTCGGCTCGAGTACGCGGAGGGTGGCGGGCGGCAGCTTGCGCACGCCCTTCAGGATGGTCCAGGGTGCGGGCACCACGGCGTGGAAGCTCATGTAGAAGGCGAGGGCTTCGGGATCGAGCGTGGTGTCGACGCCGCCGGCTTTGACCAGCGCCGGCAGGGACGAGGCGAAGCGCAGGGCGTTGCCCGTGCGGGCGAGGTAGAGCGGCTTGATGCCGAAGCGGTCGCGGCCGAGGACGACGCGCCCCGTCTCGCGCTCGACGATGGCAAAGGCGAACATGCCCATGAGGCGCTTGGGGAAGTCGAGGCCCCAGGCGTGATAGGCCTTCAAGAGCACTTCGGTGTCGCCGTTCGAGAAGAAGCGATAGCCCAGGCCCTGCAGCTCCCGGCGCAACTCCGGGTAGTTGTAGATGCAGCCGTTGAAGACGATCGACAGGCCCAATTCCGGGTCGGTCATCGGCTGCTCGGCCTTGGCGCTGAGGTCGATGATGCACAAGCGGCGATGGCCGAGCGCGATGCGGTCGCGGGCGAGCAGGCCCTGCGCGTCGGGTCCGCGCGGCGCCATCACGCCCGCCATGGTCGCCACCGCACCGGTGTCGGCGGGCGCACCGTCGAAGGTGACCTCGCCGCAAATGCCGCACATCGCTTCGTCTCCTTGGGGTTGGGGCGTGCGGACGTTAGAGCTGAAAAGATTTGATGTCAAATGATTGCCGTGGCAGGATGCGGCGATGTCCATGCTCGAACCCGAAACGACCGAATCCGAGACGGCGGTAGCGGTGCCGCGCGGCCTGTTGACGGCCTTGCGCCGGATCATCCGGGCGGTGGACGTGCGCTCGAAGCGGATCGGCAAGGAGACCGGGCTCACCATCCCGCAGTTGGTGGTGCTCCAGGCGATCGCCGAATTGGGCGAAGTCACGGCGAGCCGATTGTCCACCCAGGTGAGCGTCAGCCCCGGCACGCTGGTCACCATCCTGGACAAGCTGGAGGCCAACGGCCTGATCGACCGCTACCGCAGTGCGGTCGACCGGCGGATCGTGCACGCCCGTCTGACGCCCACCGGCACGAGCCAGCTGGCCGCCGCACCGCCCTTGTTGGATGCGCGCTTCGTCGACGCGTTCGTCGCCTTGCCGCCCGAGCGGCAGGCGGCCATCCTCGACGTGCTGCAGGAAGTGGCGGACCTGTTCGATCCGCCCTCGACTACATCCGCATGAACGGGTTCAAGAAGCGGCCGATGGTGCCGGTGAAGCGGAGCGGCGCGTCGGTCACGGCGAGGCAGATGCAGGGCTCGCCGGATGCGGCCACGGGGCTGTGGTCGACGGCGTCGCCCTGGTGCAGCGCCACGTCGCCCGGACCGTAGGTGCCGGTCACGTCCTTGAACGCGCCGCGCAGGACCAGCGTCGCCTCGAGCCCCTCGTGCGTGTGGTCGGGGATGACCGCACCCGGGCGGATCTTCAGCAACCGTGTGACGTAGCCCTCCACATTCGGCAGGAGCTTGATTTCCGACACCGCGCCGAAGGTGCGCCAGGGGAGCGCTTCGTAGTCGTCGCCGATATAGGCGGCGAGGGGGCCGGGGACGGTGCGCGGCCGATCGGCCTTGGCCGGACGCCGCGCCATCGCCGGCGCTTCGATCCCGTTCAGGCGCTGCAGCATCGCCGTGCGCAACCCTTCGCTCACCGGCTCGGCCTCGATCGCATCGAGCATGACCCCGGCCAGGGCCTCGAACTCGCCACAGCGCCGTTGCGCCTCTGGGCACAGCGCCAGATGCGTTGCGACGAGGAGCGAGAGCGGCTCGGACAGGAGCCCATTGGCATAAGCCGCCAACAGTTCGTCGCTTATGAGATGCACCGGTTTCAACGAAGGGCTCCTCACCACCACCAATCACCAGATAACTAGCGTTCCTCGGGCGACGAAACCAGGGCTTCAGCTCCCGTTCACGAGGTCGCAGCCTGCCGGTCGGAACGTACACCCCTGTTACGCTCTGGATTGCGAATTGGATGACTTCGACCTTCGCCCAGGGCCGACGTTCCGCTAAGCCTTGGTGATCCGCCGCCCGGCGCCGCTCGTAGAGACGGGATCGGTGCGGGTGGCCCGGTCGTTCCACGCTGCACCCGAAACGAGGGTGCTTGGCCTCCAGGGGAGAGTTCGTTTGCGTATTGCCGTCATTGGCTCGGGTATCGCGGGCCTGTCGTCTGCTTGGCTGCTCGCCCCTAACCACCGCGTCACCCTGTTCGAAGCGCATCCGCGCGTCGGCGGCCACAGCCACACCGTCGATGCCGTCGTCGCCGACCGCCGCATCCCCGTCGATACCGGCTTCATCGTCTACAACGAGCGCAATTATCCGAACCTCACGGGCCTCTTTTCGACCCTCGACGTGCCGACCGCACCGAGCAACATGTCGTTCGGGTTCAGCCAGGACGGCGGCGCGTTCGAATATGCCAGCATGACGTGGCCGGCCCTGTTCGCCCAACGCCGGCGCTGGCTCGACCCGCGCCATTACGCGCTGTTGGCCGGCATCGTCCGCTTCAATCGGCGCGCCAGCGCCTTTTTGGCGAGCGGGGCGCCCGATGTCCCGCTCGGCGACTGGTTTCGAGCTAACGGTGTGCCCATGGCCGTCGCCAACCGCTACGTGCTGCCGATGGCCGCGGCGATCTGGTCGGCGCCGATCACGACCGTGCAGAGCTTCTCGGCCCGCAGCTTCTTGACCTTCTTCGATCGGCACGGGCTGTTGACCGTCGCCGATCAGCCGCAATGGCGGACGGTGGTCGGCGGCTCCAGGGTTTATGTGGAGCGCATGCTGCAGACCATGCAGGTGGACCTGCGCCGCGCGACCCCGATCCACCAGGTTCGGCGCGTCGAGGGCGGCGTCGTCGTGACCGATGCGATGGGCAACGAGGAGCCGTTCGACGCCGTGGTGCTGGCCGCCCACGCCGACGAAACGCGGGCGATGATCGCGGACAAGACCGCGCACGAAGACACCGTCCTCGGTCGTTTTCCCTACCAGCCCAACCACGCCATCCTGCACAGCGATCCGGCCTTGATGCCGAAGCGGCGCCGCGCCTGGGCGAGCTGGAATTTCCTCACCGGCAAGAGCACCGATCCCGACATGCCGGTCTCGATCACCTATTGGATGAACTCGCTGCAGAACATCGACCCGGCTTATCCCCTGTTCGTCAGCCTCAACCCGCTCGACGAACCGGACCCGGACCTCGTCCATGCGCGGATGGACTACGCGCATCCGGTGTTCGACACCGCGACGATCGAGGCCCAGGCCCAGCTGGCGGCGATCCAGGGGGCCGGCGGCCTTTGGTATGCCGGGGCCTGGTGCGGCTACGGCTTCCACGAGGACGGGCTCAACTCCGCCATCGCCGTGGCGCGCCAGGGCTTCGGCATCGAGCCGCCGTGGCTGCGCCCGGCCGTGCCGACGGCAGCGCCGGCCTCGGGGGCGGGCGGCCTGGTGGCGCAGGCGGCGGCGCGGCCCGCCTGATGCAAGCACCACCTGTCTCCTGCCTCTACGACGGCCGGGTGATGCACCAGCGGCTCCGGCCGTTCCGCCAGCGCTTCACCTATCGGGTCTGGTCGGTGTTCGTCGACCTCGCCGAGTGGGACGGCCTCAGGCGACGCCTGCGCGCGTTGGGCATCGAGCGGCGTGGGCCGGCGAGCCTCCGGGCTGCCGATCACGGGCCGCGCGATGGCTCGCCGCTGTTGCCGTGGGTGCGGCACGAACTCGCCGCGCGCGGCATCGAGGACGGCGGCGGGCGCGTCTTCATGCTCGCCTTCCCGCGCGTGCTTGGCTACGTCTTCAACCCGCTGACGGTCTATTACGCCTATGATTCGGCCGACCGTCTGCGCGCGCTGCTCTACGAGGTGAAGAACACCTTCGGCGGTCAGCACCTCTACGCCTTCGCCGTCGACGGCACCGCACCGCGGCACGCCCATGGCTGCGACAAGGACTTCTACGTCTCGCCCTTCATTCCGATGCAGGCGGCCTATGCCTTCAACGTCACCACGCCTGGCGAGCGCTTGAGCGTGGTGATCAACGAGCGCGTCGCCGAGGGGCCGCAACTGGTGGCGAGCCTGACCGGGGTCAGGCGCCCGCTCGACGACCGCAATGTCGCGGCTTGCCTCTTGAGGCAGGGACCGATGACCCTCAAAGTCATCGCCGGCATCCACTGGCAGGCGCTGAAGCTCTGGTGGCGTGGCGCGCCCTTCCGTGGCCCTTCGAGCGTCCCGCAGCCGGTGGTCGCCGGTAATAGCGAGCGCAGGAGGGAACCACGATGACCGATGCCAACGTTACCGTCGGTCGGGCCGGCAACCGGACCGGTGCCGGGTGGGGCGGCCCGTCGATGCGCGTGCTCGCGGCCATGTGTGGCCGGCTGACCCACGGCCGGCTCACGGTGCGCGCCCCGGACGGCAGCCAACGGGTGTTCGAGGGTGCCAAGGGCGCCGGTTTCCAGGCCGAACTGCACGTCCACCAGCCGCGCCTTGCGATGCGCGTGCTGCGCGGGGGCGCGCTCGGCTTTGCCGAGGCCTATCTCGATGGCGATTGCGACACGCCCGATCTCACGGCGCTGTTGAAGCTGTTGCTCGCCAATGGCGACGACCTCGCCTACGAGTGGCAGGGCAAGCCCTGGGTGCGGGCGATCAAGCGGCTCTATCACCGGCTGCACCCGAATTCGAAGCGCGGTGCCAAGCGCAACATCCACGCCCATTACGACCTCGGCAACGCGTTCTACGGGCTCTGGCTCGACCCGAGCATGACCTATTCGGCGGCACTGTTCCGCCAAACCGACGATTTGGAGGCGGCGCAGCTCGAGAAGTACCGCCAGCTTGCCCGGCTTTTGCACCTGGAGCCCGGCCAGCACGTGCTGGAGGTGGGCTGCGGCTGGGGCGGCTTTGCCGAGGTGGCGGCCAGGGAGTTCGGCTGCCGGGTTACCGGCGTCACCATCTCCGAAGAGCAGTTCGCCTATGCCCGAAGGCGCATGGCCGAGGCCGGCCTCGCCGAGCAGGTCGACATCCGCTTTCAGGACTATCGCGACATCGAGGGACGGTTCGATGCGATCGCCTCGATCGAGATGTTCGAGGCGGTCGGCGAGGCCTACTGGCCCACCTATTTCCGCTGCCTGCACGAGCGGCTCGATCGCGGCGGCCGCGCCGGGCTGCAGGTGATCACCATCGCCGACCGCTATTTCGAGGACTACCGGCAGGGCATCGACTTCATTCAGCGCTACGTCTTTCCGGGCGGCATGCTGCCCTCGCCGACCCGGTTGCGCGAGGAGGCCGAGCGCTGCGGGCTTGCCCTCGAGCGCGCCGTGACCTTCGGCCAGGACTACGCGCGCACGCTCCGGCTCTGGGGCGAGCGCTTTGCCCGCGCCTGGCCGGAGATCCAGCCCTTGGGGTTCGACGAACGGTTCCGCCGCACTTGGTCCTACTACCTCGCCTATTGCGAGGCGGGCTTCAGCCTCGGGAGCATCGATGTCGAACAGGTCGTCTTCAGGCGCCTCGCCTGAGGGCGGCGAGCGGCATCTGGGTTGGGGGTTGCTCCTGGCCTATGGCGCCCTCGCCTTGCCCTTGGCCGCGCTGAACCTCCCGCTCTACGTCTTTCTGCCCACCTTCTGGGCGAGCGAGTTGGGCGTAGGATTGACGGCGGTGGGGCTTGCGCTCTTGTCCGCCCGGCTGCTCGACGTCGTCACCGACCCCTTGATCGGCGAGTTCAGCGATCGCACGCGCAGCCCTATCGGCCGGCGCCGGCCCTGGATCCTGGCCGGCGCCCCCTTTCTCGCCCTCGGCGTCTGGATGCTGTTTCGGCCCTATGCGGGGGCTGGCGGCCTCGACCTCTTTCTCTGGGCGGCGGTGGCCTATCTCGGCTGGACCATGGTGACGCTGCCCTACACCGCCTGGGGGGCCGAACTCTCGCCCGACTATCACGAGCGCACGCGGATCACGACGGTGCGCGAGGCGTTCGTCATCCTCGGCGTGGCGGTGGCGGCATCCTTGCCGGCGCTGCTCGGCGGTGCGGTCGAGCTCGGGCGGATCCTCGGCTGGATGGCCTATGCCGTCTTGATCATCCTGCCGCTTTGCCTCGTGGTCGTGATGCGCTTCATCCCGGAGCCGGCGGCACCTTCGGGGGGGCCCCCGGCCTTTCGCCGGGAGTTCCGGCATCTCTGGGCCAACCGCCCTTTCCGCACCCTGGTCTTGGCGTTTTTGTTGAACTCGATGGCCAACGGCCTGCCGGCGACCTTGTTCTTGTTGTTCGCCACGCTCAAGCTCGAAGCCGGCGACGCGACCGGCTGGCTGCTCCTGGTTTATTTCCTGGCCGGTGTTGCCGCGGCCCCCTTCTGGCTCCAGTTGTCCTATCGCATCGGCAAGCATCGGGCGTGGATCGCCTCCATCCTCTGGGCTTGCTGCGTGTTCGCCACGGTACCGCTGTTGGGGCCGGGCGACGTGGCGTGGTTCTTCGTCATCTGTGCCTTGTCGGGGGCGAGCCTCGGCGCCGATCTGGCGTTGCCGGCAGCGATGCAGGCGGACGTGGTCGACGTTGACCGGACCCTGTCGGGCCGCCAGCGGACGGGCTTTTTCTTCGCCGTCTGGAGCATGGCGACCAAGCTCTCGATGGCGCTCGCGGTCGGCATCGCCTTTCCGGTCCTGGGTGCGGTCGGCTTCGATCCGGCCGGGCCGAACGAGCCCGGTGCCTTGTGGGCGCTCACGCTGCTCTACGCGGTGGTGCCGATCCCCATCAAGCTGGCGGCCGCGTGGCTGGTCCGTGGCTTCGCCCTCGACGCCCAAGAGCACGCGGCCGTGCGCGCCCGGCTCGTCACCCAAGGAACGACTCCATGAAAACCAAGCTCGTCAGGTCGTTCGCCGCGTTCGGCCTGCTCTTTCTCCTGATGGGATGCGGTGGCATGAAGATCGACGATTTCGCCGGCCAGGAACCGGAATTCCGCCTGGAGGAATTCTTCCTCGGCGAAACCAGGGCCTGGGGCTGGTTCGAAGACCGCTTCGGCACGGTGCGCCGCCGCTTCGTCGTCGACATGGTCGGCACCTTCGAAGACGGCGTCCTGACCCTCGACGAGGACTTCGTCTACGACGACGGCGAGGAGGAAAAGCGCATCTGGCGCATCACCGTCCTGCCGGACGGCCGCTACGAAGGCCACGCCGAGGGCGTGGTCGGCATGGCCTCCGGCCGCGTCGTCGGCCCCGCCCTCAACTGGACCTACACCTTCGATCTCCCGGTCGGCGACCGCACCTGGCGCGTCCACTTCGACGACTGGATGATCCAGCAGGACGACGAGGTCGTCATCAACCGCGCCGTGGTCAGCAAATGGGGCATTACCCTCGGCACCGTCATCCTCTTCTTCAAGAAACCCGAAGGCTGGCAGGAAGCGCTGGAAGAGGCGGCGGAATAGCAAGCGCGCTGGCCGCAGGGGCTGCGAGCTAGAGCATTTCCCGAAATGCTTGACCATCCCGCACCCCCGCCCGGCGGGGTCCCCACGCTGCTCTGCAGCGTGGGGCGGCCGACCGCCCACGAGTTTACGATCCCATGGGCGGCCGGGCGGGGATGCGGGATGGGCACCGATCAACCTGAACGGAAAACGCTCTAGTGCACAGGCGCATTCGGAGCGTTCCGCTCCGGATGCGCCGTTGATGCACTAACTCCATGGAATCGTGCAGCTTTGGCGCAGTAGGACGTGATTAGTCCGACTGCGCCGCTGCACTAGCTGATCGGGGCCGGCTCTGCCCTGACCTTGAATGGCGGCGTGCGGCCGCCGTAGCGACCGGGCGTGACCCCGGTGATGCGGCGGAACACGCGGGTGAGATGCGCTTGATCGGCGAAGCCGGTTGCAGCCGCCACCGCCGCCGGGGGCAGGCCCTGCGCCAGCAGGGCGCGCGCCCGGATCACCCGCTCGCACATCAGCCAGGCGTGCGGCGTCTGCCCGGTCGCCCGCTTGAAGACGCGCAGGAAATGAAACCGGCTGAGGCCGGCGACGGCGGCGAGTTCGGCGAGCGTGACCGGCTCTTCCGGGGTGATGGCGAGCCGTTCGAGGGCCCGGGCAACCGCCTTGGGGGGCGCTGCCGGGTGAGGGCCGGGGCGGGCGTCCAGCCGCGTGGCGGCTGAGAAGGTGGGTGAAAACCCGGAGGATGCCGGTTTCCTCGGCGAGCGGGCAAAGCCCCCGTTCGATCGCGCCGTGGAGCCGAAAGAGCGCCTCGGCGGTGCGCGGGTCGGCGATCACCGTGCCGCCGAAGTGGGGCGGTGCCGCACCAGCCGCGGGGTCGTCTTCGAGGTCACCGCCGAGTGCCGCCATGGCCGCGGGCGTGACGTAGAAGGCGCGATAGGGGCTCGGGCCGCCGACGCTCTCGCCGTCGTGCAGCTCGTCCGGGTTCAACAGCATCAGCTCGTCGGATCGGGCGATCTGGTGGGTGCCGCGCACCCGCGTGCGACAGCCACCGCTTCGGCGCACGCCGATGACGAACTGATCGTGGCGATGTGGCGGGTAGCGATAATCGTCGCTGCGGGCGGCCCTTCGAGGCCCGCCACGGTAATCGCCCGCCAAAACCGCGGTGAGCGAGGCTCGGCTGGGCGGGCTGGCGCGGCGAAGCCAGCTGCGGCGTCGTCCATGCAGGGTGCTCCCGGTCGTGGCGATGTCAGAGCTCGCGCAAAGGACCCGTCCGGTCTTGAACGAAACTGCGCTCGACGGGAACCGGTGGGTGCTGCAGCCTCCGTCGCAGGCGACACCGACGGGGGAAGGGGACGGGGGCGGGGGCGGGCCGGATGCGGCGAGCCTGCGCACTTGGCTGATCGAGCGCTTCGGCTATGCCAGTCCGAGCCTGATCGACCCGGCGGCACGGTCGGCACGACAGACCGGCCGCACGCCCATTTGGAGACGCCACGCCCATGCGCCTTGCCACATGCCTGCTGACGGTTGTCACCGCCACGGCGGCTTTGGCCGATCACCCGTCCGCACCGGCCCATGCGCCCGGCTTCACGGTCTTGCAGGTGGAGAGCCGCGCCGGCGGACCGCTCACCGTCGAGCTTTGGTATCCGGCCGATCCGGGTGCCGATCTGACAGAAGTGGCCAGCAATCCGGTTTGGCAGGGCACGCTTGCCGCGGTCGACGCCGCACCCGTCGCCGGTCGCTATCCGGTCGTGCTGCTGTCGCACGGCCTGGACGGGGCCGCGCGGAACCTGGCGTGGCTCGGCGCCGCCTTGGCCGCGGCAGGCCACGTGGTCACGGCACCGAACCACGCCGGCACCGGCTTTGCGGCACCGGACCCGGTGCTGCGCGCCGATCTCGGGGCGCGACCGCAGCAATTGCACAGGGCCCTGGCGGCCGTGCTCGACGATGCGCGCATCGGCCCCTTGGCGGATGGAGCGCGGGTGGTGGCCGTGGGGCATTCGCTCGGCGGGTTCACGGTGCTGGCCGCCGCCGGTGTCGGCATCGAGGTGGCCCGAATGGATTGTGCCGACGCGGTGCTCCGGCCCGATTGCGCGTTCCTCGCCGAAGCGGGCGTCGACGGCGACTGGGCAGCCGTCGGATCGCTGCAACCGACAGGTACGATCAGCGCGCTGGTGACGCTCGATGCGGGTTTGACCCAGGCCTTGCACCGAGCCGACCTCGCGAACCTCACGGTGCCACTGCTCATCGTCGGCGCAGGCGCGCCCGACAACCCGCTGCCGCTCGATGTGGAATCGCGGGCCTTGGCGGCGGCGGTGCCGGCGGCCGACTATGTCGAGCTCGAGGGGGCCGTGCACTTCGACTTTCTGGGTCTCTGCACGGCCGAGGCGCTCGATGTGCTGGCCGAGGAGGAGCCGGGGGCCAGCTTCGACTGTGCGCCTTCGCCGATGCCGCGCGTGGAGGTTCATGCTCAAACGATCCAGCTGGTGCGCGAGGTGGTGGCGCGTCTCCCGGAGTGATCGCGCGTCAGCAATGGTCCCCTGCGCGCGGCCTCGACTGGCGCTCGTGGCGCGCGGCGCGGTAGCCGCTGGGGGTGGTGGCGAGTCGGCGGCGGAAGTGGTGGCGCAGCGTCGAGGCGCTGTCGAAGCCGGTGGCCTGGGCGATGTCGGCGAGGGTGTGGCCGGGCTCGGCCAGCAATTCGCACACCCGGGCAAGCTGCCGGTCGATCAGCCAATCGCCGGGGCTTTGGCCCGTGGCGGCCACGAACTGCCGGTGCAAGGCGCGTTTGCTGGAGCCGGCGGTGCGCGCCAGGCGGTCGAGTGGCCAGGGCTGGTCGAGGGTCGCCAGGACCTCGTCCAACAGCCCCGCCAGCCGCGCCGCGGCGCTGCGCGCCGGGGCCACCGGGCGCTCGACCCGTTGGCGTTGCGTGCCCTCGCGGTGCAGCGGTACCACCAGCCGTGACGCCACGCGCACCGCCACCTCGGCGCCGAAGTCGCGGCGCACCAGGTGCAGGCCGAGGTCGAGCCCGGCGGCACTGCCGGCGGCGGTCAAGACGTCGCCCGCGTCGACGTAGAGGACGTCCGCTACCGTCTCGATGCGCGGGTAGCGCGCCTGGAGTGCCTCGAGGTAGCGCCAATGCGTGGTGGCGCGCTTGCCGTCGAGCAGGCCCGTGGCGGCGAGAACGAACGCGCCGGAGCAGAGCGAGACGAGCCGCGCGCCGCGGCCGTGGGCTTGGCGCAAAGCGTGGCAGAGCGCTTCGGGCACGGGCTCCTCGGCACCCCGCCAGCCCGGGATCACGATGGTGCCGGCCGTATCCAGGACCTCGAGACCACCATCGACCTCCACCCTGAGCCCGCCGGTTGCCGTGAGCGGACCGGGCTCGGCGGCGGCGAGCCGGCAGCGATACCAGCCAGCCCCCATCTCCGGCCGCGGCAGGGCGAAGATCTCGACGGCACAGCCGAACTCGAAGGTGCAGAGACGGTCGTAGACGACGATCGCGACCGCGGTGGCGGGCGGTGCGGGCGATGGCACGATCTCGAGGCTATCGGGCATGGTTCGGGCTCACGGGAACGCGGCGATCCCGCCACTCTAGCGCCGTTGCCATAGCACTGGAGGGTGCAGATCATGCCGACCATCGTCCGTCAGGTGCCTGCCGCCGAGCGCCGCGTGGCCGCGGCCCATTTCGCCGGGCGTCTGGCCCTGGAAACCGACTGCGCCGACGTCGCGGCCGCCTTGGCCGACAGCGAGGCTTTGGACTTCGTCCTCTTGGACGTGCGCGGCCCCAAGGCCTACGCCGCCGGCCACGTGCCGGGTGCGATCAACCTGCCGCACGCCGAAATCACGGCCGAACGCATGGCGGCGTGGCCCGCCTCGACGCTGTTCGTGGTCTATTGCGCGGGCCCGCACTGCAACGGCGCCGACAAGGCGGGCCTCTGCCTCGCGCGGCTCGGGCGGCCGGTGAAGCTGATGCTCGGCGGGATCACCGGCTGGCAGGACGAGGGCTTCCGGCTGGCCGTCGCCCCTTCGAGCTGAGCGGGGCCGAGCCGCCACCTACCGCCTCAGCCGCGGAAGGTGCGGGCGTAGGCGCCGGGCGTCACGCCGACGATGCGCTTGAACAGCCGGGTCAGGTGCGCCTGGTCGGCGAAGCCCAAGGCCGCCGCCACCTCGGCGGGCCGAGCACCGCCCTTCAAGAGCATGCGGGCGCGGTTCACGCGCTGGTTGATCAACCACGCGTGCGGGGTTTGGCCTGTGGCCGCGCGAAACACCCGCAGGAAATGGAACCGGCTGAGGCCCGCCGCCTGGGCCAGCTCGTCGAGCGAAAAGGCCCGGTCCAACTCGTCCCGCATCCATGCGGTGACGGTGGCGATCCGCCGCGGCTCCTTGCGGGCTTCGCCCGGATGCGGCAGCCGCAGCCGGCCGTGGCGCTGCAACAGGGGTGCGAATCTCGCAGCCAGGGCGGTTTCGCGCTGCAACGGGTCGCTCGCTCGCTCCAGTGTCCGGTGCAGGCCGAGCAGTCGTTTGGCCAAGGCCGGATCGTCGATCACGGGGCGTTCGAAGCCGGGGGCGGCGAGGCAACGGCCGGGGTCGTCGACGAGCTCGGCGCCCAGGCGGCACAACTGAGCCTCGCTCGGGTAGAACACCCGATAGCCGAAGGCGGGGCCGTCCGGCGCGCCGTCGTGCAGCTCGTCCGGGTTCGAGAGCACGATCTGGCCGGAGGTGGCGCGCCAGCGTTGGCCGCGGGCGAGCATCGCCTCGCAACCCGCTTCGATCACCGCGACGACATAGGTGTCGTGGCGATGCAGCGGGTAGCGGTGGCGGTTGAAGAGGGCTTCCAAACAATCGAGTTCCGGCAGGCCCGGCGGTT
>RECO01000237.1 GCA_007694015.1 Geminicoccaceae bacterium
CCCTCACCCCCGCCCGGCCACCCATGGCATCGTACACTCGTGGGTGGTCGGGCGGGGGTGAGGGCAGGCTCGTGCGCTACCTAACTGGGAAACGCTCTAAGGGACGCGAGGGGCGTCGGCGATCCGGGTGGTGGTGCCGAGTGGCAGGCAGAGGACGTCGATGTCGGCCTCGATCAGCGCCTGCTCGGCTTGGCTCGCCAGGAGCCACCGCTCGAGGGCGCTGCGGCTCTGCGCGCTGGTGCCCATGACGACCAGATCGGCTTTGAGTTCCTTGGCCGCCGCGGCGAGCTGGGTCACCACGGGACCGCCATGCAGCACCTGGGGGACCACGCCCTCGACCCCGCACTCGCGGGCGAGGCGGCCGAGGATTTCCTTGGCCTTCAACTCGACGTCCTTTTGGTGGTGCGATTTGGCCTCGGGGCTCACGCCGAAGGTGCTGAGCTGCACCGCGACCGGATCGATCAGCACGTGGACCAGCTGGAGCGGCTTTGACGTGGCGAGCTTCGCCGCCAGCCGCAGGACGTCACGGGCCTCCTCGACCAGATCGACCGCGGCGATGACACGGCCATAGGGTGCCGCTGCCGCATTGCGCGCAACCATGACGGGGAAGGCGGCGGCCCGGACCAGGCGCTCGACCGTGGTGCCGATGAAGAGGTCACGCAAGAGGCTGCGGCGATGGGGGCCCACCACCACCAGATCGGCAGCTTCGGCGGCCGCCACCTGGGCGATGACCTGGAAGTCGAGCCCAGTTTCGATCCGCACCCGCGCGTTGGGTTCCGGCTCGGCCTGCGCCTGCAGCACGTCCTTCGCCTCGCCGATCTGGCTTTGGCGGGCGGCTTTTGGCAACTCGTCGTCCACCACGTGCAAGAGCACCAGTTCGGCGCCGAAGCGACGGGCCAGCTCCGCACCCCGGGCCACCGCATGGTCGCCCCGCGGCGACAGATCGCTGGCGGCAAGGATGCGGTGCATGGCGATCTCCTGAGTTGCGGCGCGCAGATTAGGCGAACCGGGGAGAAGGCTGAAGCCTGCGCAACGTGCAGCCCTCAGGGTTCGTCGCTGCCGCGGCCGACGGTCGGTAGCCGCTGCGGCCCCGTGTCGTCGACTTCCGCCGCCGTGGCCTTGCGCGCCCGCTCGTACGTCTCGGCCAAGGGCGGCGTTCCCTTCCTTTTCGACTTCTGCGGGCGCAACCGCAACAGGCGGCGCAGCGTCGCCCGCAGATCGCGCCAGGTCGGGAAGATCGGCAGTTCCGCCGGGCCCGGCTCGATCGCCAGACCCACCTCGGCGATCACGTCCCCCTCGATGCGGCGGACGATGAACTCGACGCGCACGTAGAAGACGCGATCGCCGACTTCGACCTGGCCGCCAAGCTCGCGCTGCAACACCTCGGCCAGGGGCGTATTCTCGTCGCCGGGCTTGGCTTCGAAGCCATAGGCGTGGGCGACGTCGCCCATGGCGGCGCTCGGCTGCAGGGCGAAGGTGCCGTAGAACTCCTGGTCGCTGCTCTCCAGTTCCTTCGGGCTGGCGAACAGGCGGTCGAGCAGGCGCACGCGCTCCGGTGCGATGAAGATGAAGACGAGGTCGTTGGCCTGCATGCGACCTGCCTTGTGCAACCCCATCGACTGGCCGCCGCGGACGATCAGCGACGGGCGCGCCCAGCGCGGAATGCGGGCACCTTTGAGGACCGGGCAGTCGGCCACGACCCGATAGGCCACCAGCTCGTGGTTGCCGCGCCCCGGCAGTTCCAGCTCGATCCGATCGACCGGCCCGACCCGTGGCGGCACGATCAGGCCGAGCCAGCGGGCGAGCGGGCGGATGCCCCAGCCTTGGACCAACAGCGAGACCAGCACGATGATGAAGGCGGTGTCGAAGAAGGTCTGGGCGAGGCCGAGGCCGGCCAGGATCGGAAAGATCGCCAACAGGATCGAGACCGCACCGCGCAGGCCGACATAGGCGATGAACGCGGTCTCGTGGCGCGAAAAGCCGAACGGCAACAGGCAAAGCCAGACCGCCAGCGGCCGGCCGAGGAGGATCAAAAACAGGGCCACGCCGATCGCCTCGGGTGCGATCGCCGGAAACTGCGACGGCGTGGCGAGCAGCCCCAAGATGAGGAACATGCCGATCTGGCAGAGCCAGGTCATGCCGTTTTGAAAGCGCCGCAATTGCGCCGCCGCCCGCAAGCGGCGGTTGCCGGCAACCAGGCCCGCGACATAGGCCGCAAGGAAGCCGCTGCCGCCGAGCTTGAGCGTGGCGCTGAACAGGCACAGTGCCAGGCTCATGACCACGATCGGGTAGAGGCCCTGTTCCAGGTTCAACCGGTTGACGATCAGGACGATCGAGAAACCGCCGACGACACCGGCGAGGAGACCGATGCCCATCTGCTCGACGAAGGCCTGGCCGAGGCCCCAGGTCAGCGCTTCCAAGGAGGCGCCGTCGACGATCAGCTCCAGGACGGCGACCGTGAGGAAGATCGCCATCGGGTCGTTGCTGCCGGATTCCACTTCCAAGGTGGACCGGACCCGCTCGCGGATGGTGATGCCGCCCACCCGCAGGAGAAAGAACACGGCGGCCGCATCGGTGGAGCCGACGATGGCACCCAAGAGGAACCCCTCGAGCCAGCCGATGCCCATGATGACGTGCGCAGCGGCACCGACGAACAGGGCGGTCAGCAGCACGCCGAGCGTGGCCAGCACCACGGCCGGGCCGGCAGCCGCTCGAATGGTCCCGATGCGGGTGTGAAAGCCGCTGTCGAACAGGATGATGGCGAGCGCCAGGGAGCCGACGAAGTAGGCGGTCGGGGCGTCGTCGAACGGGATCCCACCCGGACCGTCCTCGCCGGCCAAGAGCCCGATGCCGAGGAACACGAGCAGCAATGGCGCGCCGATGCGGAACGCCGCGACGCTCGTGAACACGCTGACCGTGATGAGCCCGGCGCCGATCAGGATCGCCAGGCTCATGGCCTCGAGCATCGACCGATCTCCAAGGAGCTGTGTCTCGGGGGTTCAGTGACGAGGTAGCATTCGCTGCGGGGGGTTGAAACACCCGAAGGTCGCGGCCGGGCTCACTCCTGGCGGCGTTGCGCCACGAGCGGCTGGGTGCCGGCGTCCCGGCGTCTGCTACGCCAAGGGCGGCGTAACGTTCAGCGTGCGCCAGGCGTCGACCAGACTGGCTCCGGCGTCGCTCCTGGCACGGCCGCGGCCGACCCGCGCCACGCCGCGCTGGCGGGCCTGGCGCAAGGGTGGCGGCGGTCTGGGTCGGCGAAATGGGTCGCTCGGCTCGGCCTGCTCGCTACCGCCGCGCCTTCGCGTCCGGCCTCCAGGCCACGTCCCGGGCGCGGGCCAGATCAGCCCGGGCCAGGGCCGCGCTGCATGGACGCCCCACGACAGCGACTTCCGCTGCGGCCTAGTCGCAAGCCGGACGCCCTCTCGTCCTGTCGTGGGACGGTCTCAGCGGACGCGATAGGAGTCGTGGCAGGCGGCGCATTGGGCGGTGACGTCGGCCAATGCACCGAGGACCGTGCGGTAGTCGTCGGCCGAGGGGGCGGTGGGCAGGCTGCGGGCGAGGTTGGCGAAATCGTTGGCGGCCTCGTGGAAGCGCTCGCCGCGTTCGAGGAAGCCGGTGGGCATGTATTGGCCGTAGCCGAGGCCCGGACCGGGGGCGCCGTCGGCTTCGGTGCGCCCGCTGAGGTCGATGCCGCCGCCGCGGGCGATCCCCATGCCGCCGTCGACCACCGCCGCCGCTGCCGCGTAGTTGCCGGCGGCGAGGGCGGTCAGGATGGCGTCCAGACTGACGATGTGCGTCAGCATCTGCGCCCGGAAGATGGCTTCGGCCGCGGGTGGCAATTCGATGGGCTCGCGCCTCGGCAACTCGTCCGAAGCCACGGCACTGCTCGTCAAGCAGCACCAGGCCAGCACCGTCACTGCGGCCGGCCGCCACGTCTTGTTCATGCGTTCTACCTCCCTGCGGAGCCGGCGAGGGCTCCCATCGGATGACCGTTCGGCAATTTCGCCCGCCGCGTCAACTGGGCTTCGGCCCGAACAGGTGGTCGAGCACCAAGGGCTTGAACGCGGTGGCGGCGATCTCGCCTTCGGGCAGCAACTCGGGAGCGCTGCCGATCACCAAGGGGCCGTCCTCGGGGGCTTCGGTAAGGCGGCCGTGGGTCCCCTTCACGAGCTTCGTGTCCTCGAGCGAGATCACGTCGAGCAGGCGGCGCTGGCCGAGTTTGCGCAGCGCCAGGCGCCAGCCGGCGGCGAGCTTGGGCAGGCGCAAGGCCGGGTCGAAGAACAGTTCCACCGGATCGTAGCCGGGCTTTCTGTGGATATCGACGGTGCGGGCGAAGTCGGGGGCGCGGGCGTCGTCTTGCCAGTAGTAGTAGCTGAACCAGCGATCCGCCCGGCTGATGGCCACCAACTCGCCCGAGCGCGGATGGTCGAGGCCATGGGCGCGCTTTTCGTCCTCGCCCCACACCGCCTCGACGCCGTCGAGACCCTCCAGCAAGGCGCGCACCGCCTGGAGACGCGACGGGTCCTGCACGTAGACGTGGGCGATCTGGTGGTCGGCAAGCGCGAAGGCAGGCGAGGCGCCGGCGTCCAACAGCTCCCGCCCCATCTCCTCGCGCACCGCGATGTGGCCAGCGTCGCGCAGCGCGCGGTTGATGTGGATCGCGTCGGTCGCAGGCGTGATGCCGTATTCGGAAACGACCAGGACGTGGCGGCCCTCCCGCTCGGCTTCCTCGATCAACTCGCCGCAAAGCTGGTCGACCTCGCGCAAGGCCCGTTGCAGGGTCGGGTGGGCGACGTCCGGGCCGAGCCGTTGCAGGTCGTAGTCGAGGTGCGGCAGGTAGCAGAGCGTCAAGGTCGGCCGCCGGGTGCGCATGACGTGCAGGGTCGCGTCCTTGATCCACGCACTGGAGCTGATGTCGGCCAAGGGGCCCCAGAATTTGAACAGGGGAAAGGTGCCGAGCTTCGCGTTCAGCTCGTCGCGCAGGCTCGAGGGCTGCGTGTAGTGGTCGGGGATCTTGCGGCCGTCGGCCGGGTACATCGGCCGTGGCGTCGCGCTGATGTCGGCGGTGGAATACATGTTGTACCACCAGAACATCTTGGCGCAGGTGAAGTCCGGGTCGAGCTTCTTCGCGGCGTCCCAGATCTTTTCGCCAGCAATCAGCCGGTTGGACTGGCGCCACAGCAGCACTTCGGCCGAGTCGCGGAAATACCAGCCATTGGCGACCGCCCCGTGGCCGCTCGGCATGAGGCCCGTCACCAGCGTCGACTGGACGGTGCAGGTGACGGCGGGTGTGACCGTGCGCAGGGGCCTGAGCCCGCCGCGCGCCGCGAGTTTCGCCAGGTTCGGCGTGTGCGGTCCGACCAGACGCGGGGCCAGCCCGACGACGAGGAGCACGAGGGTAGGCTGCATGGCAGAAGTCCGGTGCTTTCGGGTGGCGGGCACACCTAGCCTCGGTTAGCATCGGATGAAAGAAACAGAAACCACCCCAGGGAGGTGCCGATGCGCGCGAGGCCGGTCGATCTCTTGCGCGGCTGGGTCCAGCTTCAGGCTGCACCCGAGGCTTGGACCTGGCTCGAAGAGCGGTTGGATGCGCTCGCGGGCGAGGCCGGCGAGCGCGACCTCTACATCGTCCTGGGGCTGATCCCGCGCCGGCTGGCCAAGGACGATCTCGAACTCCAGCCGGACGATCTGGCGGCGGCCCAAGCGGCGTCGGACGGGTGGAACCCTTCGGGCTGGAGCCTGGACGGGGCCGCGCGTGTCCTGGCTCTCTTGGCCTTCCGCTCCGAGGGGCGGCCCTTCGCCCAGACCTTCAAGCAGCTGCGCCGCACCGCCGATGCCCGCGAGCTGATCGCACTCTATCGCGGCCTGCCGCTCTATCCGGAACGGGAAAGCCTGGAGGCGGAGGCGGGCGAGGGCCTGCGCTCCAACATGCGCGCGGTGTTCGAAGCCATCGCCCACCACAATCCCTTCCCGCGCGACGTGTTCGACGACCACCGCTGGAACCACATGGTGCTGAAGGCGCTGTTCGTCGGCAGCCGGCTCGATCCGATCGTCGGGCTCGATCAGCGGGCCAACGCCGAACTGGCGCGGATCATGCGCGACTATGCCCACGAGCGCTGGGCGGCGGGGCGGCCTGTGACGCCCGAGCTTTGGCGCTGCGTCGGCCCCTTCGCCGTCGACGGCGAGGCGTTGGCCGACCTCGCGCGG
The DNA here is from genome assembly GCA_007694015.1 of Geminicoccaceae bacterium. Taxonomy (GTDB): domain Bacteria; phylum Pseudomonadota; class Alphaproteobacteria; order Geminicoccales; family Geminicoccaceae; genus RECO01. The sequence continues at coordinate 6,208 of RECO01000237.1, forward strand.
GCGCTCGATGGCCCGCCGGTCGAGCGCGAGGGGGCCGCCTTGGCGCTCGCCGCCAGCCCAGCACCCGAGGCGAGGCGCCTCTTGCACCAGGCCCCGGACCTCGAGGCGGCGATCGCCGCGGGCGATCTGCGTTGGGACCGTCTTTCGCTCCAGGAGCCGGCCGCATGATGTTCATCGATCCGCACGCGCACATGATCTCGCGCACCACCGACGACTACGAGGCGATGGCGGCGGCCGGCGTGGTCGCGGTGATCGAGCCCGCCTTCTGGGTCGGCCAGCCGCGCACCTATGTCGGCACCTATATCGACTATCTGGCCTCGATCGTGGGTTGGGAGCGGTTTCGCGCCGGGCAGTTCGGCATCCGCCATTACTGCACGGTGGGGCTGAACTCGAAGGAGGCCAACGACGAGGAACTGGCCGAAGGGGTGATGGAGATCCTGCCGCGCTTCGCCTTGAAGGAGGGCGTGGTCGCCATCGGCGAGATCGGCTATGACGAGCAGACCAAGCTGGAGGACAAGTATTTCCGCCTGCAGTTGGAGCTCGCCAAGGAACTCGACCTGCCGGTGATGGTGCATACCCCCCACCGTGACAAGAAGCGGGGCACCACGCGGTCGATGGACGTCTGCGAGGAGCACGGCATCGACCCGTCCAAGGTGGTCATCGACCACAACAACGAGGAAACCGTGGGCGAGGTGCTGCAGCGCGGGTTTTGGGCCGGCTTTTCGATCTACCCGTCGACCAAGATGGGCAATGCCCGCATGGTCGAGATCCTGAAGCGGTACGGTGCCGAGCGGATCATCGTCGACAGCGCCTGCGATTGGGGCATCAGCGACAGTCTGGGCGTGCCGAAAACGGCCAAGCTGGCCTTGGAGCGGGGCGTGCCGGAGGAGGCCGTGCATCGCGCCTGCTATTTGAACGCGCTGACCGCCTATGGCCAGAGCGGGCAGATGCAGGAGGCGGACTGGCTGAACCCGCCGGCAGTCGACCAGCGCACGCTCTTCGAGGGCAATTCGATCCTGCGCGGTGGCCGGGAGCCGCGGATCGAGGTGCCGGGCGAGCAGCGGCGCCGCAGCCTCACCATCGAGTAGGGCGGGGCGAATGAGGGGGGCCGCCCGCCTGGCACTGGTCGCCTTCGGGCTCGGCCTTTTGGTCGTTCTGCCGTTCCTCGTTTGGGGCGATGGCTTCGAGGCGGCGTTCTCGATCGAGGGCACGACCGAGTGGCTGCGCGGGCAGGGTGCTTGGGCGTGGGCGGCCGGCATCGGCCTGCTCGTCGCCGATCTGCTGCTGCCGATCCCCGGCACCTCGGTCATGGCGGCCCTCGGCATCGTGTACGGTCCGCTGGTCGGCGGCACCGTCGCTGCCCTCGGCTCGATCCTTTCGGGCCTGTTCGGCTACGGCCTTTGCCGAGCCTTCGGCCAACGCGCGTTTCGCTTCATTGCCGGGGCCGACGGTGTCCAGGCTGCGGAGACCTTGTTCCGACACCAGGGCGGCTGGCTGGTGGCGCTCTCGCGCTGGCTGCCGGTGATGCCGGAAACCGTCGCCTGCCTCGCCGGCTTGGCGCGGATGCGTTTTGCCGTCTTCACGGCTGCCTTGGCTTGCGGGGCGGTGCCGCTCGGCTTCATCTTTGCCACCGTCGGCCATTTGGGTGCTGCCACCCCCTGGCTGGTGCTCTTGGCCAGCGCCGCGGCGCCGGCCCTGCTTTGGGGTGTGGTGGTCCTGGTCCAGCGGCGCCGCACCGCGGCCCTGGCGGTGCGCTGAGGGCTGAAAAGCCTCCCACCAAAGTTGCACGATGCGGCACTGCAATATGCCTGCAAAGCATTGATAAACAAGGGTAAAACGCCGATCTGGGTTCGTTTGGTCTCACGGGATTCCAAGCCGCGACGACGACCCCGACGAACGACGCACATACTACATAGAATAAGAACAATTTCCTAGTCTCCCCGCCAACTCCGCCGGCTGGAGCCGGCGGTCGGGGGTCCAGGGGGCCAAAAGCCCCCTGGCACTTTCGCCTGTCTCAGGGCGAGAAACGGCCGCTCAGGATGTAGGCCACCATGTCGATGCGCTCGTGCTGGTCGTAGATGTCGATCCAGCCGGGCATGCCGCGGAAGCCGTAGGTGATGCGGTGGTAGACGAAGTCGGCAGCGTAGCGGCGCGGGGTGAGGCGTGGCGCCTTGCCGGGATAGGCGGCGCGGCCGTGGCAGTGCCGGCACTGCTCTTCCCACAGCACCCGACCGTTTTCGATGCGGTCGGGGTCGTTGAGCATGGCCTCGGTCATTTCGGGAATTTCGGCCGCGAGTGCCGTGCCGGCGAGGCCGCAGGCGAAAAAGACGGCGAGGACGTAGGACGAACGGCGCAAGGTGGGGCCCCTCCACTAAGTCCGGGGTCGAACGGCGAGCGGTCCCGGTCGAGCCGGGACCGCCCTCGTCGTCCGCCGGTGGATCGTTCGGCTTACTCGGCCGGCACGATCTTGTAGATCGTGTCCATGCGGCCGGTCGGGCCGGTGGTCACCGAGGTGAGCGCGTAGACCTCGCCCTGGGCGTCTTGGGCGAAGGCGAGGACGTAGGGGATGGTGTCCATGTTGGTGACGGTGGCCACCTCCATGCTCCAGGTGCCGTCCTCGTGCTCGGTGCCGATGAAGAGCTGGCCGTCCATGGTGGCGAACGACTTGCTCCAGTCGCCGAAGATGTACTTGCCGTCCCAGGCTTCGTGTTCACCGCGATAGACGAAACCGCCGGTCACCGAGATGCCGAGGCAGTCGGTCCGTGCCGAGCAGTTCTCGTATTCGAGGATCGGCATGGTCAGGCCGGTGGTGTCGCAGGTGTCGGGGTGGTCGTTCGGGGCGGTGTAGTCGAAGCAGTGGTTGCCCTCCATCACCCGCCAGCCGTAATTGGCGCCGGCCTCGATGATGTTGACCTCCTCGAACGAGTTCTGGCCGACGTCGGCGCAGAACAGGCGATGGTTGCCGCCCATGTCGAAGGAGCAGCGCCACGCGTTGCGCAGGCCCGAGGCGTAGATTTCGGGCAGGACGTCGAAGCGGCCGCCGAAGGGGTTGTCGTCCGGCACGTTGCCGTCGAGGTCGAGGCGGATCATCTTGCCGAGCACGGTCGTCATGTCCTGACCGTTGCCGATCATGACGTTGTGGCCGATGCCCCAGTCATTGGCGTAGCCGCCGTCGCCGACCGAGATGTAGAGCATGCCGTCGGGGCCGACGTCGATCCAGTGGCCGTTGTGGTTGAACTGCGGCCAGTCGATGCTGCTCAGCACGCGCTCGTAGTTGAGGTCGGCCCGGTACGGGTCGTCGGCGTCGACGCGGAACTCGGAAACGACGTTGGTGTGGCTCCACCAGAGTTGCTTGCCGAGGTCGCCTTGCGGGTCCAGAGGCCGGCTATAGGCCAGGTAGAAGATACCGTTATCGGCGAAGTCGGGGTGGAAGGCGATGTCGAGCAGACCGCGCTCGTCGAAGTCCGACATGAGGTCGACCATGCGGCCGCGGACGTCGATGAAGGGCTCCGGCAGCAGCTGACCGTCTTCGATGATGCGCACGCGGCCGTCCTGCTCGACGACGAACAGGCGGTCGTCGCCCGCGGGTTGTTTCATCGCCAGCGGTGAATTGACGCCCGACACGAACGGCTCGAGCGTCACCCGGACCTCGGCCGAAGCGGGCAGTGCCGCGACGGCGAGCGCCGTCGATCCCAGGAGGAACAAGGCGAGTGTGCGACCTTGCATGAGGTGGACTCCCTGATAGGAAATTATCGCCCGTTCTCATGACGGGTGGGTTACGAGTAGACGTTGGTCGCGCGGCTGTCCATCACCGATCAACGCCGCCAACTGTCGCAATGCAGGCGGTTTAACTGGCATCGGGCGAGGTGCTCGGCGGCAGCGGGCGGATGGCCCGTGGACGGCCGGCGTCGATCGAATGCAGTCGAAGGCGTTACGTCCGGGCCATCGTCAGGCCTGCTCGGAGCCTCAGGCGTCGAACAGGCTCGGGTCCAACACCGTCGAGCCGGCGATGATCGCAGGCAAGAGGGCGCTCGCCGGCGGCAGCAGTTGTTCGGTGTAGAACCGAGCGGCCGCCCGGCGCCACGGCAGGTCCGGGCGGTGCAGGCGCTCGGCGGCGCGCAGGCCGCGCACCAGGACGAAACCGCCGAGCAACTGACCCATCAACCGCAAATAGGGTGCAGCGCCGGCGCTGACGGCATCGTCGTCGTGGCCGTGCTGGCCTTGGATCCAACGGGTGGCGGCCTCGGCATTGGCCAGGGCGGGGCGCAGGCCACGGACCAGGTCGTGGGCGCCTTCGACTTCCAGCTCGCGCAGTTCGTGGCGCAGTTCCTCGAACAGCTGCCAGGGCAACTCGCCCTGGTCCAGGCGCATCTTGCGGCCGACGAGATCGAGCGCCTGGATGCCGTTGGTGCCCTCGTAGATGGGGGCGATGCGCGCATCCCTCAGGTGCTGGGCAGCACCGGTTTCCTCGATGTAACCGATGCCACCGTGGACCTGGATGGCGAGCGAGGCGAGTTCGACGCCGAGGTCGGTGCACCAGGCCTTGACGATGGGGGTGAGCAGTTCGACCCGGCCGGCCATGCGGCGGCGCACCAGCGCGTCGGGATGGCGGGCTGCATGGTCGATGGCGGCCGCCGCCGTCAGCACGAGCCCCCGCATGGCGAGGATTTGGCTCTGCATGGTCATCAGCATGCGGCGCACGTCGGCATGGCCGATGAGGGCGGTGGGCTGGCCGTGGCGCTGGCCTTGGACCCGCTGCCGGGCGTAGGCGAGGGCTTGCTGGCAGGCGCGCTCGGCGATGGCGAGGCCCTGCAGCCCGACGCTGAGACGGGCGTTGTTCATCATGGTGAACATGCAGCGGAGCCCGTCGTGGGGCTGGCCCACCAGCTCCGCCCAGGCGCCTTCGCCCGTGGCATCGTCGCCGAAGCGCAAGGTGCAGGTCGGGCCCGCCTTGATGCCGAGCTTGTGCTCGAGGCCCAGGCAGTGGACGTGGTTGCGCTCCCCGAGGTGGCCTTTCGCGTCCAGGCGCCATTTCGGCACGAGGAAGAGCGAAACGCCCTTCGGGCCCGGGGGTGCTCCTTCCAGGCGGGCCAGCACCAGGTGGAGGATGTTGTCGGCGAGGTCGTGCTCGCCATAGGTGATGTAGATCTTGGTGCCGGTGAGCCGATAGGCGTCGCCCGCAGCGACGGCCTTGGTCTGGATGGCGCCGAGATCGGAGCCCGCCTGGGGCTCGGTCAGGCACATGGTGGCGGTCCAGCGGCCGGCGCAGAGCGGGTGCAGATAGCGTTGCCGTTGCGCGGGCGTGCCGTGGTGGACCAGCGCCTCGATGGCCCCTTGCGTCAACAAGGGGCAGTTGCCGAAGGCGAGGTTGGCCGAATGCCAGAGTTCCGCCACGGCGAAGGCGAGGCTCCAGGGCAGGTTCTGGCCGCCGTGCTCGACCGGGAAGGGCAAAGCCTTCCAGCCGCCATCGACGAAGGCATCGAACGCTTCGGCGAAGCCCGGCGCCATGGTGACGACGCCGTCCTGGAGCGTGGCGCCGAGCCGGTCGCCGACCGCGTTCAAGGGGGCCAGCTTGTCTTCGGCGAGCTTGGCCGCCTCGTCGAGGACGGGTTCCACCAGCTCGTCCAGCCCGTCGTCGAAGCCGGGCAGGGCAGCCACGCCCGCGAAGCCCGCGACGTGGCGGAGTTGGAAGGCGAGGTCGCCGGTGGGGGCGCGGTAGGTCATGCGTCAGCCTCGAAACGCCAAGCTCACCGTCGTCGCTTATCGCTTGCTGCAACGTGTCGAAAGCGCGGCGAGCGCCCGCATGCGGCACGCCTCGAGCGCGACAGCGGGAAGGCGGGAAGATGCCACGCATCCCAATCGCCGCGTACCACCGAAAACCGGGTTTCGCTCGGTGCCCGAGGCACGACCCAAGAGCGGTCCGGCACGCGGGCCGTCATTGCGGAGCTGCGTTCGGAACCACCTCGCAGCAACCGCCCCGACCGACGCGCGCATACAGCGGCGCCGCGCAATGGCACGCGGCCTCTCCGGCGGCGATCCCCCGACCGCATGGGAACCGCGAGAGACGGACAGCCCAGCGCCAGTTCGACTTCATGGCTTGACCAAAGCGGTCAACAGCGGCACCTCCCCCCGACCGAAGGGTGCGTGTCCGAGGAGATCGACGATGGGTGCAGAGTTCGACGCCAAGGTGCAGGAAATCGAGCAGACGGCCACCCTTCTCCGGAGGCGTCTTTGACTGGGACGAAGCGCTACGCCGTCTCGACGAACTGAACGCCCTCACCGAAGACCCCAATCTCTGGAACGACGCCGAGCGCGCGCAAGGCTTGATGCGCGAACGCCAGCAGTTGCAGGCGGCGATCGAGCGGCAGCGGGCGCTGGAGCAGACCTTGGCGGACACCGCCGAGCTGGCCGCCTTGGCCGAAGTCGAGGGGGACGACGAGGCCTTCGCCGAAGCCGAGCGCGACCTTGCCGCGTTGGCCGAGACCGCAAGACGGCTGCAGCTGGAGAGCCTGCTCGGCGGCGAGACCGATCCGCTCGATGCGTTCTTGGAGATCAACGCCGGCGCCGGCGGCACCGAGAGCCAGGATTGGGCCGAAATGCTGCTCCGGATGTACACCCGCTGGGCCGAGGCGCACGGCTACAAGTTCGAATGGATCGAGGAAACCGCGGGCGAAGAAGCCGGGCTGAAGTCGGTCACGCTCAAGATTGCCGGCGCGAACGCCTATGGCTGGCTCAAGACCGAGAACGGCGTGCATCGGCTGGTGCGGATCTCGCCCTTCGACAGCCAGGCGCGGCGGCAGACGAGTTTTGCCAGCGTGTTCGTCACACCGGTGATCGACGACAGCATCGAAGTCGAGATCGACGACAAGGATTTGCGCATCGACACCTACCGCGCCTCCGGTGCCGGCGGTCAGCACGTCAACCGGACCGACAGCGCGGTGCGCATCACCCACAACCCCACCGGCATCGTCGTCCAGTGTCAAAACGACCGCTCGCAGCACAAGAACCGCGCCACCGCGATGAACATGCTGCGGGCGAAGCTGTACGAACTGGAGTTGCAAAAGCGCCGTGAAGCGGCGGCAGCCACCGAGGCGACCAAGACCGACATCGGCTGGGGCCATCAAATCCGCTCGTACGTCCTGCATCCCTACAAGATGGTGAAGGACCTGCGGACGGGGGTGGAAACCGGCAACGCGCAAGCGGTCCTGGACGGCGACCTCGACACCTTCCTGGAAGCGTCCCTGGCGCACGGCGTCGGCGAGGAGGCAAAGCCGGCCGTCTGAGCCGCTTGGGCAATTGCGCTTTGGGGATCGCCGCGTAGAATCCGCCGTCGTCGGTCCCGCGCTGGTCCGACAGCCGGCGGAGGAACGGACATGAAGACGGTGTTCATCACCGGCGCCAGCCGTGGCATCGGGCACGCCACCGCGAAATATTTCGTCAACCAGGGCTGGCGGGCGATCACCTGTTCGCGCGACGAGGTGCCCGAGGGCTGCCCGGTGCGCGAGGAGCACCAGCACATCACCGCCGACCTGCGCAAGCGCGAGAACCTGGGCTACGCCGCGGCCGAACTGAACCGGATCCTCAACGGCGAGCCGTTGCACGCCTTGGTGAACAACGCGGGCTATTCGCCCAAGGGGCCGGGTGGTGCGAGGCTCGGCTGTCTCGACGGCGACCTTGGGGTCTGGGATGACGTGTTCGCCATCAACCTCTTCGCCGCCGTCTATTTCTCGCGTGCGCTCGCCAAGTCGCTGGCCCGCGGCGAAGGCGCCATCGTCAACATCACCTCGATCGCCGGCCATCGCGTGCACCCGTTCGCCGGCTCGGCCTACAGCACCTCCAAGACCGCCTTGATGGGGCTGACGCGCGAACTCGCCGCCGACCTCGCGCACCTCGCCATTCGCGTCAACGCGGTCTGCCCCGGCGAAATCAACACGGCCATCCTGTCGCCCGGCACCGAAAAACTGGTCGAGCGCATCCCGATGAAGCGGCTCGGCTCGCCCGAGGAGGTGGCAGCCGTGATCCATTATCTGTGCAGCCCGCAAAGCTCCTACATCACGGGCGCCGAAATCCCCGTCAACGGCGGCCAGGACGTCTACTGAAGGCCCGCGTCCTGGTGGGTGTAGGGCTCGGGCCTGCGACCAAAGTCGGTGGTGGGGCGGCGGCAATCATTAACGATCGTCGCGCATCCTCGAGCGCACGTGCCAGCTCAGAGGATCACTCGCCGATGCGCCCGTCCGCCGCTGCCGCCCGCGCCGACAACCGTTACCTGCTTGCCGCGTTCATCGGCCTGGATGATGCCGTCCGGGTGCACCTGCAGAAGGTCCGCCCGCGCATCGAGCGTGCCATTCCCGGCATCTTGGACCGCTTCTACGCCAAGGTGCTGGCCACGCCCGCGCTAGCTGCGCACCTGCAGGGATCGCGCGGCATCGCGCATCTGAAGAAGGTGCAGACCGAGCATTGGCACTGCCTCCTGGATGCTCGCTTCGACGAGGCCTACGCCGCCCGCGCCCGCGCCATCGGCGAAGCGCACCATCGCATCGGGCTGGCACCCGACTGGTATCTGGCGAGCTACGCCTTCGTCCTCGGCGAGTTGATGCAGGCCTCGATCGCCGGTCGTTGGCAGGGCGCGAAAGCCCGCGCCGTTACAGCCGATGCGCTCGCCAAGATGGTGCTGTTCGATGTCGAGCGGGTGATCTCCGTCTATCTGCAGGCCTCCGAAGACGCCTTGCAGAACGAGTTGCGCAGCCTCGCCAACCGGATCGAGGCCGACGTGAAGACGGCGGGCGACAGCACCCTCGGCTACGTCAAGTCGATGCACACCTCCGTCGACAAGCTCAACGAAGCCGCCGGCCGAACCGGCTCCACTTCGACCACGGTCGCGGCCGCCTCCGAAGAGGCGCTCGTGAACTTCGCGAGCGTGTCCGCCCGGGTCACCTCGCTGTTCGCCGCGATCGACCAGATCGGCAAGCAACTCGGCCGGAGCGACGACGGCAGCGAGGCGGCCAAGGCAACGGCCGTTGGCCTCATCCGCAAATTGTCGGCGCACGCCGAGGAGATCGGCGAAATCGTCGGCCTGATCTCCGACATTGCGCGGCGGACCAACCTTTTGGCCCTCAACGCCACGATCGAAGCGGCGCGTGCCGGCGAAGCCGGGCGCGGCTTTGCCGTGGTCGCCCAGGAGGTGCAAACGCTGGCGCAGCAAACCGCGCAGGCGACCGATCGTGTCACCCACCAGATCGAGAACATCCAAGGTGCGAGCCGCCGCGTGTTCGACTCGATCGACGCGGTCAGCAAGTCGTTGAGCGAGCAAAACGACGCTGCCGGCGAAATGCGCCAATATCTGGCTGATGCCGAAACCGGCAATCGCGAGGTGGTGAAGGGCATTCAAGCCGTTGCCGGCGAAACCCACACGGTCGATGGCATTGCGAGCAAGGTTCGCAATGACGTCGATCAGGTCAACCGATCGACGCAAAGCATCGTCGGCAGCGTCGAAGACCTCCTGGGTCAACTCCGCCAGCGCCAGATTTTCCACCGCGCCGGCTGACGAATCAGATCATCGCGCCGAAGTCGGTCCAGGAGCGCAGAGAGGCGCGCTCCTGCCCGCCTTGGCGCGACAAGGGCCGTCCGCCGACGGCGGAGCTGGCTTGCGATGCCGGCGGCCAACTTGTCATAATCCGGGTTGTCTACAGCCTAAACCACTGTTCGGCAACGAAAGGCCGAGAGGACAGTTCGTTTTGTAGACTCGTTTTTTTGGCTGTGTTCCCATTGGCTGTTGTTCTTTCTATGTTCTCCTCGAACTGGAGGGAACGTGCTGATGCGCAACGACGAGTTCGACCTGCTCCTGGGGATGGTCGATCGCCT
>RECO01000039.1 GCA_007694015.1 Geminicoccaceae bacterium
CTCAGCCTCCAAGACCGACCTCAGCTCCGCAAGACGGCCTTCACCGGAGGGTTACGCATCAGCGCGACTTGACGATGCCGGAGAAGCCGGCGACGGCCAACAGGCTCAAGGCCCAGCCGGCGATGGTGTGGGCGTAGAGATAGGCGCGGGCGGCATGGCCCGCCGCATGGCGGGTGTCGGCCGCCCAATGCGCCTCCTGCTTCAGCTCCAAGGCCGGCAACAGCGCTTCGAGCGACAGCATCCACGGGTTGAACGCGGGATATGCCGCCGCTTCGGGCTGGCGCAGGTAGCAGGCGAGCTGGCTTTCGCCGGGCCGCGCCAGACCGCGCCGGGCTTGGCCGAGGGAGGGCAGCGCACGCTCGGCGGTGCGGGGCACCTCGCACAAGACCCACTCCGGCGCGCGCAGGACCACCGGCACGTTCGGCCGCATGGCGGCTTCGGCATAGGCCACCATCAGCACGGCCGAGCCGAGCAGCCAGATGCCGATGAGCCAGACGAACGCCACCAGCGGCTGCCGGCCGTAGCGCACCGTGCCGCCGATCACGGCGTCCTTGAGCCAGAGCAGGCCGCGCGTCGGCCCATTCCGGGCACGGACCCGCCGCGCCCGCCGCTGCAACCGCTCCTTCTCGATCAGGACGCGGGTGACGTCCTCGTCATGGCCGAGTTCGCCGAGCACGCTGGCCAGCTGTTCGTAGGGCTGCGGCCAGAAGTCCTGCCCCCAGCGCGCCGGGTCCTGGCGGGCGAGCCAGTCGAGCCGGCGGCGGGCATCGGTCGGGGCGTCGATGAAGGCGCCGTAACGGCAGCGGTTCAACAACAGCTCGCCCGGCCCCGGCCAGCTCGTGGGATCGTCGACGATGGCGCCGAGTTGGCTGTCGGTGAGGGCGAGCGCGCCCTCGATCTTGGCCCCCTGGCGGAGGAAGAATGCGCCCTCGACGACGGCACGCTCCAGCTTCAAGGCGACATCGCCCACGAACTCGAAGCGACCGCCGCCGAGATCGACGTCGCCGCCGATCCGCGCGCCCACCAACGACACCTGGCCGTTGATGCGGCCCAGCCGCAGGAGGACGTCGCCGCGGGTGGTCAAGCCTTCGGCCCACAACACCGGCGCCTTGGGGCGCTCCATCACCGCACCGGTGGCATCGAGGTCGGCGCCGATCCGCGCGCCTGCGATCCGCACGGTACCCTTGATGGTCGCGCCCCTGAGCAACACGCCGCCGGCCACCTCCAGCCGGTCGGCGTCGACCGCGACCCCTTCGAGCACCTCGACCGCGGCGCCATCGAGCACCAGTTCGCCGCCCAAACGCGCGCCGGGCAGGACCACGCTGCCCTCGACGCGGCTGCCGCGCAGATACACCCCGCCGCGCGCCTCCAGCCGGTCGGCGGTCAGGCCCGGCAGTACGGCGCCGTCGAGGAAGATCGCATCGATCCGCGCGCCACGGAGGTTGAGACGCGCCTCGAAATGGCAATCGACGAGGCCGATGTCGCAGCCGATGCGGCAGCCCTCGAGGTCCAAGGGGCCCGTGATCCAAGCGCCGGCCACCCGCAGGCCCTTTTCGTGCAGGCGGGGGGCATCGCCCTGGCCGAGGAGGAGAAAGCGCAGCAAATCTGCCCGCACGCGCCGCTCGGTCGTGGCCGCCTCCGGCCGCTGGCCGTCGCCCAGGCGCTCGAACGTGGCGCTTTGCAGACCGGCGAGGAGACGCTGTTCCGCCTCGCTCAACGGTGCGAAGTCGGCAAGCTGGCTCGACGTCATGCGGTGCTCGATCCTCGGCGACGTGCGGTCGGCGTCCGGGCTAAGCGCTGCATGAGCGGGGCGCAAGGCTCCGCCACGTCCTTGACGAAAAGCGGATAGCCGAAACCGTACCCTTGCCGCACAAGATGCGGCCCGTTTCCATCTCGAAGCCAGGTATCATGCTGCACGTCGACATCCCCTCACGCGCCGACCTCGAAGCCCTCTACCAGGTTCGTGCCCCGATCTGCGTGTCGCTCTATCTGCCGACCTCGCCCCTGACGCAGGAGGCCGAGGCATACCGCATCGCCCTGAAGAACCAGGTGAGCGAGGCGCTGGGGCAGCTTGGCGACCACGACAAGCGAGCGGTCTGGCCGATCGAGGAGCTGTTGTTCGACCTGGTCGACGATGACGAATTCTGGGAGTTGCAGGCCAATGGCCTGGCGGTGCTCGCCACGGCCGAAAGCGTTCGGACCTTCCGGCTGCCGCGCGCCGTCGGCCCGATCACCGAGGTGGGCGACCGCTTCCACGTCAAGCCGCTGACCTGCATGGCCGCGGTGCCGCAGGCGGGCTTCGTTTTGGCGCTGAGCGAGGATGGCGTGCGCGTCTTGGAGGTGGCGATGGACCTCGCCCCCTTCGAGGTGAAGGTGGCGGACATGCCGAAGGACGCCGCCAGTGCCGCCCGCAAGGCCTCGTTGAAGAGCCGCTCGCCGAGCGGCCGCATCCAGGGCTCCGAGGGCAAGAAGGTGCGCCTCACCCAATATGCCCGCAAGGTCGACACGGCCCTGCGCGACCTCCTGGGCGGGCGTGACGTGCCGTTGATCCTGGCCGCGACCGAGCCCTTGCTTTCGATCTACCGCCAAGTGCAGTCCTATCCGCACCTGACCGCCGCCGCCATCACCACCAACCCCGAGGAGTGGCGCGACAGCGAATTGGCGGCCGCCGCCCGGCCGATCCTCACCCAGCTCCTGGACGACGAACTGGCCGAGATCCACGCCCTGTTCGAGCAGCGCCAAGGCCAGCAGCGCACCACCACCGACATCGCCCAAGCCGCCCGTGCTGCCACCTTCGGCGCGGTGGCCAAGCTCGTCGTCGACATCGACGAGGTGGTGCCGGGCACGGTCGACGACGAAGGAAGGGTCACCTTCGCCCCCAAGGCTTCCGCCGGGCACTACGGCGTGGTCGACGAAATCGCCGCCCGCGCCTTCCTCAACGGTGCGCGCGTCCTCGGCGTGCGCCGCGACCAGGTCCCAGGCCAAGGCAGCCTCGCCGCGATCCTGCGCTACACGTTCTAAGCGAGCCCCCGCCGCCGCCCTTGGTCCGCCGCCCCGGCGCCGGTCCGCTGCCGGTCCAGGGCAGCGGGCCCAAGCCGGCGGCGGGTGGGGAGTCCCCCCCCCAGGGACGCGCGCCGGTGGCGCTGCAATGCGGGCAGGCCGGCGCCATCCCGAGGCAGACTTCCAACAGCTCGACCACGGCCGCTTCCTCCTCGCCGGCCGCCAGCGTCGCCTGCAGGCGCTGTTTCTGCTCAACCCGAAGGCCACCGACCATCCCCAGGAGCAGCTCGAAGTCGTCGTTGCGCATCGGCACGGTATCCCTATCTTGACGAGATCAAAACAAATACTGCCTCTCTAGAACCCTCAGGCTGGGCGGGTTTCGGCGGTTGACGGGTTGGC
>RECO01000137.1 GCA_007694015.1 Geminicoccaceae bacterium
CATCCCTCACCCCCGCCCGCCGGGGTCCCCAAGCTGCTTTGCAGCTTGGGGTGGCCGACCACCCACGAGTGTACGATACCATGGGTGGCCGGGCGGGGGTGAGGGATGGCCCGTGCGCTACCTAACCGGGAAACGCTCTAGATAAGGATTGGATGCAACGTAGCGTCCTGACCGGAGGGTTCGCTACCGAGAGGGTGAATTGCCGGGCACTGCGCACATGGTCGGCAGCGAGATCGCGGATGGTGTCGCAGCGGTTCGCCCTCGCTCGTCCGGCCCCTCGGCGTCGGCTCGCTGGCGGCGGCGCTGGCCGACCCGCACGGCGCGCGGCAGCATCTCCTTCGGCGGCCGGGGGGGGGCGGATGAGGGTGTCACCGCCGCCCGGGCGCGGAGCACAGCACGTCGGTGAGGGGAAGCTCTCCTGCCGTGGCGAGTTCCTACTGGCCGGCGCACGAGGGACGCAGCGCCGGAACCTCCGCCGCAAGTGGGGCGGTCCGCGCAGGGCCAAGCCAGACCCCGCTCCGCGTCGATGCCCTCGCCATCGCCGACCGGTTGCATGCGGCGGTACGGGCCCATCCGCGATGACGGTTGGTCGCAGTGCGGGGTGGAACGCGTTTCACGCCACGGGTCCGCGGTTCGTCGACATACCACGTAGCGCTCGTTCTCAAGGGTTGTATTCCCAGTGCCACGGCTCCGCATTGTAGGGAAAAAAGCCGAACCGATGCGCATTGCAGACCAGCCAGCGATAGGCGTCGGTGCGGCGCTGCACGGCGACGTTGTCGGGGCTCAGTTGGGTCTCCCGACGGCCCCGGAGGTTGCCGACGTAGATGTCGATGGCCCGGCCCGTATGATGTGGACTTCTGCCGGGCGGCGCCGTCCCCTTCCGCAAATCACTGATGAGTTCGGATAGTTTACACGAAGCACCCGAAGGCAGGCAATCGCGGTCATTCAGTTCTTTGACAAAACGAGCGTACCATGCATTTCGCGCGTGCGGCATCGGTTCACCCTGAAGGGCTGTGGTGGTCGCATCGATTGCCGCTGCGATACACGGGCGCTGGTCGTGGCACTGCTTGCGGAAAAGGGCGAGCAGGCGCTCACGCCACAGGCCTCCTTGATCTACGTAACGGCGATGCCCGGACATGAGGCGAAGGAAGGGATCGCCTATCCCGGCGCCGCGCGCCGCCCGCACCATCTTTTCGTAAGCGTCCGCAGCAGCGGGTAACAACAGCTGTATCTTCGAGCCCCTACGGTACAACAACTCTTGGGGGATGGGTTTGAACTCCTGCGGCTCGCCACCAAGAACGCGTTTTTCTTGGGCTTTGCAACGGCCGCAGATTGCGAACTTGCCCTGCACGATACAAGGGGCGGGTTGGAATACCGAGCCGTTGAGCTTCGCCAGCGTCGCGCCACCGGGGTCCACCCTTCCGTCCGGGTTTTGCATGCCCACGAAGCGTCTCTGGAAGTCCTCGATCACCCCGATCATCGCGGGGCTTACGGGACCGCTCATGAACAGCGGCAAGGAACGCGTCAGACGTTGCCCGATGATGAATGTATTCAGCAAGAACCGAATGACGTGCACGTCCTGGTCGATGTTCCCACGCATGCCCCCACGCAGCCGACCGACCGGATGGCTGATCTCCCCTGTGATCAGGGCAGGGAATGCATCGTCGGCAGTGTCCGAGAGGGGGCCATCAGTATCGGCTCGGGCTTCCTCGTCGCGTTCGTCTTCGACGAGGTCGAACTGCGCCGTCGCCGGGGCGCCCGGGCGGGCCTGCTGTGCGACGTGTGCCAGTTCGTGGCCCTGCAGCCGATCGCCGTGCGGGGTTGCCGGCTGAAACCGCCCCGGCGCGACGTGGATCTGGTTGGCGAAGGTGAGGGCGTTGGCGCCGAACGCGCTCGCAATCGCGCTTTCGGGATGAACCCGCACCTGGTCGAATGCGTGTCCCAGCCGCTGTTCCCAACGCATCCGGCTGGCCGCCGGCAATGCCGTGCCGCCGCCGGGTGCGTCGGCAACCGCCGCGGCGCCGGCGCGGCCGAGCGTTGTCGCTGTGGGCGAGCGGGTGGCAACTCCGCCGGTCGTGGCCAGCTGACGCGCCTCCTGCTCGGCGGCGCCCGCATGGTCGGCGGCCTCCGCCGCCGGGCGCAGAAAGCGTGGTAGGCCTTGGCTCGTCGCGCGGCCGCGAACCGGACCCGGTACCTCGAGCCGGGCGGCCTGCACCCTGCGGCCGGAGCGGAACAGGAACTGGTTCGTCATGGGTGCGGTCCCTCATCTCGGGGCGGTGCGACGAGGTGTTGGGGCTCGCCGCTCGTGACCTCTTCGCGCATGCCGCGCCACCACGATTCCCGATCCAACGGCGGCGCACCGAATGATCCAGGCTTCTGTAACGGGCCTCTGGGTGTCAATCCCTGCGTGGTCGATCCGGTCGTCGGGCTCGGGCTTCTGTCCGCAGTCGGCGCTGGGCCGCTGCCTGATGGTGTCCAATCGAGATCGCCCGGCCAATCTAGGGACGCGCAGTCGTCGTCGACGCTGCTCCCGAATCAACGGCCTGGGCCGATCCCGCGTCCCGACCCAAGAAAACGAGGTGGGGGACCACGTGCCGAGCAGGGTGATGGTCGGCCCTGCCCGGAACCTCGAAAGCGCTCCTCCTTCTAAGCCATCGCTGCCACGGGCTGGCGCCGATGCTGGAAATCGGTGACCTTGACCAACATGGCGTGCAGGAGCACCGCCAGCTTGCGGGCCAGCGCCACCTTGGCCTTGCGCGGAGCCGCCCGCTTGGCGACCGCCAGCGCCCAGTCCTTCAGGGCCGAGCCCTTCACCGGCCGCGTCAGCATGACGTTGGCCGCTTCGTAGAGCATCGTCCGGACCTCATGATCGCCGATCTTGGAGATCCGGCCGCTGACGTCGGTCTCGCCCGATTGGTAGCGCTTCGGCGTCAGGCCGAGATAGGCCCCCAACTGCCGCGACGCGCGGAACCGTGCCGGATCACAGATCGCCGCCACGAAGGTCAGCGCCACCAGCTTGCCGATCCTGGGATCCCCACGCCGCGTGGCGGCGTGGGGTGGCAGCCGGGAACGGTGGTCAGCCGCCGCACGCACTCGTCGGCGCGGCCGATCTGCACGAGTTGCTTCTCCAACTCCTTGAACCGGGCCAGCAGCTCGGTCCGCGCCGACAGCAACGCCTCGGCCACCGTCACCAGCGTCGGATGCCCTTCGACCAACTCCCGCACGCGGCTCGCGAACGTCCTGGGCGTGGTCGGGCTGACCTTCAGCCCGAACCCAAGCAACACGCCCCTGAGGCTCATCTCCACGTCGTGCCGCTTCGCCTGCAACAGCTCGAGTGCCGTCAGCAGCGCCCGGGTCTCCTGCGCCGAGATCGACTTGCAATGCACCGG
>RECO01000080.1 GCA_007694015.1 Geminicoccaceae bacterium
GTTCGATCTGCCGCTTGGCCTCGTATTCGATGGCGCGGGCAACGAAGCGCATGGAGTTGACGTTCTTGATCTCGCAGCGCGTGCGAAAGCCGGTCTCGCCGACCTTGCGCACCGAGACGTTGGCGTCGCAGCGGAGCGAGCCTTCCTCCATGTTGCCGTCGCAGGTGCCCAGATAGCGGAGGATCGAGCGCAGCTTGCGCATGTAGAGGACGGCTTCGTCGGGCGAGCGGATGTCGGGCTCGGAGACGATTTCCATCAAGGCCACGCCCGAGCGGTTGAGGTCGATCAGGCTGGCGCCGGCGCTCGCCTCGTGCAGCGACTTGCCGGCGTCCTGTTCGAGGTGCAGGCGGGTGATGCCGATGGCCTTGGTCGAGCCGTCGGGAAAGTCGATCAGGAGTTCGCCCTGGCCGACGATCGGGTGCTGGTACTGGCTGATCTGGTAGCCTTGCGGCAGGTCCGGGTAGAAGTAGTTCTTGCGCTCGAACACCGAGACCTTGTTGATCTGGGCCTTGAGGCCGAGGCCGGTCTTGACCGCCTGATCGACGCAATAGGCGTTCACCACCGGCAACATGCCCGGCATGCCGGCATCGACCGGCGAGACCTGGGTGTTGGGCAGGGCACCATAGGCGGTGGCAGCACCCGAAAAGAGCTTGGATCGGGAGGTGACCTGGGCGTGCACCTCGAGGCCGCAGACGACCTCCCAGGTGCCGGTGTTGCCCTCGATGGTATAGGCTTCGGCCATCGCTCAGCCCTCCAGCCCGTAAGGCGTGACGTCGAAGCCAGCGGCTTTCTCCAAGGCCGCCGACCCCGCCAGCACGGTTTCCTCGTCCCACGGCCGGCCGATGAGCTGCAGGCCCAAGGGCAGGCCCTGGCGGTCGAGCCCGGTGGGCACGCTCATGGCGGGCAGGCCCGCCAAGCTCGAGGGCACGGTAAAGACGTCGTTCAGGTACATCGCCACCGGGTCGTCCATCTTTTCGCCCTCGCGGAAGGCGGCCGAGGGGGCGGTCGGTGTCAAGATCAGGTCGACCTTTTGGAACGCCTGGTGGAAGTCGTCGGCGATGAGCCGGCGCACCTTCTGCGCCTTCAGGTAATAGGCATCGTAGTAACCGGCCGAGAGCACGTAGGTGCCGATGAGGATGCGGCGTTGCACCTCGGCACCGAAGCCTTGGCCGCGGGTGCGCTCGTAGGTTTCGACGAGGTTTTTGCCCGGCACGCGGAGGCCGTAGCGCATGCCGTCGTAGCGGGCGAGGTTCGACGACGCTTCGGCGGGCGCGATGATGTAGTAGGTCGGCAGGGCGTAGCGGGTGTGCGGCAGGCTGACGTCGACCATCTCGGCGCCCGCCGCCTCGAGCCACGCAATGCCCTGTTGCCACGCGGCCTCGACGGCGGCGTTCATGCCGTCGAGGCGGTATTCCTTGGGGATGCCGATTTTCAGCCCCTTCACCGACCGCTGGCAGGCTGCCTCGAAGTCGGGGACGGGGCGGTCGGCGCTGGTGCTGTCGTGGGGATCGAAGCCGGCCATCGCCCCCAGCATCACGGCACAGTCGCCCACCTTGCGCGCCATGGCGCCGGCCTGATCCAGCGACGAGGCGAAGGCGACGATGCCGAAGCGCGAGCAGCGGCCGTAGGTGGGCTTGATGCCGCAAATGCCCGAGAAGGCGGCCGGCTGGCGGATCGAGCCGCCGGTGTCGGTGCCGGTCGCGGCGATGCAGAGGCGACCGGCGATGGCCGCCGCCGAGCCGCCGGAACTGCCGCCCGGCACCAGAGGCTTTTCGTTGCCGCCCGGCTTGGTCCAGGGGTTGGTGACGGCGCCGTGGTAGGAGGTGATGTTCGACGAGCCCATGGCGAACTCGTCGAGGTTGGTCTTGCCGAGGCAGACCGCACCGGCTTCCCACAAGCGCTTGCTGACGGTGCTCTCGTAGGGCGGATGGAATCCTTCGAGGATGTGCGAGGCGGCGGTGGTGCGCACGCCCTCGGTGCAGAAGAGGTCCTTCATGCCGATGGGCAGGCCCTCCATCGGGCCCGGATTGCCGGCAGCCAGCCGGACGTCGGCGGCCTCGGCCATCGCCAGCGCCTTGTCGGGCGTCTCGGTGATGTAGGCGTTCCAGTTGCGGTGCCGGGCCATCGCGTCGAGATAGGCCTGGGTCAGCTCGACCGCGCTGAATTGCTTGGCCCTCAGGCCGTCGCGGGCTTCGACCAGGGACAGTGCCAACAGGTCCGTCATCACTCGACCACCTTCGGCACGAGGTAGCAGCCATCCTCGGCGGCTGGCGCGTTCGACAGCACGTCTTCCTGGCGGCCGCCGTCGGTCACCCGGTCGGCGCGCTGCCGCGAGGGGATCGGCATAACGCTGCGCATCGGCTCGACCTCGTCGGTGTCGACCTCGCCCAATTGCTCGATCCAGCCCAGGATGTTGGACAATTCTCGGGCCAGGCCCGGCAGGCGGTCGGCTTCGACCTCGATGCGCGCCAGCCGTGCGATGCGCGCGACCGTGGCTTCGTCGAGCGACATGGGAACTCCCCGCTGAAATCGGCGATGCCGGAACCTACACGCGCCGTTCGTGACGAACAACAAGGCGGCGCGGGCAACAGCGTCGGCGCCGGTGCGGGTGGTGGAGGCGTTCGGCGGCGGCCGCTTCAGGCCTGGGCGCGAAACGTGACCTCGCCCCAGAGCCGATCGCCGTCGCTGAAGCGGGCGGTGGCCGTCTCGCCGGGGCCGAGCTTCGCGATGCCCGTGCAGGTGCCGGTGCTGATCACTTGCCCCGCGGCCAGATCGATCCCTTGCCGGGTGAGCCAAGCCAAGGCCTCGAGCGGATGGCCCAAGACGTCGCGCCCGTGGCCGCGGCCGACTTCGACGTCATCGACGAGGGCCACGACCAGGGCTTCCGGCAAGCGGTCCACGGGCGGTGGCTGCAACGCGGGTCCGAGCACGAGGCTGTGGTTGTAGCCGAAATCGATCGCCGCGCGGCGCGCGTTGCCCATCCCCTCCAATTGTTGGCGGGTGGCGACCAATTCGATGGCGAGGACCACGGCATCGATGGCGATGCGGAGGTGCTCCGGCGCATAGCCGCCGGCCTTGGCCGGCAGTGCTGCCCCCAAGCGGAGCGCGAATTCGCACTCGAAGCCGAGAAATCCGGGGGGCAGGGCCACCGTGGCACCGCTCGCGAGCACACGCGGCGCGTAGACCGGGCCGAAAAACGGCGCGTCGGTTTGCAGGACGCGGCGCGAAGCGGCGCCGGTTGCGCCGATCTTCCAGCCGGCGAGCGGCCAAGGCACGGCCGCCCGCACCGCCGCGGCCCGCTCGGCCAAGGTCTCCGCCGAGCCCATGATCTCGTCGTCGAGTGGCGGGATGAGGCCGTCCTGTTCGAACGCCGCCGCGAGGCGGCCAATCCAAGATGCGTCGGTCACGTCAGCTCGCCAAAAGGGTGGGCACGGTCATGCTGGAGAGGATCGAGCGGGTCGCACCGCCCAGCACCCACTCGCGCAGTCGGGTGTGCCCGTAGGCGCCCATGACCATGGCGGTCGCATCGTGGTCGGCAATGCTCGACAACAGCACCTCGCCGATCGGCACGCCGGCCGAGACCGTGTGATGCGCTTCGGCGCGGACGCCGTGACGGGCCAATTGGGTGGCCTTGTCGATCACCTGCGCATCCGAACCATCGGCCGGATCGACCTGCAACAGCACGACCTTTTGCGCCGCGGTCAGGAGGGGCAAGGCGGCGCGCACCGCCCGGGCGGCTTCGCGGCTGTCGTTCCAGGCGACCAGGACGGTGTCGCCGAAACTCGGGAAGGTGCCGTCGCGCGGCACCATCAACACCGGACAGCTGCCGTCGAGAATGACCCGTTCGGCCAGACTGGCGTCGGGAAAGACGGAGCCTTCCTCGCCCTGGGGGACGATCAAGAGATCGGCGTAGCGACCGTGGCGGGCGAGCACGGTGGCAGCGTCGCCTTCCTCGGTCCGCCATTCGACGGAGAGGCCGGAATCCTTCAAACGCGTCTCGAACAGGGCGTGCAGTTCGGCGGCGCGGGCGTCGGAAGCCTGGCGCTGGGCTTCGATCATTTCCGCCTCGACCGGGCCGGCGAGTTCGCCGAGGCTCGGCGGCAGGTAGGGCGGCTCGGCCGGATACAGCCCGATCAGATGGCCCTGGTTCCGGCCGACCAGCCGCTCACCCAGGGCCAAGCGTTCGTCGCGACTCCGGTCCACGTCGACGTGGACGACGATGGTCTTGAAGGACATCGGTGCCCCCAGGCTTGGCGTTAGTCGACGCTGATGTGTGACCGCTTGCAGAAGTCGCGCAGCACCATGCGCAGGCAGGCAGCGTGCAGCGAATCGCCGCGCTCGCGGGCGGCCTCGATGTCGTCGAGGATGATGCGCTTCAAGACGGTGCTGCCGTCCTGGGTGGTCATGAGGTAGCGGCCCATCTCCGCCGCCACGATCGCGGGGATGTGCTCGTGTTCGGCGATGGCGTCGATCTCGTCGGCCGTGAGTTCGCTCAGCCCGACGCAGTCTTCGTAGGTCAACATCGCAAGGCCCCCTATTGTTGGCGGCATTCTCTGCGGAACACCTGGCTAAGGGAAACGAAGCACGAAAAACGCGGCAAATCCATGATGCCGATCAATCACCTTTAGCAGGGTACGGCCATGCCGGGTCGAACCCGCATCCACCCCGCATGAGCGGCCACCAAGCCTCGGCTGGCGCCACCCAAAGCGCCCCCGCCCCGCGCAGTCGCGCGATGGCTGCCGCATCGCCGGCCTCGACCACCCAGGCGAATGCCAGCCAAGTGCCGCGGACGGGCGTCGCGTCGGCATGATGGATGGCGCGAAACCCGGCTTCGCTGGAGGTGCCGGGGGCAAAGACGGCGACGAGGTTGGCGCTTGCGGGTGCTGCCCGCCCGAGCGTCCAGGCCATCAGGCCGCTCCAAGCGAGCGCGACCGCGAAGACGAGCCCGAGCGCCACGCGGTGCCGGCTCATCCGACGCGCCCCGCGCCGACTGCCACGGGCTCGCCGGCCGAAGCCTCACGGATCGGCCAGTGCACCAGGGCCGCGAACAGACCGAGGGCTACGGCCAGCCACCAGACCACATCGTAGCTGCCGGTCGTATCGAACAGCCAGCCACCGAGCCAGACCCCGACGAAGGCGCCGATCTGGTGGCTGAAGAAGACGATGCCGAACAGCATCGCCATGTTGCGGACCCCGAACATCAAGGCGACCAGCCCGCTGGTGGGCGGCACCGTCGAGAGCCACAACAGCCCCATCGCGGCGGCGAACAGCGCCACCGAGACGGTCGACATCGGCAAGCTGACGAACGCCAGGATCACCACCGAGCGCGCCAGGTAGATCCAACAGAGCAGCAACCGCTTGCTGCGCGTGGCGCCGATCACCCCGGCCGCATAGGCGCCGATCACGTTGAAGAGCCCGATCAGGGCGAGCGCCGCAGCACCGAGCCCCGGCGCAAAGCCCTGATCGCTCAAGAAGGCGGGGAGGTGCACGGCGATGAAGGCGACGTGAAAGCCGCAAACGAAGAAGCCGACGGTGAGGAGGAGGTAGGAGCGATGGCCGAGGGCGTGCGACAGCACGGCGCCGATCGGCAGGGCCGCCGTGACCACGTTCGGCTCGGCACTGGCCCTCCCTCTGCCCAAGACCCACGCCAAGGGCAGCACCAGCACGAGGCACAGGGCCAACAGCAACAGCGCGTCGGCCCAACCGAAGGCGAGAATGAACGCCTGGCCCAAGGGGACCAGCAAGAATTGGCCGAGCGAGCCGGCGGCGGTCGCCATGCCGAAGGCCCACGACCGATCCGCCGCCGGCAACAAGCGCGCAAAGGCCGCCAAGACGATGGTAAAGGCGGCGAAGGCTTGGCCGACGCCGATGAGCAGGCCCGCGGAAAGCACCAGCCAGAGCGGGGTTTCGGCCCAAGCCATCAGGGCCGTGCCCACCGCGTAGACCAACAGGCCGGCGACCAGGACCGGCCGGGCACCATGCCGATCGGCGATGGCGCCGGCCACGGGTTGGGCCGCACCCCACAACAGGTTCTGCACGGCAAGGGCGAACGCGAAGTGCTCGCGGCTCCAGCCGTGAAACGCCGTCATCGGTTCCAAGAACAGGCCGAACGCGGCCCGTATCCCGAACGCGACGAGGGTGATGCAGCAGCCGGCGACGACGATGAGGGTCGCGGCCGGCGGGCGGGTCAACGCCATCCTGCTGCCACCGCTAGCACGTTTCCCGCGTGCATCGAGCTTCGCCCGGATGGCGCCCTCGCCTCGCCGCCCATGGCTTCGCACCGCCCTTGGCGGCGAGGCGGGGCCGCGGGCAGGTCACGCCACTTGGCACGCACGCGAACCATAACCGGCTGTGCCGGTCATCGGGATCAGTGAACGGGACGGGGCTTGGGACGGTAGACGTTGCCGTCGACACCGACGAAGAAGGCTTCGAGTTGCGGATGCGTAACCGGCCGCCCGCTCTCGTCGGGCAACAGGTTCTGCTCGGAGACGTAGGCCACATAGGTCGTCTCCTCGTTCTCGGCCAAGAGGTGATAGAATGGCTGGTCCTTGCGGGGGCGAACGTCCTCGGGAATCGCCTCGTACCATTCTTCGGTATTGTTGAATTGCGGATCGACGTCGAACACCACCCCGCGGAAGGGGTAGATTCGATGCTTGACCACTTGGCCAATGCCGAACCGCGCGTGACGTAGCGCCATTTTCGCCACCTCGTCGCTCCTACCGTCTGCGGCTACCCGCACCGCAGCGGCTTCCAAGTCTAAGCCCACCCCACGCAAGGCGCGAGACCGTCAAACCGCCAACGCCCGCGCCGCCTCCCGCACCTTTGCCTCGAGCCGCCACCATGGGGACACCCGAAAAACGTGTCGCTCGGAGATGGCGCCGGAGCGGGCGGGACGAAAGGCAAGGGGCGGGCACAACAGCGTTGCCAGACGGGAAACAGTCGCCGCCAAGCCGCGCGCGAACCCGCCCCGGCAGCGGCTGTCGTCAGGCAAGCCTGCTGCGAACTTCGTCGAGCGAGCGGTGCAACATGACCTTGGCCTGTTCGCCGTCGAGCCGGGTCTTCAACAAGCTTTCGGTCGCGCGCACCGACAGCATGGCCGCCTGCGCGCGGATATCCTGCAGCGCCCGCGCCTCGGCCGTGGCGATCCGATCCATCGCCTGCTTGGTCCGGCGCTGCATCGCCGTCTCCAGCTTTTCCCGCATCAGCCGTTCCTGCCGCGCCGCCTCTTCCTCGGCGTGGCGCAGGATCGCCTGCGCGCGGGCTTCGCCCTCGTGCAGCTCGCGCTGGTACTTCGCCAACATCGACTGCGCTTCTTCGCGCAAGCGATGCGCCTGCTCCAATTCGTCCTTGATGCGCGCACTGCGCGCGTCAAGGCCGTTGAGCAAAAAGCGCGAGGCCGGCCGCCAAATGAGCGCCAGAAAGATGAGAAGGCCGGCGAGTTTGACGAGATCTTCCGCCATCGTTACTGCGCTCCTTGACGCGCCGATGCGACCGCCTGAGCCGCCTCCTCGGCGCTGATGTCCAGGCCCAGCAGGTGGCCGCTCGCGGCGCGGCTGACCTCGGTGGCGACCGCTTCCAACTCACTCAACGCCTGGGTGCGCGCCGCCTGGATCCGCGCCTCGGCTTCCTTGAGCTGGTGCTGCAGCGATTCCTCCAGTTCCCGCTCCCGCCGGGCGGCTTCGGCCGCACTCTTTTCCTGCGCCACGAGCAGGGCGGTGCGCGCGCGGGCTTGCGCGTCGGCGATCATGGCCTGCTGTTCCTGCATCGCCTTTTCGGCCTCGGTGCGCAGTGCCTGCGCGCGGTCGAGATCGGCGGCGATGCGATCCTGCCGGGTCTCGAGGATGTCGGCCACGCGGGGTACACCGCGGGTGGCCATCAGCCAAGTGAGCACACCGAAGGCGACCACGAGCCAGAGGACCTGGCTCGGGAACGTCGAACCATCGAGCTGCGGCATCCCGCCACCGCCATCGGTGGCGGCAAGGGCCGCGCTCGATCCGAGGACCGTCGCGGCCGCTAGCGCCGAAAGGCCCCGCACCTCAGGTGAAGAGAATGAGGAAGGCGATCAGGAGCGAGAACAGCGCGATCGATTCCACGAACGCGAAGCCGATGATCGCATAGGGGAAAACCCGCTGCTGGACCGACGGGTTGCGGCCGACCGTCGAGATCAGCGTCGAGAAGATGTTGCCGATGCCGAGGCCGACACCGAAAAGCGCGAAGGTGGCAAGGCCGGCACCGATCATCTTGGCCGCGTCGAGTTCCATGATAGCCCTCTCGTTGGAACGGTTTTGCTGAAGTGGAGTTCGTGCGTCGCCCGACTGCTCAGTGGAGATGCAGCGAGTCGTGCAGGTAGACGCAGGTGAGCACCGTAAAGATGTACGCCTGCAGGAACGCCACCAGGATTTTCAGCCCGGTGAGCGCGATGATGATCAACAACGGCGCGAAGCCGAAAATGCCGAGGGCTACGGCGAAGGTCGCAAACACCTTCATCATCGTGAGCCCGGCGAGCATGTTGCAGAAGAGACGCACGGAAAGGCTGATCGGCCGCACGCAGTAGGAGAGGATTTCGACCGGCACGAGCAGGGGCCAAATCGCCTTCGGCGCGCCTGGCGGGGTGAAGAGGGTGAGGAAGTGCAGACCGTGCTTCATGAAGCCGATCACCGTCACGGTCACGAACACGCACGCCGCCATGAAGAAGGTGACGATGATGTGGCTGGTGAACGTGAAACTGCCCGGGATCATGCCCAGCATGTTGCCGAACAGGATGAACATGAACAGGCTGAAGATGATCGGAAAGTACTTCATGCCTTCGCGGCCCGCATTGTCGCGGATCATCGAAGCAACGAACTCGTAACTGAGTTCGACGACCGATTGCAGCCGGCCCGGCACCAAGGCGGCTTGGCGGGTGCCCAGCATCACGAGCGTGTAGATGGCGGCGACGGAAATCGCCATCCACAGCGCCGAGTTGGTGAAGGAAAGGTCGGCCCCGGCGATTTCGATCGGGATGATCGGCTTGATGATGAACTGGTCGAGGGGACTGGCCACCTTGCACCCTTCACGTGTTCGTCGCCGGCCTCGGGCCGACCCACTTGCCCCAACGGACGTGGGCACCAGCCCGACGCCATGTTCACGTCACGCCCAACCCGCGGCGCGACCGGGTTGTTCACCAAGCCACCGCCGGCTGCGAGCCCTACCTTCGGTCCCCTTCCTCCATCAGCCGCTGCAGGGTGCGAAACGCGTTGCGCGTCCCCGCGGCCGCCCCGAGGAAGAGGAAGACGACGAGCAGAACCGGCGACGTCCCGAGCCAGCGGTCGAGAGCCCAGCCGATCAAGAGACCGCCGATGACACCCGCCACGACGTCGATCCCAGCCTGCAGGCCCGTGCCCATGCCGGAGCGATCGACCGCGCCCCGCTCGGGTGCCTCCTGCCGCTGCTCGCGAGCCTTTTTCAGTCGCGCATCGAACGCGTCGAAACGCTCGGGATCAGGCCCACTCATCGCCGTTCCGCCCCAGTCAGTCCGAGGCGGCCGGACCCTAGTCGGCGGCTCGACGCGCTGTCAAGCACGGCGGCGCAGCAAGGGCGCCTAGCTCGCATCGCGCAGCGCCACGGCGTGGTCGAGTTCGACCGCAACCAGTCGCGACAACCCGCGTTCGACCATGGTCACGCCGTAGAGACGGTGCATGCGCGCCATGGTCAGGGGATGGTGCGTGACCACCAAGAAGCGGGTGCCGGTCGCCTCGGCGATCTCGGCCATGAGGTCGCCCAAACGCGCGACATTGGCATCGTCCAGGGGCGCGTCGACCTCGTCGAGCACGCAAAGCGGCGCCGGCTGCGTGCGGAAGAAGGCGAAAATGAGGGCCGTCGCGGTCAACGCCTTTTCGCCGCCCGAAAGCAACGACAAGGCCTGCAGCCGTTTGCCCGGCGGACTGGCGGAAAGGTCGAGGCCGGCACCGAGCGGGTCATGGGGATCCTCGGCGAGCGCCAGTTCGGCGCGACCACCGCCGAAGAGACGGGTGAAGATGGTGCCGAAATGCGCCTCGACGTCCTTGAAGGCCTGCAGGATCCGGGTGCGCCCCTCGCGGTTGAGATCGCCGATGGCCCGGCGGAGTTCATCGACCGCGCGCTCCAAGTCCTGGTGTTCGCGGCCGAGGACGCCGAGTTCCTCGGCCAGGGTCTGCAGTTCGCCATCGGCGCGGAGGTTGACCGCACCGAGCCGTTCGCGCGCGGCTTCGAGGCGCACCAGTTCGTGTTCCAGCGCGTCGGCGTCGGCGGCTTCGGCCTCCTGGCGCACCTCGTCGTCGGCCAGGAGTTCGGCCGCCGCCGTGGTCAAGCGCTCGCGCGCCGCGTCGTGGGCGGCGGCACTGGCGGCATGGGCGGTCTCCAGCCGGGCCTCGGCGGCCGTGAGCCGCTCGGCGGCAGCGGCAGCCTCGACCTCGGCGCCGCGCAAGCTCTCGTCGGCGGCTTGCGCCGCCGCCTCGGCTTGGCGCCGTGCCGTCACGGCGGTGGCGGCCGTGGCTTCGATCTCGCTTGCCTCTGCGATCAAGGCCTCGACCGCCGCCTGCAAGCGCTGCGGCTCGCCGAGTTCGGCCTGGTCGGCCGCCAGGCTCTGGCGGCGTTGGCCCAATTCCTCCAAGGCGCGGCGGCTGGCCTGCAGGCGCTGCCGCCAGCTGGCCAAGGCCGTCTCGGTCTCGGCCCGCGCGGTTTCACTCCGCTCCAGGGCGTTCTTGGCGGCGAGCGCCTCGCGCGCGGTCTCCGCTTGCGCGCCCCGTGCCGCTTGCAGGGCCTGATCGGCCGTGGCGGCGGCATGTTCGGCGGCCTCGGCCGCGGCTGCCGCTGCCGCCGCGTGTCCACGGTCCTCGGCGAGGCTGGCATTGCCGCGCTCGAGCCGCGCCGATAGGGCCCGGCTCCGCTCCTCCAACGTGGCGAGTTCGGCGGCCGCCGCCTGCGCTTCGGCCAGTGCGGCTGCCGCGGCCGCACTGGCCTCGGCTTCGGCCGCCCCTTGCGCCGCGCGCGCCGTCTCCAGCCGTGCCCGCGCCTCGTCCAGCGCTTGGCGGGCCATGGCCTCGGCTCGGGCGGCGGCGTGGGCGTTGGCCTCGACCGCTTCGAGGTGCGCCCCGGCGGCCTCCCGAGCAGCGGTCAGCGCCGCTGCATCGCCCAGCCCGTCGCGGGCGGCCGCCAGCTCGGCGATGCGTTCGGCGTTGGCCGCCGATTCGCTGTCGAGGTCGGCCGTAGCGGCGCAGAGCCGCGCGACCAGTTCCGTCGCGCGGACCCGCTCGACCGCTTGCCGCTCGAGCGCGGTTTGCAGGTCCCGCTCCTCCGCCGCGGCGGCCGCCAGCGCAGCGCGGGCCGTGTCGGCGGCCGCGCTCGCGGCAGCGGTCGAAGCGGCCATCGCAGCCTCTCGAGCCGCCGCCGTCGCGGCCTCGGCGCGGGCGCGGCCGAGGGCTTCGCCGACGGCCGCAAGCCTGAGCTGGCGGGCCAGACGCGCGCCCTCGTCGGTGCCGAGCCCGTCGCCCGGCGCCCGGACGAAGCCGTCCCAGCGCCAAAGACCTCCCGCCCGCGTGGTCAGCCGCTGGCCGGGTGCGAGCGCCGGCTGGAGCCGCGCCGCCGTCGCCGCATCGGCGACCACACCGATCTGGGACAGGCGCGCCGCCAACGCCGGCGGCGTCGGCACCAGCCGGTCCAAGGCTTCGGCGGCTGCAGGCAGTGCGGTCGCGGGCCTTGCCGTCTGGGCTTGCCAGTGGCTCGACGCACTCGGGTCGATCGGGGCCAGGGCATCGTCGCCGAGGGCCGCGGCGAGGGCTTGGTGGAGGGCCTCGGGCACCTCAGCCAAAGGCAAGGCGGGGGCCAAAGGCAAGGCAGGCGGACCGCCCGGGGTTGTCGTCGTCGCCTCGGTGCCGTCGTCCAGGGCTGCGGCCTCCGCCTCCAGCCGCGCCACGGTCAACGCCACCGCCGCGTTCGCCCGCTGCGCCTCGCCCAACGCCGCCTGCGCCTCCGCCAAGGCGGCTTCCGCCGCGTCGCGGGCGGCGCACGCCTGCGCGTGGCCGTCGGCGGCCGCGGCCGCCCGGCTCTCCAGCGTGGCGTCGAGCGCGGCCAGGCTCGCCTCCGCTGCCGCCCGCTCGGCCAGGACGGCCTCTCGTCGCGCGGCCAAGCGGGCCTGATCCTGGTCGAGCTTGGCCAGCTGGTCCGCCAGATCCCGCGCCCGCTCGGTCTGCCGTTCCCACACCTGCCGTGTCGTGAGTGCCGCGGTGGCCGCCGCTTGGCGCTCGGTTTCGAGGGTCCGCAGCGCCGCGGCTTCGGTGGTTGCCGCCGTCTCGGCCGCGCGCACCAAGGCCTCGCCGGCGGCGACGGCGGCGCGGGCCTCGGCCAGGCTGGCGGCAAGGTCGGCGCGCGCCGCCTCGGGGGCTTGGCTCTGCGCGCGGACCCGCTCCAGCGCTTCAGCCACCGTTCGGGCCTCCGCCGCCGCCGCTTCCAGATCGGCCTCCAACCGGCTGACTTGGGCACCCTGGGCCGTCGCCGTCTCGCGCGCCCGACTGGCCTCGGCGACGGCCGCACGCCACGCCGCCTCGGCCTCGACCACCGCCTGGCTGGCCGCGGCGGCCGCCGCCTGCGCCGCATCGGCCAAGGCCGTGAGTTCGGCGATGCGGCCCGGTGCGGCGCGGCGCTCGGTCTCCAAGCGCCCGACCGCCGCCACCGCTTCCGCCAGGGCCGCCTCCTCGCGGGCCAGATCCTTGGCCAGTTCCTCGCTGCGCGTCCGCCACCGTTCCAAGGCCATGGCGGCGGCGTCGGCATCCGCGCGGCGGGCGGCCAAGCGCTCCTCCAAGCGCGCCCGCTCGGCGGCCAAACGCTGCTCGCTGGCGCGCAGTTCGGGCAGCTGCCCGGCGGCGAGCGCCGCCTCGCTGGCCGCCGTTTCGGCCCGGCTCGTGGCCGTCGCCAACACCCGCCGCGCGTTCTCGACGGCAGCCTTGGCGCCGTCGAGGCGGCGATCGGCCTCGACCACGCGGGCGAGCAGCAAGAGCACCTGCACTTCGCGGTGGCGCTGGTTCAGCTTGCGGTAACGCGCCGCTTCCCTCGCCTCCTTGGTGAGTTTGGTCTCCTGCTGCGCCAAGAGTTCCTGCCGCTCGGCGAGGCTGCGCAGATTGGCCGTGGCCGCGTCGAGCCGTAGTTCGGCTTCGCGGCGGCGGCTCTGCAGCCCGCCGATGCCGGCCGCATCGGCCAAGAGCCGTTGCCGCTCCTGCGGCCGGGCTTCGACCAAGGCCCCGATCTGCCCCTGGCCGACGATGGCGGCACTGCGCGCACCGGCGGCGGCGTCGGCCAACAGCCGGGCTATGTCGCGGGCGCGGGCTTCACGCCCGTTGAGGCGGAAATTGGAGCCAACACCCCGACCGAGACGGCGCACGACCTCGACCGACGCGGCGCCGAGGCCGGCCGGCGGGTCCAACACCATCGCCACCTCGGCGAAGTCGAAGGCGGGCCGCGCGTCCGAGCCGGCGAAGATCACGTCCTCCATCTCGCCGCCGCGCAAGCCCCGGGCCGAGCTTTCGCCCATCACCCAGCGAATGGCATCGACGATGTTCGACTTGCCGCAGCCATTGGGGCCGACGACGCCGGTAAGCCCCGGCTCGATCCGTACCTCGGTCGGATCGGCGAAGGACTTGAAGCCGGCGAGCCGGAGGCGCGAGATGTACAAGGCGGGCGGTCAGCGGCGGGCGAGGGCCGCGTCGATCAGGCTCGCGAGCTGGCTCGCCGGCTGCACCCCGACGTGGCGCGTGCCGTCGATGATCAAGGTCGGCGTGGCATCGACCCCGAACACGTCGCGGCCCTCCTGATAGCCTTCCAAGACCCAGTCCATCAGCTCGAAATCGGCGAGACAGCGGGTCGTCTGCTCGGCCGGAACACCGGCGAGGGCGGCGATGTCGACCAGGGTGTTGATGGTCCCCGCCACCGAGAACAACGCGTCGACGTCCTGCTGACTGCGGCCCGCCTCGCGCCACAAACGGGGCAGCCCGCCCTCGTCGAGCCGCTGCCGCGCAGCCGCATTGGTCGGCGCGCCGACCCAGCGCCGCTGCTCGCGAAAGAGCATGTCCAAGAGCGGGAAGAACAGCTCTTCCCCCGAACAATGGGCGACCACCGAGGCGAGCCAGGCGCGCAGGTCGAGGGGAAAATCACGGAACACCAGCTTGGCCAGGCCCTTGTCGATGTAGTCGGCCTTGATCGGCGGCAGGCTCTGGGCGTGCAGCTGCGCGCAGGCCGGGCAGGTCAGCGAGGAAAACTCGCGGATTTCGATCGGCGCCGCAGGATCCCCCAGCACCTTGATCGGCCAGCTCGCCCAAGCGGACCGCGGACCGATCGTGGCGGCCAGCGGCAGGCTGGCGGTGGCGGCGAGAAGCTGGCGACGGGTGGGCAAGGTTCGGACCTCCAAACTGGCTTGGGCAGCTCTTAGACCGTTTGGGGCGGCGCGCAAACCGCCCTCACCGCGGGCAAGGACGGTTCACGCCAGGGGCGTGCGGCGTTTGATGGCGGCGCCGAGGTCGGCCAGGGCACGGCGGAGTGCGGGCGGCTCGATGTCGACGACGGCCTGGGCGATCGCCCGTTCGGCTTCGGCGGCGAGCGGGGGCGGCGCCGCCAGGGCGACCCGCGGCGGCAAAGGGCCCTGGACCAGTTCCAGCCGCCAGACGAGATCGATGCCGAAATGGGTGTTGATCCGCTCCAGCAACTGCGGCTCCTGGTGCTGCAACAGCAAGGCCCCCGCGGGGCGCACGCGCAGCACGAGCTTGCGCGAGCGGCGATCGATCCTCAGCGGCTGCGAGACCGCCGCCACCTCGTCGCCGACGATGCTCGCCCAATCCGCCACCAGCCGCGCGTCGGCGAAGCCGAACCGGCGGGTCGGCGCGTCCAGCAGGCGGCCGACCAGGGCACCGCCGTCGACGGGCCGGCCGATCCGTTGGCTCTCCGGCCGCGCGGTGGTGCGGCGTGCATTGCGCCGGGCGCCGGGGCGCGCTAGCGGCGATGGAGCGTCGTTCTCCTCGATCATGCAGGTCATATGTCATTGCCGTCGCCCCCCTCCAAGACCGACGCGATGTTCGACGATCTGCTCGCTTGGTACGATGCGGCCAAGCGCGACCTGCCCTGGCGGGCGGCACCGGGAGCCCCGGTCGACGCCTACGCGGTCCTGGTCAGCGAGGTGATGTTGCAGCAGACGACCGTTGCCACCGTGCGCGGCCGGTTCGCTGGCTTCATGGCCCGTTTTCCGACCGTCGAGGACTTGGCGCGTGCGCCCCTCGACGACGTGCTGCACGCCTGGCAGGGGCTCGGCTACTACCGCCGGGCGCGCGGGTTGCATGGCTGCGCCCTTGCCCTCGTCACCGAACATGCTGGCCGTTGGCCGCGCACGGTCGAGGGCCTGCAGAACCTGCCCGGCGTCGGCCCCTATACCGCCGCCGCGATCGCGGCGATCGCCTTCGACCAGCCGGTGCTGGCCGTCGACGGCAACGTGGAGCGCGTGCTCGCGCGTCTGTTTCGGGTGACCACGCCGCTGCCCGGGGCGCGGGCCGAGCTGCGTCGCCTTGCCCATGGCTTGCGGCCGCAGCAGCGGCCCGGTTGCACCGTGCAGGCGATGATCGAACTCGGCGCCCTCGTCTGCCGGCCACGGGCACCGGGCTGCCTCACCTGTCCGCTGCGACGGCATTGCCAAGCGGCAGCCGCCGGCGAAGCCCTGAGCCTACCCCGCAAAGCGCCGAAAAAAGCCCGACCGCAGCACTTCGCGGTCGTCTTTCACCTCAGGCGCGCCGACGGCGCGGTCTTGTTCCGGCGGCGCCCGGCCCAGGGCCTGCTCGCCTCGATGATCGAGCTGCCGAGCACGCCCTGGCGCGCCACGCCACCCTCGCCCGAGGCGGCCCTCGCCCTGGCCCCCGCGCACCTCGCCTGGCAGCGCCAACCGGGCCGTGTCCGGCACGTCTTCACGCATCTGTCACTCGAGTTGGAGTTGTGGTGCGGGGTCTTTGATGGCGCT
>RECO01000020.1 GCA_007694015.1 Geminicoccaceae bacterium
CCGGGCGAGGCCGCGGCGGTCGCCACCATCGGCGGCGCCGACGGGCCGATGGTGCTGTTCGCCTCGCTGCAACTCGCACCGCACCTGTTCGTGCCGATCACCGTCGTGGCCTACCTCTATCTGGGGCTCGCCTATGGCGGCTATCCCTATCTCGTCAAGGCCATGGTGCCCAAACATCTCCGCGCCATCCAAATGCCGATCGAAAAAAAGCGCGAGATCACCTCCAACGAAAAGATGGTCTTCGCCGTCGTCGCCTGCGTGCTCTTGAGCCTGCTGTTGCCGGTGGCCTCGCCGATCATCATCTCGGTGTTTCTCGGCGTGATCATCCGGGAAAGCGGCATCACCTACTACATCGAGCTGTTCTCGACGACGGTGCTCTACGGCGCCACGTTCTTCTTGGGCCTGCTGCTCGGCGTGTTGTGCGAGGCCTCGACCATCCTCGACCCCGTGGTCTTGAAGCTCCTGCTCCTCGGCATCCTGGCGCTCACCATCTCCGGTATCGGCGGCATCCTCGGCGGCTACGTCCTCTGGTGGTGGTACGGCGGCAAATACAACCCGGTCATCGGCATCGCCGGCGTCTCCTGCGTGCCCACCGTCGCCAAGGTCGCGCAAAAGTCCGTCGGCCCTGGTGTCATCGTCCTCCCCCACGCGCTCGGCGCCTCGATCAGCGGCGTCATCACCAGCGCCATCTTCGCCGCCGTCTTCATCGCCTACCTCCTCCCCTACAACCTCGCCGCCATCGGCGCCCAGTAAGGTAGGAGAAGGAAGGGCAGGGGGGGCTTTTGGCCCCCCTACGACCCCCCGAGCGACGGCGTTGCCGTCGCCACGTTGGGTGAGGTGCCTGAACGGGCGTTCCTGGTCTGATCTTTGTTCGTTCTTCGTTCTTGACGCGTATCAAAAGGTGTTTAGAACAAATAAGGAACATTGAACGCGCCAGCGCCGAGGTGTTGATCGCCATGACGCCGCCCACGGACCTTGCCCGCAACGCCGCCCTCGACGCCTTGGCGCGCCGGCTGGGGCGGTTGGGCGGTGGTGCTGAGCGGCTGGAAGCGGTGCCGGTGGCGCCTTTGGGCGCCGCCTCGATGGATGCGGCACTGCCCGGCGGCGGCTTGCGCTTCGGCGCCGTGCACGAGGTGGCGGGCAGCGGTGCTGCGGGCTTCACCGCCGCCCTCCTGGCGCGGTTCGCCGCCGCGCGGCAAGGGGCGCTGCTCTGGTGTCAGCACCGCCGGCGGCTGCACGCGGAAGGGCGGCTCTACGCCCCGGGGCTCCGCCAGCTGGGGGTCGACCCGGCGAGGCTGCTCATGGTCGAGGCCAAGGACGACACCGAGGTGTTGTGGGTCTTGGAGGAAGCCCTGCGTTCGCCGGCCATCACAGCCGCCGTGGGTGAGGTGAGCGAGGTCGACCTCTTCCGCACCCGGCGGCTGCAGCTGGCGGCCGAAGCCGGCGGTGGGGCCGGGCTGTTGCTGCGGCCGCGCGAGATCGGCGTCGAACCGAGTGCGGCGGCCACCCGCTGGCGTGTGTGGTCCGGGGCGCGCGACCCACGTGCGCCGCCTCCGAGGCCGAGTCTAGCCCCCCCCCGTTGGACTGCCGAGTTGTGGCGCGTGAAGGGCGCCGTGCCGGCCCGTTTCGAAGTGGCGTTCGATGAGCAGGCGTTACGTTTCCATCTGGCTGCCGACCTGGCCGATCGACCGCTGGCGGTTGGCCGCCAACAGGCGGGGTGAGCCGACCCACGGAGGCGCCCCCTTCGCCCTGCTGCACCCAGCGGCCGGCGGCCCCAGGCTCTACGCGTTGAGCCCGGAGGCGGCCATCGCCAAGCTGCGGGCAGGTTTGGGCCTCGCCGATGCCCGGGCGATCTGCCCCTCGCTGGTGCTGGCCGATGCGGCGCCTGCGCGCGACCGCGAAGCCCTCGAAGCGCTCACGCTCTGGTGCGGCCGCTACACGCCCTGGACGGCGGTCGACGGCGACGACGGCGTGATCCTCGACGTCACCGGCTGCGCGCATCTGTTCGGCGGCGAGACCGCCCTGGTCGCCGACGTCGTGCAGCGGCTCGCCGCCTTCGGCTTCGCCGCCCGGGTGGCCGCAGCCTCGAACCCGCACGCGGCCTGGGCCTGGGCGCGGTTCGGCGCTGGCGGCGTGTTGCCGGCGAAGCTGCAAGCCGCAGCGCTCTTGGCGCTGCCGGTCGCCGCATTGCGCCTGCCGGAGCCGATGGTGGCGGGGCTTGCCCGCCTCGGCTTTCGCACCATTGCCGACCTGGAGCGCGTCCCGGCGGCCCCGGTGATGGCCCGTTTCGGCGCCCTGCCGATCGAACGGCTGCACCTCGTGAGGGGTCGCACGCGCCAACCCTTCACGGGTTTTGCCGCCCCTGCGCGCTACGCCGTGCGCTTCGCCTGGGCCGAGCCCTTGGCCACCACCGAGGGTCTCGAGGCAGCCTTGACCGAAGCACTCACCCGCCTCTGCGGTCAGTTGGAGCAGGCCGAGGAGGGCGTGCGGCGGCTGGTTTTGGAGCTGGCGCGGCTCGATGGTGCGGTGCACCGCCTGGAGCGGCGCACCTCCCTCGCCAGCCGCGATGCGGCGGCCTTGGCCCGGCTGTTCCAAGAGGATCTGGCCGCACTCGACGTCGGTTTCGGCATCGAATGCCTGCGGCTTGCCGCGACCGAAACCGAGCGGCTGCGCGCCCGCCAAGTGGACCTCCCCGGCAATGGCGGCGGCGGTAGCGAGGCCGAAGCCCTGGCCCGGTTGGTCGACCGCCTCTCGGTGCGGCTGGGCCCGGCCCGCGTCCAGCGCCTGCAACCCCAAGACAGCCACCGCCCCGAACGCGCCCAACTCCTGGTCCCAGCCGTGGAAGGCGCAGCCGGTGCCACCGCTTGGCCGGAGCGCGGCCCCCGCCCCCTACGGCTGCTCGACGAGCCGCTTCGGCTCACCGCCATCGCCGAACTCCCCGACGGCCCGCCCCTGCGTCTGTGCCTCGGCCCGGCAGTCCTGCCCGTGGCCGCCGCCGCAGGCCCCGAGCGCATCGCCCCCGAATGGTGGCGCTGCCCGGATGCACCCAGCCACGACTACTACCGCCTCGACCTCGAAGACGGCCGCCGCTGGTGGGTGCGCCGCGAAGGCACCTACGGCGACACGCCGCCACCAAGCTGGTCGCTCGCCGGGGTGTTCGCATGAAGGAAAAAAGGCAAGCGAAGGGGGCTTTTGGCCCCCTTCGGAACCCCCAGCGGCGGCTCGGCCGCCGCCACTTCGAACAGTAGCTGGAGCGATCGGCGCACGGGCGCGCCCGGGGGCCGCTCGCGCCAGCCCGGGGTTTACCAGGGGGGCAAAAGCCCCCGTGGGGTTTTTTTGTTGTTTGTGCTCGGCGGTGCGTCGACGAGTGTCAACGCCGAACC
>RECO01000099.1 GCA_007694015.1 Geminicoccaceae bacterium
AACGCATGATGAAAGCAAAGTTACAGCGTCTCGTCGGCCGAATCATGCCACCAGCCGTGGGCAACCTGCTCGTGCCTTTGGCCATGCCGGTCACGCATCGATTTCTCAAGGGACGTCTCGCGCCGCCGGCGACTCCCCAGCCCAATATCATTCATCTGACCCTCAACAAAGCGGCATCGCAGAATACTGCCAAGATTCTCGCCATGGTCTTGGCGGAGCGCAACTATCGGACGGTGTGGCCGAATCGTTATGCGTTTTTCAGCACCACGCCCTATTTCGAACACACGGAGCCAGCCACCATCGCGGCCAATCCGATCGTCACCCAACCGTGGAGCGTCTTCGTTGCGGCGATCGGAAATCCCATTCGCAACGAGGCGCTGTTGGACGGTACGCGCCAGATTCTGGCGATCCGGGACCCGCGTGACATCGTTACGTCCGACTACTACTCCCGGCTGTATTTTCACCCGGAACCCATCGCCGGTGACAAGACGGACCGGTTCCGCGCGCGCCGACAACATGCCGCCGACCTCGGCATCGATGGCTACGCATTGGCACAGGCCGAGCGCCTACGGGAGATGTTCGACGCTTATGCCCGGCTGGCGCAGCGACCGACCTGTCTCGGGGTGCTTCGTTTCGAAGATTTCGTCGATGATTTCGAGAACTGGTTCACCCAACTCGAGCGGATTTGCGGGTTGGAGCCGTCCGTCGCGCGACGTGCCCGGCTCGGACCGCTCGCACCCCAGCGCCCCCAACAAGAGCGGAAGACGATGAAGGTTCGGGCGGGCCGCAGTGGGCAGTTCCGCGAGCGTCTGCAGCCGGCGACCATCGCCGCGCTCGACGAGATCTTCGGTCCGGTACTCACACAGTTCGC
Source organism: Geminicoccaceae bacterium (assembly GCA_007694015.1). GTDB lineage: Bacteria > Pseudomonadota > Alphaproteobacteria > Geminicoccales > Geminicoccaceae > RECO01. Next base: position 872 of record RECO01000099.1, read on the forward strand.
TTACGTCTAGGGTCGGTGCCGGTCTAGATGCCTCGGTGCCGCTTGCAGGCCGCCGACCCTCAACCGATTTTGCCAGAGCCACCACATGCCCAGCAATGTCGATTCCCTCCGCCTGCACCTACGGCTCGCCGCCCGCGATTTCGTCTGGCTGGCAACCAACCGGCATCGGCAAGGCACGAAGCCGAACATCGGCATCTTCGGATCTCGCCGGAGTGGTTCGACCCTGCTCATGCAGGGACTCGCTGCCAATCCAAGGGTGAAGTCAATCGACCAACCAGTCTCGGTCTACAGCGGTTCAGCGTATCAAGTCCGAAAAATTCCCATTCGCGACTGCGGTCAGATATTTTATCTCGATGATCAAGAAGAGCGAATTCTAAGCGAATTCATTGAAAACATTACGGTCGGCCGAATCCATGTGGCTGAGCCATGGGAGTTCTGGCGCAAAAATTTCTCATGGCGAACCGACCGTTTGGTTTTCAAAATGACGAACACGCACAATCTCACAGAGTGGTTCAAGAGCCGCTTTGGCTGGCACGTAGTGGCGCTGATGCGGCATCCTCTGTCGCAATCGTTGTCGGTGATGAATCTGAATGCAGCGGTCGGTGGTTGGGACTCGCGCGCGCCCGGCTTCTTTCGCAGCCAGGAATATTGCGAGGAGCATCTCGACGACGAGCAGGTGGCGCTCGCTCACGACGTCTGGAAAGGTGGTAACGAACTCGACCGCCAAGTGCTGGGATGGGGGCTCGAAAACCTGCCGCTGGTGCGAGGGTTGCCGCGCTATCGACACTGGTCCTTCGTCAGCTACGAGGCGATGGTCCTGGACGCCGACGCGTTGCTCCATGCCCTGGCCGAAAGCTTCGATCTGCCCGATGCCGCCCGCATGGTGGCCGTAATCGGCCAAGCCTCCCGCTCGGTGCGGGGGCTCAGTGTCGCGGAGCGGCAGGCGGCGATCCGACGCCGCGACACGCAGGCCCTGCTGGGGTCGTGGCGCCGTCGCATCGATATTGCCGACGAGACGCGCGCCTTCGGAATTTTGGAGAGGTTGGGATTGGATCTCTATCGTGCCGGCAGCGACGTGCCCAGCCAGCTCTGGTACACGCCGACCACACGTGCGACCGAAGCGGTGGCGCCGGTCGGCACCGACTCTATCGTGCAATGATGGTCGTCGTCCCGGCGATGGCGCACGCCCGCAGGTGGTTCCGGCGTCGGTCGGTTCGCTTCGGCCCAGGGAGATCGGCATGACGACTGACGGGCCCGACAACCCGCAGAAATTCCTTTTCATCGGCGGTCTGCATCGCAGCGGGACCACCCTCTTGCATCAGTGCATCACCGACCATCCCGCGCTCAATCGGTTTCGGACGACCAATGTTCCCGAAGACGAGGGCCAGTTCCTGCAGACCGTCTATCCCGACGACTATGCCTATGGGGGACCTGGGCAAATCGGTTTCTTCCCGGCGGCGCATCTGACCGAGACTTCGCCGCTCGCCACGCCTGCCCATGCGGCCCAGATCGCTCGCGAATGGTCCGGCTATTGGGAGAAGGACGCGGCGCTTCATACCGAAAAGACGCCGCGCAATCTCCTCCAATCTCGTTTCCTGAATGCGCTTTTTCCCCAGTCACGTTTCGTCTTTCTCGTCCGGCACCCGATCGCGGTGGCCATGGCGACGCGGAAATGGGCGCTCGCGCCGTTGAGTAACCTCGTGCTGCACTGGCTGGCCTGTCACGAGACGCTGTTGGCCGACATTGAGCACTTGAATGACTTCAAAATTTTTCGCTACGAAGACTTCATTCGCAAGCCGCAGGCGGTGGTCGATCAAGTCTACGATCTCGTGAACGTACCGACGGTTCCGCTAAAGCGACGGGTTCGCGCCGATGGCAACCGCGACTACGAGGCCGAATGGCAGGAGCTGCAGCGCTGGGCGCGCTTGAAGCGGTATTCGTTTGCCGAGCGATACACAGCCGGTTCACGTTCGGACTGGCGACTGAGGGGGGTGCTCCGCCGGCTGAATGGCCTTAGCGACCGGTGGGGTTGGGGCCGTCACGGCCAAGCATATATCCCCTACCACGAAGCGGCCGTGGTGGAAGGCCATCTGCGCCCGCAGCTCCAGCGGTTCGGTTATGACATCGAGGATGGCCGGTTCGTCACCCTACCGGACGCCGTTCTACCTTACGTGCAGGTCGACGACGCGGCAGGTGGTGCCGCTCGGACGTGAGCGGTGAGGTGAGAGAACATTGCCCCGGCTCGAAGAAGGGGCGCGCCCGGCGCGGCCCCCGTCCGACCACCGATTGGCAAACCGTGCTGCGATCAGGCGACGAAAGGCACGTCGTCGGCTGACAGGATCCAGTCGAGAACCGTGTGACTGTTGGCGGTCGTGCCGAAGTTGGGCGTGGCGGCGGTGAAGCCGGCATAGGCCTGGTTGCCGACGATGGTGTCGAGCTGCAGGTCGTCGACCACGAGCACCGGGTCGAGCGGCTTGGTCGAGGTG
>RECO01000254.1 GCA_007694015.1 Geminicoccaceae bacterium
GGTGTAGTCGATCGCCGCCCCCCAGGGCGTGTGCAGCTCGGGGTTGAAGAAGCCCGGGGCGTAGGCGTGAAGGTAGTTCCCGTCGGGGCCGAAGTGGTTGTAGACCACGTCGAGGAACACCATCAGGCCGCGGCGGTGGGCTTCGTCGATCAGCGCCATCAGGTCTTCGGGCCGGCCGTAAGATGCGTCCGGTGCGAACAGCTGGACGCCGTCATAGCCCCAATTGCGCGTGCCCGGAAAATCGGCGAGCGGCATCAGTTCGATGGCGGTGACGCCGAGCTCCACCAGGTGGTCGAGCTTCCGCTGAATGCCTTCATAGGTGCCCTCGGGCGAGAAGGTGCCGGGGTGCAACTCGTAGAGCACGGTTTCGGCCCAGGGCCTGCCCTGCCAATCCGAATGCCGCCAGCGAAAGGTGCCGAGGTCGACGACTTCGCTGGCGCCGTGCACGTCGTCGGGCTGAAAGCGCGAGGCCGGATCGGGCACGCGCAGGCCGCCCACATCGAACAGATAGCGGGTGCCGGGCCCGGCACCGGCGACGCGGACCCACCACCAGCCACCCTCACGGGTCATCGTGTGGGCCGCCTCCGTCGCCGTGCCGGGCGCCGTCACCAAGGTCACGGCGTCCACGGCCGGCGCCCAGAGGCGGAAGGTGACACCCTCGTCGTCGAGCAGCGGGCCGAAGCGGGTGGAGAGCTTTTCGGGCATCAAATGTCCGTTTCGCAGCGCAGGACCGCGAGCGTGCGCGCCTGCAGCCGATAGCGCGCGTTGGGCTTGAAGCTCGGCGGGCGGCTCAGGTTCTTTGCCGTATCGAACTCCAGCTGCCAGCCCCGCTTGGCCGCACAGGCCGGCAGGCGGAATTCGATCGATTCGGCCCCGGCGTTGAACAGCAACAGGAACGTGTCGTCTGGCTCGGGCTCGCCGCGATCGGTCACGTGCATGCGGCCGGCTTCGCCCGAGAGCAGGAGGCCGAGGCAGCGCGCGTGGCCAACGTCCCAGTCGGCACTGTTCATCTCCTTGCCGTCCGGGCGCAACCAGACGACGTCCTGCACCTCGGTGCCGGGGATCGTGCGGCCGTGGAAGAAGCGCGAGCGGTGAAAGACGATATGGTCGCGCCTGAGCTGCAACAGCTTCACGACGAATTCGTGCAGGTCGCGGCCGCTCGGGCTCGCCAGGTCGTCCCAGTTGAACCAGCTGAGTTCGTTGTCCTGACAATAGACGTTGTTGTTGCCCTCTTGGGTGTGGCCGACCTCGTCGCCGGAGAGCAGCATCGGCACGCCTTGCGACAGGATCAGCGTGCTCAGCAGGTTCTTCATCTGCCGCAGCCGCAGCGCCTCGATCTTGGGATCGTCCGAGGGCCCCTCGACGCCGTGGTTCCAGCTGAAGTTGTGCGCGTGGCCGTCGGCGCCGTTTTCGCCATTGGCCTCGTTGTGCTTGTGGTCGTAGCTGACCAGGTCGCGCAACGTGAAGCCGTCATGGGCGGTGACGAAGTTGATGCTCGCCCAAGGCCGCCGCCCCCGATGATCGAACACGTCGGCCGAGCCCGAAATGCGCGAGGCGAACTGCGCCAGCTGGCCGCCATCGCCCTTCCAAAAGCGCCGCACGGTGTCGCGGTACTTGTCGTTCCACTCGGCCCAGCCGGGCGGAAACCCCCCCACCTGATAACCGCCCCTGCCGGTATCCCAAGGCTCGGCGATCAGCTTCGCACTCGCCAGCATCGGGTCCTGAGCGACGGCGTCGAGAAAGCCTGCATGCTGGTCAAAGCTGCCGTGCACCCGCGCCAGGGTGGTCGCGAGGTCGAAGCGGAAACCGTCGACCCGCATCTCCTGGTGCCAATAACGCAAGCTGTCGGTCACCATCCGCAGCACGGCCGGGTGTCGCAGCTCCAGCGCGTTACCCGTTCCGGTGAAGTCGTTGTAGTAACGTTCGTTGCCGTCGACCAAATGGTAATAGGAGCGATTGTCGATCCCTCGCCAGCTCAGCGTCGGGCCCAAATGGCTGCCTTCGGCGGTGTGGTTGTAGACCACGTCGAGGATGACCTCGAGGCCGTGCTCGTGGAGGATGTGCACCGCAGTCTTGAAGTCGTTGAGGCCGCCCTTGCCCAGATATTCCGGGTGCGGAGCGAAGAAGGCGAGGGTGTTGTACCCCCAATAGTTCTTGAGGCCGCGATCCTGCAGGATACGGTCGTGCGTGAAGGCATGCACCGGCAGGAACTCGACCGCCGTGACGCCGAGGTTGGCCAGATAGTCGATCAATGGCGGGCGGCTCAGCGCGGCGACGGTGCCGCGATCGGTCTCGGGCACCTCCGGGTGGCGCATGCTGAACCCGCGCAGGTGCATCTCGTAGATGACCGTCTCGTGCCACGGCCGTGCCGGCGGCCGCTCCCGGCCCCAGGTATAGGCCGGGTCGATCACCACGCTTTTGGGGATATAGGGCGCCGAATCGCGCTCGTCGAACGACAGGTCCTCGTCCTTGTGGCCGATGGTGTAGCCAAAGAGCGCGTCGTGCCACTCGATCTCGCCGGCCAGCGACTTGGCGTAGGGGTCGATCAGAAGCTTGTTCGGATTGAAGCGATGGCCGGCGTCCGGGGCGTAAGGGCCATGCACCCGATAGCCATAGAGCTGGCCCGGCCGCACGTCGGGCAGATAGCCGTGCCACACTTCGTGCGTCATCTCGGGCAGGGTGATGCGATGCGTCTCGCGCTGGCCAGCGTCGTCGAACAGGCACAGCTCCACCTTGGTGGCGTAGGCCGAGAACAGGGCGAAATTGGTCCCAAGTCCGTCCCAGGTCGCCCCCGGCGGATGGGGCAGTCCGGGCAGCACCCGGAGGTCGTCGGCCAAGCTGATCTCCCAGGGTTGCGACGGCCGAGATGGCCGTCGACCAAGTGTTGCAGGATCGGCGAGGGGGCGACGGCGATCAACCCGTCTTGGCGTTGTTGCCGAACATGTCGCCAATCCCCTTCATCAGATCGACCGGGAAGGGGAAGACGATCGTGGTGTTTTTGTCGATCCCGATGTTCTGCAGGGTCGACAGGTAGCGCAACTGCAGGCCGCCATCGGTCCGCGCCAGAATACCGGCCGCCTCGGCCAAGCGTTCCGCCGCTTGCTGCTCGCCCTCGGCATCGATGATGCGAGCCCGCCGGTTGCGCTCGGCCTCGGCCTGCCGCGCGATCGCCCGGACCATGCTCTCGTCGATGTCGACGTGCTTGATCTCGACGTTGGCGACCTTGATGCCCCAGGCGTTGGTGGCGTCGTCGAGGATCGCTTGGATGTCGTCGTTGAGCTTGTCGCGCTCGCTCAGCATCTCGTCCAGGTCGTGCTTGCCGAG
>RECO01000199.1 GCA_007694015.1 Geminicoccaceae bacterium
GGTAAGGGACATTCGGTCGAAGAGACGGGATCGCGAGCAACCTGTACCGCGCCGAGCGCCTCGAGCGCGCAAACCCGATAGGGTCGCGATCCGCACATCTCCATACGGGCCCGCGGCGTCGTCGAGGCCGCATCACGAGGCCGGACACACGACCGCACCCGATCGCATGTCCCAGACCGACGGAAAATCGCTTGCATCAGCGGGGGCATCCACACACGGGGCGGTTCAGACCGAAACCGCCGCACAACCGCAGGGAGGGGTCGAATTCGGACGCCGATTACCCCGCGAACGGGGTCACTTTTGCGCGCCGATCTCTGTGGTGACGCCGGCGCGCCGGCCGCTCTCGACCTCAGCGCGCTTGACCCACTCGTTCAGCGTCTGCGCCGCGCACCCGATCTTCGGCGCGATCGCCACGATCGCCGCCCAACGGGAGCCGCGCTCTGCCTCACTGTCCCGCACCATGCGAACCGCGCGCTCGCGGACCTCAGGGGAAAACTTGTTCGTCGTCTTGCTCATGGGGCTCCATCCTACTCAGGAGTTGGAGCCTCCGGCAGACCCTGGGCGGTTCAAAGCTCGCGACAGATCGCCTTGATCGCTTGGTCATGAACGAAATACGCGCGACGAATCCTCGCAACCGTCTCCACCACCAGCATCCTGAACTTGGCTCCCGTGATCACGGGAGCACTCTGGAACCCCGTGCCGAGGGGGGGCCCTTTGGACGCCGATCACCCCGTCACGGGGTCCCTATTCCACGCCGATCCATAACCGCCTACTCGCCGTCGCCTGTGCCATGCTCCGCACCGGCACCAGCTTCGATCCCAACCAAGCCTCCAGGGCCACCAACGCCGTCGCCTGAACCAGCTTTACAAAAGGTGGGGAGTCCCCCCCTTTGGAACCCCCGGCCTGGATGTTGGGCGGCCGGGCGAAGCCGGCCGCCCAACATCCAGGTCACTTGTCCGAAGTGACAGCAGCGAGCACCGCTGCGCGGGGGGTGCCAGGGGCCTACAGCCCATTCTTACTTCTGCCGTGTCCGTGACAGTCCGATACGCAGGTGGGGGAGGAGCAGGTCGTGAACCTGTTCGAGGGTGACGGGCGTCGCCCTCACCGGACGGCTAGTCGCCGGGCCCGGCTGCGCGTTCCTGGGGCCGTGCGCGGCGGCGGAGCCAGGGATCGACGGCAGCGCTCGGCAGGCTTGCGGCCAAAGCGCTGAGCCAGGCGAGACGACGCGGAAAGGCGATCCGCGGCTGGTTCCGTTCGAGCCCGCGCTGGATCCGTGCGGCCGCATCGTTCGCATCGAGGAGCCGGGGCATGGTGAAGCGGTTCTTGGCGGTGAGCGGCGTGGCGACGAAGCCGGGGCAGATGGCGCTGACCTTGACGCCGTGGGGCGCCAGTTCGGCGCGGAGGCTTTCGGCCATGACGCGCACCCCCGCCTTGCTGGCGCCGTAGGCGGCACCGAAGGGCAGGCCGCGATCGCCCGCAAGCGAACTCATCAAGGCAAGTTGGCCGCGGCCCCTGGCCCGCATGCGCTCGGCTGCGGGTGTGACGGTCGCCCAGACGCCCAAAAGGTTGACGGTGAGGACGCGGATCCCGCTGGCCACGTCGGCATGGCCGCCGAGACCGGCATTGGAGATGCCCGCATTGGCGATGACGAGGTCGAGCGGGAGGGTGTCGTCGGTTGCAACGACAGCCGCGGCGACCGCAGCGTGATCGGCCATGTCCAGGGCCAAGGTTGTCGTCTCGGCGCCACGGGCGGCAGCGCTTTCGGCCACGGCCGCCAGCCGTGCCGGGTCGCGTCCCCACAAGGCGAGACGTCGGCCCGGTGCCGCGTAGGCGCGGGCAAGTGCCGCGCCGATACCGCTACTGGCACCGGTGATCAGGACGTGGCGCGGCATGGTTGTTCGGCTGGGGCTTTGGCGCTATCGAGCCGCCTTCGAGAGCGAGCAGCGGGCGAGGTCATGGCCGAGGACGTTGAGGGGTTGTTGCCGAGTGTGGGGCGACGCGGTCTGATGCTCGTTCTGTCATCCCCCTCCGGGGCTGGCAAGACCACCATCGCCCGTCGCCTGTTGGAGACCGACACCAACCTCTCGATTTCGATTTCGGTGACGACGCGCAAGCAGCGTCCGGGCGAGCGCGAGGGCATCGATTATCGGTTCATCGACGAGCCGCGCTTTTTGGCCATGATCGACACCGGCGAGTTGCTCGAACACGCTCAGGTGTACGGGAATCGCTACGGTACGCCCCGCGCGCCGGTCGAAGCGGCGCTGCGCGCGGGGCGGGACGTTTTGTTCGACATCGATTGGCAGGGGGCGCAGCAGCTGCGTGGGTCCGCCGCGGCCGACGTGGTCAGCGTGTTCATCCTGCCGCCGACGGTCGCCGAACTGCGCAGGCGGCTGACCGATCGGGCGCGTGACGACGCCGACGACATCCAACGCCGCCTGGACCAGGTGAGTGACGACGTCACCCGCTGGCCCGAATACGACTACGTCATCGTCAACGAAGAGCTGGAGCGTTCGCTCGCGCAGGTGCGTGCGGTGCTCGTCGCCGAGCGTCTGCGCTGGCGTCGGCAGCCGGGTCTGTTCCAGTTCGCGGAGCGGTTTCGGCGCTGAGGGCGTGGTTTTGGGGAGGTTTTGGTTGCGGGGGCAGCCAGTGGGCTCGACCGAGGGTTGATAATCCTCAATCCTGATCGTTGAAACCGAAATCCCGGATGTTCAGCGTACGGCAGTTTTCGGTGACGATGCGGTAGGCGTCGTCGTCGAAGCCGCCCGAGTTCTCCGCCTCGATTTCGAGACGCAACGTGACCTTGGCGCCCGGGCGCAGGAGATGGTCGAGCACCTCTTGCTTGATGTCGCCGAGCTGCCGCACGGCTCTTGCTTCGCTCAGATATACGCTGGCAAAGAAGCGTCGGCGGATCGGTTTGCCACCGATGGGCGGTACCGGTTCGGGCGGCGTCGATCCGGGCGGCGTCGCACCCGGCCCCCGACCCGGCGCCTGCCGGGCGAGCTGCCGCTGCGCCACCTCGGCCTGCACCACGACCGCCCGGTCGTCGAATACGATCGGCATGCTGCCGGGACCGGTGGTGTGGAGACCCCGGTACTCGCCTGCACCGTCGTCGTATGGAGTGCGCCCCTGGCTGTAGCGCGTCAGGTGGGGTGACCGGCGTGTTGCCTCATGCAGGAATGTTGCTGACGTTCGACTTCGTTGCCTCATCAGGAATGTTGCCGGGGGCGGGCGCATGGGCGTCGTGTGACCGATCACACGATTTCCGCCGACGGCGCGGTGGGCTCGGCGACGCGGGGCTCTAC
>RECO01000049.1 GCA_007694015.1 Geminicoccaceae bacterium
GGTAAGGGACATTCGGTCGAAGAGACGGGATCGCGAGCAACCTGTACCGCGCCGAGCGCCTCGAGCGCGCAAACCCGATAGGGTCGCGATCCGCACATCTCCATACGGGCCCGCGGCGTCGTCGAGGCCGCATCACGAGGCCGGACACACGACCGCACCCGATCGCATGTCCCAGACCGACGGAAAATCGCTTGCATCAGCGGGGGCATCCACACACGGCGCGGTTCACCATGCCAAGTCGGCGTTGTCAGCTCCGGTCTAGCAGAGAGCGGAGATACGCTCCGTAGCCGTTGTTATGCATGCCAGCGGCCAGTGCCGAGAGGCGTTCCGCGTCGATGTAGCCGGCGTGCCACGCAATCTCCTCCAAGCAAGCGATCTTGAGACCCTGCCGTTTTTCAACGGTCTGAACGAAATTCGAAGCCTCGGTCAGAGCATCGTGCGTGCCCGTGTCCAACCAAGCAAAGCCGCGACCCAACAATTCGACGCGCAGCTTACCGGCCGCCAAATATGCGTTGTTGACCGAGGTGATTTCGAGTTCCCCTCGCGCCGACGGGCGGACGTCTTCGGCGATCGCGACGACGTCGTTGTCGTAAACGTAAAGGCCGGTGACCGCGTAGTTGGAGCGGGGGGCGACAGGCTTTTCCTCGATGCCCAGCGCTTTGCCCGCTGCATCGAAGTGCACCACGCCATAACGTTCGGGATCCGCCACCCAATAGCCGAAAACCGTCGCTCCGTCTGGTTGCGCTAAGGCAACGCGAACACGGTCGGTGAGCCCATGACCGTAGAAGATGTTGTCACCGAGAATCAGCGCAACATTGTTTCGGCCGACGAAAGACTTGCCGATCAAGAACGCCTGCGCGAGGCCCTCGGGCTTTGGTTGTACCGCATAGCTGAAGTTGACGCCCCATTGGCTACCGTCGGCCAACAAGCGCTCGAACATCGGTGCATCGTGCGGCGTGGTGATGATGAGAACATCTCTGATTCCGGCCATCATCAGGACCGACAAAGGATAGTAGATCATCGGCTTATCGTACACTGGTAGCAGCTGCTTGCTCACCGATTTGGTGGCGGGAAAAAGCCGCGTGCCGGAGCCTCCGGCCAGTACAATGCCTCTTTTCGTCATGGCTTACTCTCGTGTGGAAGCGCGGTGTTCTGCGCGCAGAACGTCCCTAACGACGGGGCGCAGGCTCGCTCGCCAAGACGGCCGGTGCACGCCGTAGACTTTGTCGATCCGGCGACAGTCGAGCACGGAATGCAGAGGACGGCGGGCTGGAGTTGGATAGTCGGCCGTCACGATCGGCGCAACGACCGGGGACGAATAACCCAGCTCGGCGGCCGCCTCGAAGATCGCTTCGGCGAAGCCGTGCCACGTGGTCGCCCCTCCACCGGTCAAATGGAAGGTGCCGGCACGCTTGGCCGGACTGACGGCGATAGACCGCAGGGCCGACGCGATCTCAGCAGCGTGGGTCGGCGAACCGTGCTGGTCGACAACGACCCGTAACTCACGCCGTTCGCGGCCAAGGCGCAACATGGTGCGCAAGAAATTGTTGCCCGTCGCGCCGTAGACCCAAGCGGTGCGAAGGATCACATGATCGGGCAACCGCTCGCGGATCAACAACTCTCCAGCCAACTTGGAAGCGCCATAGACGCCCAGCGGGCCGACGGGATCCGCCTCCACATATGGAACCGTCGACGCTCCGTCGAAAACATAGTCCGTCGAGATGTGTATCAGGAAGGCAGCGACGCGTGCACAAGCGGCGGCCATCGCGCCCGGCGCGAACGCATTCACCAGATAGGCTTGGCCGGGCTCGTTTTCCGCCCGGTCAACCGCTGTATAGGCTGCAGCGTTGATTACCACATCGGGGGCTATCTTGCCGATGCACATAGCGATGGCATCAAGATCGGCGAGGTCGACTTGGCTCCGCGGCACGAAGGACACCTCGACGTCAGCGGGCCAAACCTCGCGCCGCAGGGCTTGCCCGACTTGGCCGCTGCCCCCGAAAACCAATACCCGCATTTCCTCGTTCAACCGCTCGTCACGCCGAGACGCCGTCCATCGTAAGTGGCGTTACGGATATCTGCCCACCAGTCACGATGAGCGACGTACCACGCTACCGTCTTGCGTAAGCCGGTATCGAAGCTTTCATGGGGCGCCCAACCGAGTTCCCGTTCGATCTTGGAGGCATCGATAGCGTAGCGCATGTCGTGCCCAGGCCGATCGTCCACAAAGCTGATCAACTCGCGGCGCGACCGTTCGCCGGGAACGACTTGATCCAAGAGATCGCAGATACGCTCGACCACCGCGATGTTCGTCATCTCGTTGCCGCCGCCGATGGTATAGACTTCACCGATGCGCCCGGTCGTGAGCACGGTGAGCAGCGCGTTGGCGTGGTCGTCGACGTACAACCAGTCGCGAATGTTCGCGCCCTTACCGTAGACGGGCAACGGCAGTTCCAAGAGGCCGTTGATGATCATGAGCGGTATCAGTTTTTCGGGAAACTGGTAGGGCCCGTAGTTGTTCGAGCAATTGGTGACGACCACCGGCAAGCCGAAGGTATGGTGCCAAGCCCGTACCAAGTGATCCGAGGCCGCCTTCGACGCGGAGTAAGGAGAATTAGGGCGATAAGGCGTGCTCTCGTCGAAGAAGCCTTCAGCCGTCAGACTACCGAATACCTCGTCCGTCGACACGTGATGAAACCGAAAACGTTCGGCACGAACGGCAGTTAGTTTACGCCAATAGGCCAGGCTAGCCTCCAGCAACGTGTACGTTCCGATGATGTTCGTCTGCATGAACTCAGCCGGGCTGTCGATCGAGCGATCAACGTGACTTTCAGCCGCGAGATGCATGACGGCATCGGGCCGCTCGGCCTCGAACAGTGCATCGAGCGCCGCGCGATCGACTATATCGATACGGTAATGACGGTAAGCAGGATCGTCGGCCACCTCACGAACTGCATAGGGATTGGCAGCGTAGGTGAGTTTGTCGACATCCACGACCTGGGCACGCTTCTCGTTGACCAACCGCCGCACCACTGCCGAACCGATGAAACCGTGGCCACCGGTGATCAGTAGTTTCATTTCGCTGTGCCTCGCTTTGGCCTGCGCGCTTCGGGCCGCCGTTGCTATCGCCTGCGGCCCGAAGCAATGTACGACCACGCGGCGGGGACATCGCATAGATGCTCGATCAAGGCAACGAGGGTCAGCGGCGAGCCTAGAGCGTTTCCCGGTTAGGTAGCGCACGGGCCATCCCTCACCCCCGCCCGGC
>RECO01000030.1 GCA_007694015.1 Geminicoccaceae bacterium
TCAGGGGGTCAAAATTCGACGCCGATCAGGGGTCAGAATTCGATGCCGATTGACATCTGCGAACGCTTACGCCTCCTTCGGGCCGACAACAGCAAAGTGGGGACGGCGGTAGCCGTCCCTTGGGGTGCAGGGGCCAAAAGCCCCTGCTTCCTTTCGCCTCTCGATTCAAAGCTGCCGGGCTGGCGCCGATTCGGCGGGAATGGGGGCGAAATCAGGCCGCATGGTGGCTGCCGCCCGCCGGGGCGGTGCGACGCGTCAGACGGACGTCCTTCAGCCGGTCGGTGCTGACCACCAGGGCGACGACATGGCCGTTGGCGTCGCGCTCGAAGCGCACCGCCGCCTGGTAGACCCAGCCGGGCGAGCCGGCTTGGAGGTGGAAGCGGTCCGGGGCGAGCGCTTCCAGTTCGAAGGTCGCCGCCAGGTGGCAAGGTGGGCCTTGGCGCAGCCAGAGCCTGCCCTCCTCGACCCAAAGCGCGTGCTCGGCGGCGAGGTCGTCGCTCGCAAAGGTGCCGGCATAGTCCTCCAGCGGGCGTTCGACGGGGCCTTCGCGCCACCGCTCGAAGCGGAGGTCCTGGCCGCCGAAGGCAAGCTCCAAGCGCGCCCCCCGCTCCACCAGCCGGATCGGCAACAGGCCGAAATCGCAGCGCCAGCGGCCCTCGCCGTCGGCTTGCAGGAGGAACTGGTGGCCCAGCTTGTCGCCGACCAACGCCCCCTCGTCATCGACGCTGATGAGCATCGTTTCGCCGGATGCGGGATCGAGCCAGCGCCCGGCGAGCCGTGCGGCGGTTGTGGCATCGGCGCGCAGCGGGGGGCGTGGGGCCGCGACGCGCTCGTCGAGCAGCACGTCCAGGAGCTGGCGATAGCGGCGATTGGGGTCCGCATCGTCGCGGTTGGCCAAGAGTGCGAAGCCCGCCTGGAGCTCCGGGATCACCGCGACCATCGCCTTGTAGCCGGGCAGGCTGCCGCCATGGCTCCAAACCTTCACCCCGCGATAGACGCGGGTGTCGAGCCCCAGGCCATAGCCGAGCGGCGTGCCGTCCTGCAGCTTACCGGTTCGGGCCAACGCCGAGCCGACGGCAACGCCACGGAGGTCGTCCTGGCCGAGGGCCTGGAGCCAGCGCAGGACGTCCGGCACGGTACTCACCACGCTGCCGGCACCCGAAATGCCGAACGACCAGATGCCGAGCTCATAGCCGTCGCCGTCCGGGATGTAGCCCGTGGCAAGCCTTGGCGTCAGGGTGACGTTGCTGTCGCGCACCAGCGTGTCGGCCATGCCCAAGGGCTCGAACACGAGAGCGCGGAGCGCCTCGTCCAGCGAGCGGTCCATCAAGCGCTCGAGCAGCGTGCCGGCCAGGCCGTAGTTCACGTTGGTGTAGATGAAGCGCTCGCCGGTGGCGAAGTTCAGCGTCGTTTGGCGCTGCAACAGCGCCAGCATGTCGTCGTGCTGGCGTGGATAACGGTAGGAGACGCCGCGCAGCCGCATCAGCTCGCCCGTGTCGCGAAGCCCGCTCGTCATGTTCAAGAGCTGGCGGAGCGTCGCCCGGTGGCCGGCGCCGAGCCAGGGAAAGTGCCGCCCGACCTCGTCGTCGAGGCAGAGCCGGCCCTGGGCTTCGAGGATGACCAACGCGGCGGCGACGATCTGCTTCGTGACCGAGGCGATGTGAAAGCGCGTGTCCGGCCGGATGGGCACGCCGTGCTCGACATTGGCGAGCCCGTAGCCACCGTGCAGCACGGTCTCGCCGTCCACGAACAAGCCGACCGCACAGCCGGGGGCTGCGGCTTGGCTCCAGCCGGCGAACAGCGCATCGATGCGGTCTTTGATGGGGTCGAGACGGGCCGTCATGTCAGTCCTCGGGATCGGGCGGGATGGGGTAGGCGGTGGTCGACTTGATGCGTTCCATGGCGAAGCTGGAGGTCACGTTCTTCAGCGGCATGGCGGCGATCAGTCTCTTGTAGAAGGCATCGTACGCCGGCATGTCCGGCACGACGATCCGCAGGAGATAGTCGGTCTCGCCGGCCATGCGGTAGAGTTCCATCACCTCGGGCATGGCGCTGACGGTCTCGGCGAAGCGCTGCAGCCAGGCCGCCGAGTGGTCGGCGGTTTCGACGGCGACGAAGACGGTGAGGCCGAGGCCCAGGGCGTGCGGATCGAGGATGGCCACCTTGCCCTGGATGACCCCCTCGGCCTCGAGGCGCTGCACGCGCTTCCAGCAGGGGGTGGGCGAGAGGTGGACACGCTTCGCCAACTCCGCGACCGAGAGGGTCGAATCCGTCTGCAGGATGGACAGGATACGGCGATCGATACGGTCCAGGCGTCGCGCCATGCGGGGTCCTCTGGTCAGCTCGGGGTCGTTCTGGCAGAAGCCTCGGCCATGCGCATCACGACTTGGAACGTCAACTCCGTCCGCCTCCGGCTCGCCACCCTGGAGCGCATCGTCCGCACGCTGGAGCCGGACGTGTTGTGCCTGCAGGAGATCAAGGTCGAGGACCAGCTGTTTCCGACCGACGCCGTCAAGGCGCTCGGCTTCGACCACGTGCTGGTGCATGGCCAGCGCAACTACCACGGCGTGGCCATCCTCTCGAAGCTGCCGCTCGATGGCCATGCGCAGCGCAACTGGTGCGAGGTCGACCATCGCCGCCACCAGATCACTCATCTTCCCGGCGGCATCGAGCTGCACAACCTCTACATCCCCTCCGGCGGCGACGTGCCCGACCGCAACGTGAACCCGAAATTCGCCCACAAGCTCGATTTCCTGGCGGAGCTGGCGACGCATTGGGAAGCCGAGGCCGCAGCCGACAAGCGGATGATCGCGGTCGGCGACTTCAACATCGCGCCGCTCGAGACCGACGTCTGGAGCCACAAGCAGCTGTTGGACGTGGTCAGCCACACGCCGATCGAGGTCGAAGCGCTCGGCCGGCTGCAACGCAGCGCCGGCTTCGTCGATGCGGTGCGCGCGGTCATCCCGCCCGAGGTGAAGCTCTATTCCTGGTGGAGCTACCGCGCACGCGACTGGTCGGCCTCCGACCGCGGCCGCCGGCTCGACCACGTCTGGGTGACACCACCGCTGGCGTCGGCCATCCGCGACGCCTCGGTGCTGCGCGAAGCGCGCGGCTGGGACAAGCCCTCCGACCACGTGCCGGTCACCGTGGACTTGGACCTGTGAGGGGTGGCTGGACGGGTTCGTGTCCCGTGGCGTTCCCTCGCTGGTGGCGACACGTTCGACCTCTAGAGCGTTTCCCGGTTAGGTAGCGCACGG
>RECO01000210.1 GCA_007694015.1 Geminicoccaceae bacterium
CTCGACCGCCTGCTCCACCACGCCATCGTCGTCCGCATCGAAGGCGCCAGCTACCGGCTACGCCAGCACAGCGAGCTGCTGCCCGACACCGTACCGGCGGCCATGGTCACCCCGCCACCTCGTCGCCGCGGGCGACCACCCAAGAACCCCCGCTGACCGGCCGACCACCTCGGTCGGCCACGCCACGAGCCCAACGAAGTCCAACAATCCGCTCCCGGCGACAGTGGCAGCGGTGGAGATGTGGGCGACGCGCAGCGTCGTCCAAGCTCCGGCCTTAGGCCGGAGCGGCATATCCACGGCTGTACCCCCGCCACCCCGAAGTGGGGAATTTTCGTGAGCACTTTTGGGGAGATTTCGATGAGCATTGACACTCCAAGCCCTTGGCATCACGCGAAAAAAAAAAGACGGAACGGGCGGCCGAGCAGGACCGCCCCGAGATCGCCGAAGCCCGCATCGCCTGGCAGCAGCGCCAAGCCGAGTTGAGCGCCGAGCACTTCGTCTTCGTAGATGAGACCTGGGCCTCGACCAACATGGCGCCGACTTATGGGCGCGGACCGCGTGGACAACGTGTCGAGGGCATCGTCCCGCACGGGCACTGGAAGACCACGACCTTCCTCGCGGCCCTCCGCCTCGACGGTCTCGCCGCGCCCTGCGTCTTCGATCGCCCCATCAACGGCGTCAGCTTCCGCGCCTGGATCGAGCAGGCCCTGGTCCCGACGCTCCGCCCCGGCGACGTCGTCGTCATGGACAACCTCGGCGCCCACAAAGTCGAGGGTGTGCAAGCCGCTATCGAGGCAACCGGCGCCAGCCTCGCCTACCTGCCGCCCTACAGCCCCGACCTCAACCCCATCGAGCAAGTGCTCGCCAAGCTCAAAACCCTGCTGCGCAAGGCTCGGGCCCGCACCGTCGATGCCCTTTGGACCACCATCGGCAGCCTGCTCGATGCTTTCCAGCCCGGTGAATGCGCAAACTACATCGCCAACTGTGGCTATCGTCTACCTAACCGGGAAACGCTCTAGCCCAACCAAGCCCCATCGGCCTGTGCCGCGGCGAGGCCCGCCATTACGTCCTGGCCCAAGGCGGTGGCGGCTCGGGTACTGGCTGGTAGGCGTCGTCGAGCCGGTACTCGAGGCCGTCGCGGATGGTCCAGCACTCGAAGCCGCGCACCCAAAGTTCGTGCAGATGCGTGCCGACCTCGGCCTCGTCGAGGAACACAAAGGCAATCCGTTCCAGCGGCCCCGGCGTCGGGATGTGGCCGAAGCGCTCGGCCCAGCGGAAGTCCATCATCTCCGCGGTGCTGATGGCGCGACCCAGCACCGGCACCTTCAACAGCCGCTCCTTGGCGTCGTAGGTGCCGCGGATGTCGTGCTGCACGTCACGGTCCTCGTGGACCATGCCGCCGGTCTCGGGATCGGCGAGGCGCGCGTGCGCAGGGCGAGCTTGCGCCAAGGCCTCGGCGAGACTTGCATCGAGCGCATGAAACTGCAGCACCGAAAGGTCTTCGGCACCACGGATCAGTTTCCACGGACCAAAGTCGAGCCAACGCCGAGACGTTAGGCGAAGGTAACCCTGGCCCTTGAACGCGCAAAGCCATCCCAGATCGTAGTGGCCGGGTCCCGCCCAGGGTGGGACGTAATCAACGTCGTCGTTGTACCAGCCGCCGAACAACGATGCGGCAACGCCGACGCTGAAACTCAAGCTTTCGAGGGCTGCCGGCAAAGCTGCAGGCTCCAGGTCGGCGAAACTCGCTCTGATGACGCCGCCCTGACTTCGCTCAAGCAAAAAGCGTGCCTCGTCCCAGAGCAACTTGAATGGTTCTGTTGTAAGGGACTGGATTTCCTCGCGCCACGCCTTGGTCACGCGCCGACGACGGCGGTCCACAATGAATTTGTTCGGAAGCTTGTTCGGGACGTGGCCGAAATCGAACAGCTCTGCGAGCAATCGTTGCGAGTTGGCGCTTTCGAACGACAACGTCGGTGGATAATCCACGTCTCCCGTCCCCTATTCGACAGCCGTTGCGTCCGGAGCACCAAGCCATCGGCCAAGCGCCGGCTGATCAAGGTCTCGGATGTTTTGCAACCTGATTTCTCTTGCCTGTCCTTGGTAGTTATAAATTACAACGACTAATGAACCACGCGCCTCCGCCAATGCTTCGCGGAGCATAGTGACGTTGGCATTGACGTCAAGCGTTGCGGGATTCTGCAGCACAAGGCGAGCTCGACGAACACGGCGAGCCTCGCCACCAACTTGGATATCGCTGCCGCCGTCGCGGACCAGTTCGATCATGTCGCCGATCTGGCGCTCGACGCGGCTGCCGAGCGGGCCCTCGACGTTCTTGACCTCCGTGATGGTGTCGCCCTCGATATAGTCGAGCCGGCGCGGGGTTTCTGCCAGGGTTCGGTTTTGCCGTCGGAGCTGCGCAGCCGTCACTTCGACCTGGGCATGGCCTGCGTCGGAGCCGTGCACGGCCTGGTGCCAGCGCTCACCGATCGAGCCCCGGTCCGCCGCGTGCAGGTTGTTGGTGATCTGCAGCATCCGGCGGTGACTGTCTGCTGCCCAGGCCTCGCGGCCGGCCACGTCCCGCCCCGGATCGCCGGCCAGGATGTGCGGCATCACCACGGTGTCGATGAAGTGCTGCTTGACGTCGTGGCGCACGGTGCGGTGGTTCAGGCCTTCGGGGCTGCCGCGGGTCCGGCCACCGGGCGTTTCCTGCATCCGCGCGATGACTACGTCCGGCCCGACACCCAAAGTCGAGAGCTCTTGGACGAACCGGCCGAACGGTGTCGCCGGGCTGTTGCCCCCGAGTTCGTTGAACGCCGTGGCCCAGTCCTTCGCCTGGAAGGTCAGTGTCTCGACGCTGTCGCGGCGCACGAAGGGGCGGAGACGGGCATCGTAGCTGGAGGGATCGCGCACGGTGCCCGTGTTGTTGACCAGTTGCAGCCGAGTGCCGGCCACCCGCCAGTAGTGGCCGGGTGGCACGTCGACCTCGGCCACCCCCGCCCGCTGCAAGGCCGGCGTGATCCGATCCTCGGCGGCGATCAGGCCGCGGCCGCGCTCCAGCGAATCGACGTCGCGCAGGTGTTGGACCAACTGGTTGCGGATGTCGCCGAGTTCCTCTTGCAGCCGCCGCTGCACCGTCGGGTCTGCGACACGCTGCCCGGCTTCCTCGAACCGTTGCAACGCCTGCACGAGATCGGCTTCGATCCGCTGCAACTTCGCCACTTCCAAGCGTGCCTCGTCGCCCCGGGTCATCCGGCGCGGATCGACCCAGCCACGGCCCTGCAACAACGCGCGCACCCTTGTCAAAAGCCGGCGGATGGCGCCGACGACACCGGCGTGGCGGCGCAATTCCCGCACCGTTTGCAGGTGCTGGCCGATGTGTCGCGCGGTCGCCTCGCGGCCGATTTCGAGGTGGATACCCGCCTCGCCGTAACGCACCCGGACGGTGTGCCCGGCTTCCGCCAATTGCACGTAGCCGACCTCGCCGCGCAGCCCGCCGAGCGCGCTATCGATCTCGCTCCGGCGGGCCGCATCGGGCACCACCCGGCCGTGGATGTGCGCCTGCGGATCGATGTCGCGCGTCAGCGGCACGTCGCCGACGATGTCCAGCTCCGCCCGGTCGCGCGAGGTCTGTTGCCGCAACTCGTCGCGCACGATGATCAGCTCACGCAGCTCTGGGTCGCTGCGCCGCCGCGCCCCTTGCGCCTCCAACTCGCCGATACGCAACTCGACATCCGCAAGGAACCGCGCCTGCGCGTCGGGCGGCAAGAGCCGGCGCGCTGCGTGGGCCAACTCGGCAGCGGTCGATGGCGGTCGCTGGATGACCGCCTGCACCGCCGCCGACATGGGCCTCGAGATCAAACTCTCGAACAACTCATGCACGCTGCGCATGACGATGTTGGCCATGTAGGACCACGCCCGCGCCTCGTTGAAGGACCGTGCCGACGCTGCATCGCGAATGAACATCGAAAGCCCGATGATCGCCGAGACGTCGCCCTCGCCGCGTATGTTGTTGCTGGCCTGATAGCCACGCGAGAGCAAGCGGCCGACGGGGCCCAAGGCGTTCAGGGTCGTGGTGACCGTGATGATCTTGGCGGCCTCCAGCATGACCTTGCGGATGTTCTCCGCCGACAGCATCTGCTGGAACTGCCCGTGCAGGCCAAACTGACGGTCGGCCATGACCAGGACCGCAGCCACGATGTAGGCGGGATCGCCCGCCCGACGTTCGAAGTAGCGGGCGAAATACGCCTCCAATTCGTTGAGCAGCCGGCCCAGCGCACCGGCGACCGCTTGCCCTTCGCTGCTTCCATGGGGCAAGACGCGCTCCGCCCGCTCGCGGGCGGCCGCCAGGGCTTCGGCGCGCGCGCTGGGCGCCATACCGACCCCCAACATGCCCGCCGGCGAGCCGGCGACCATCGCAGCGCCCGTGGTGCCCGTCGCTTCCTCGATGCCCCCGGCACGCATCGCGCGCTCGCCGATCGGCTGACCAGGTCCGCTTTGGGGCCGGTGCGCCGTGTGCACGGTGCGGTGCAACTGACGGACCGACATGAGGTATTCGGCAACCTGCTCGTCCACGGCTTTGTGCTCGCGGGCGATCGTGCGCCGGTCCGGGTCGGCCAGGTCGGCCACGTCGATCAAGTAATTCCAATCGGCGAGCGCCGTCTGCGCACTCATGCCAAGCACCGGCAACTCGGTCGGCGCGAGGCCTTCGGCCACCGCCGCCGCCGGCCGCTCGGCTGGCCGCGCGCGGAGCACGCGGCTCGCCGCCATCCGGCTGGTGCTGGCAGCGCGATCGCGCGCCGCCGTGCGGGATGCTCCAGCGCTGAAGCCCGGCGTGCGCGTCGGCTCGAACATCTCCGCGCTGCGGTAGCCGAGGCGCTCCGCCTCCCCGCTCACCGTTTCCCGCCGTCGCAGCGGCAGGGCGGTTATCCGCCCGGCGAAATCGCTAGAGGTTGCACCGAAGCCGAATGAGGCGGCCATCAAGGAGACGAAGTGTTGCATCAGGAAGGCGCGGAGGAAGGCCCCTTGGGCTTGTGCGGCGGGGCTCATGACCGCACTGCCCCAGAGCACGTAGGTGTCGGTCAGCATACCGACGAGCATGCGCAAGACCGGGTCGGTCTGCTCCTGTTCCCGGCTGAAGAAGTCGTACCAGCGCCGAAACGCGAGGGCGAAGTCGTCCAGCTCGAACTGCTCCGGGACGAGGTCGCGACGCAACCGCTCGACGTCGGCCTGCGCCGTCGTCACTTCGTTGAGCACCGAGCGGATGAACCGGTCGGTCGTCGCGTCGAGCGTCTCGGGAAACAGTGCGGCCGGCTCCAGCGCGACGCCCAAGTCCCCCTCGGGGGTGTAAGCAGAGCTCAAAAAGCCAGCCCCGCCGACGTCGAGCAGATGTGGCGCGACACCGCCTTCCAATCGCAGGCGGTGCTCGCCCAAGAGTTCGGCACCGCCGCCGAGCGCTTTCAAAGTCGATGTTTCGCTCGTCGCAACCGTGCGCAGCCGCGCCATCTCACCGGCGGCGGCTTGCAGCGCCGTCTCCAAGGGGGCTCCCGGCTCCGCCTGCTCCCGGCGTGCTGCGATCGTTTGCGACAGCAGCACCGCGAGCCGCGCGGTCGGGGGAATCTCGGCGGCGCGGGCGGCGCGTTCGTCCGCATCGGATGCTTCGAGAACGGCGGCGCGGCTCTCCAACAGCGCCGCGATCGCGCCCTCCAACTCCAGTTCCAGGAGCCGGATGGGGTCGGTGAGGGCCGCCGCCAGGGCGGTAAGCGTCCCCTCCAGCATCACGATCGCCATGTTGGTGTAGTCGTCGATGCCCGGCACGATGCTGACGAACGCCCAACTCATGTCCTCGGCGGCGGCCCGTGCCGCCTGCGCCAAGCCGAAGGACGGACGCGCGCCCGCCAGGGCAGGGTGCGCATGGGCGTCTTCGTGCAGGGCTTGGAGGTGGAACAGTGCGTCGACGATGTCGATGCTCCCTCCCCCCTCGTGCGGCTGCGTGACCGCCGCGAGGCGCTGGGCGACGGCGTAGATCCGTGCGGTGACCGCACCCCCCTCGGTGTCATGGTACGCGGGGAGGACGATGGCGGCGGCCGTCGTCAAGACGTCCGCGGTGGCCTCCTCCCAACCGTCGACGGCCGCGGCAACGAGAACCCACCGTAGCTCGGACACGAGGTCCTGGCGAACCTGCATTGGGTTGGCGGCGCACTCGTCGAGGGTTGCGCAATACCGCTGCACCATGTTCGACGCCCCGCGCTGCTGCAGCACGTGGCCGATCTCATGCGCCAACAACCGCGTGCCTGCCGGCGTCGCCGGGGCGAAGCGTCCCTGGCCGAAGACGACGTGTGGACCGACCGTGTACGCGTGGGCGTGGAGGGATCGCGCACTGGCCGCCGCAGCGACATCGCGGTGGATCCGGACGTCGCCGAGGTCGGTCCCGAACGCGGGCTCGAGGTCGGCGCGCAGCGCCGGCGCCAGCGGTTCGCCCGCACGTCCCGTCACCCGCGCCACGGCCTTGGCCGTTGCTGGATGCAGCGGCCGGCCGCGGCCCCTGCCCGTCGGCGGCGCCGCTGGGGGCCGCTCGCTGGGGGGTGGCGTGCCGATGGCGCTCGTGAGGTGCTGCAGGGCTGCATCGGCGAGACGGTCGGCGACGGCTTCGTCGGCGTCCCGAGCCGATCCCAGCCGGAGATCGGCCGCGCCGTCGTGCCCCATCGGCTCGCTGCGCCCGGCCTTGCCACCGAGATATCGAGGCAGCCCGGCGTGCCCGCGCGCCGGCCGGCTGCGCGCATCCGCCCTGGACTCGGGCTCCCGGCCGCGGCGCGGACGCGGGGTCAGTGGCGCGCGCATCGACGCCTCCGGCGGTGGAGAATAGAGCTGAGCATCTCAGGGCAGGCTCATCATGCGCTGGTAGCGGACCACCACGCGCCGGTTGGCGAGGAGGCTGCCGGCGCGCGAAGCACCGGCGCCTTCGGCACCGTGGGTCGCGGTCTCGCCGGAGGCGGCCTCGTTGCGGTGGATGCGGGCCGGATCGACGCCGAGGCTCAAAAGATGCGTCTGGACGGCGTTCATCCGCCGCAGCGCCAAGGCGCGGTTGTAGCGGGCGGAGCCGCGGGTGTCGGCATAGGCGGTGAGTTCGACGTCGACGTCGGGATGGGTCAAGAGGTAGTCGGCGCCGCTCTGCAGCTTGTCGAGTTCGCCGCCCTGCGGCACGTCCGCATTGGTGTCGAAGTAAACGATCTGCGGCTCGTGGATGTAGAAGGCGCGGAACCGTTGCCGTGCCGCCTCGAAGGTCGGGCTCTGGTATGCCTCACCCGTGCCCGATTGCAGGATGACCGGGTTATCGTGCCATTCGTTGCTCAACAGATTGCTGCCGGAGACCTCGAACCCCCAACGGAGCGAGCCGTAAACCGTCGCCGTGTCGCGGCCCACGGCCACGGTCTCGAAGTCGAAGGCGACATGCGTGGTCGAACGCGGCCAGTCCCAAAGCCGGGTTTCGTGCAGGTCCCCCTCGCCGCGGTTCCAACCGAAGACGTTGCCCTGGGTCACGTCGTCCGGATCGCCCGACATGCCCTCCCAATACCAAGGCTCGCTTTCGCGGGTCGGGCTCTGCTCGCCGTGCAGCATGTCGACGAAGGCCCCACTCGGGGTTTTGACGTTTTCGCGATTGGCCTCGCTGCCGCCCCAGACGAAGTCCTGCCGGCCGCTGTCGGTCACCCGCTCGACGTCGACGATCTGGATCAAACCGATGCGGTTGGCATAGGGCGCGAATTCGTGGGGCGTGAAGGCGATCGTACCGCGCAGGCCCGTGGCACCGACGAGCGTGGCCGCATCGAAGGCTTGGACCAGGTCGAGGTCGAAGGTGCCGAGGCCAGTGTCCAGGCCATTTTCCACGAGGTCGAATTGGGCGGCGGGCGGCGCACCGGCCGTGGCCTGTTGCGCGACATGCGCGAGTTCGTGGCCCAAGAGCCGGTCGCCGGCGGTGCTTTCCGGTGCGAACCGGCCTGGGGCGACGTGGATCTGGTTGGCGTAGGTCAGGGCGTTGGCGCCGAAGTGCTCGGCAACTGGGCTTCGGGGATGCACCCGGACTTGGTCGAACGATCGGCCGAGCCGCTGTCCCCAGCGCCTTAGGCTCGCCGCCGGCAAGGTCGTGCCGGCAGCCGGTGCTGCGGCGACCGCCTCGGCAGCGGCGCGGCCGCGGGGGGTTGCCTCGGCTGCGCGTGTGGCGACGCCACCGGCCGACTCGAGGTGCCGCGCCTCGCATTCGGCGGGCCCGTCACGATCGGGGTCCGGTGCTGTGGCGCGGAGGAACCGGGGTAGGCCCTTGCTCGCACCGCCGGGCCGACCCGCGGTCAGGGCCGCCAAGCGGATCCGTGCCACGCGGGTCTGTGGACGGAACGGGCGATGGTAGGCCATGGCTGCGCTCCCTCACCTCGTCGTCGTGTTGAGGAGATCGGGCGGTAGCGTCCACCCGAGCTTGCGGTATTCGGCCTTGAGGCCGTCGAGCACGTCGCCATAGCCGATCGGCCGCGCCTCGCTGCGGGCGAGCACGGCCGCGGTCAGGACGACGTTGCGGATGTGCCCGCCGGTGAGTTCGGCCATGGCGGCAAGCCGGTTCAACTCCAAGTCCCCGAGGGCATGGCCGTCGCCCAGATGCACCCGCCAGAGAGCCCGTCGCTCGGCGGGCTGCGGGGCGGTGAACTCGACGATCATGTCCAGGCGGCGGACGAAGGCCTCGTCGAAGCGGTTGCGCGCGTTGGCGGTGAGCAGCACGATGCCGCAATAGGTTTCGATGCGCTGCAGCAGGTAGTTGGTCTGGGCGTTGGCGAAGCGGTCGTTGGAATCGCTGATCTCGGTGCGTTTGCCGAACAACGAATCCGCCTCGTCGAACAAGAGGACGACTTCCTGTGCCTCGGCCGCGGCGAGCAGCTTCGCCAAATTCTTCTCGGTCTCGCCGATGTATTTGGAGCCCACGGCTGCGAGGTCGACCCGGTAGAGCGGCAGGCCGAGCCGGCCGGCGAGCCAGGCTGCCGCCATGGTCTTGCCGGTGCCGGAAGGGCCGGTGAACAGCGCCCGCACGCCGACCTTGTAGCGGGCGACGATGGCCGCACCCAGGCCATCCGCCAAGCGCTCGCGGGTGACGCATCGCGCCCGCAGCAACGCCAATTCGCGCTGCAAGCCCGCACCGACCACCAGGGCCGCGTCCGGGATGTCGTCCTCGATCGGCTGGGCCAGGCTGGCCAGCCCGTCGACCTCGGCCCGGCGCAGCGCCGCCAGCAGACACGGCCGGTCGACCGTCGCCCGGCCGCTGATGGCGGCCTCGCCGCGCGCCCGTTCGGCCACGGCGGCGATGCGGGCGGCACTTTGCAGATGGATCGGGCCGAGGCTCGCCGCGAGCGCTGGATCGCCGAGAGCCCGCTGCCAAAGAGCGGTGCGTTCGTGGGGATCGGGCAGCGGCAGGGTCCAACCGAGGCTGGGGTAGCCGGGCCGCGTGACGCGGCCTTCCGCCGCCACGAAGGCGATGACCGGTCCTTTGAAGCCCATGAGCGGCGGCAGCGGCCGGCCCTCGCCCGGCTCGGTCTCGACGACGAAGCCCGGCAGGAGCGCGTGCGCCAAACAGAGCGGCCCAAGCCCCTCCGGCGCCACCTGGTCCGGGTCGATCAAGACGGGCCGCCGCCCCAGCCGCGCGCCGGCGCGGACCATCAGCTCCACCCGATCGCGGCCCCAGGCCCCGCGGACGGTGACGAGGCACGGCCCGAGCGCCCCAAGACCGGTCAGCACCTCCGCCCAGGCCAGGGCGAGCGAAGGCGGCCACGCGGGATCCTTGCCCTCGGTGACCAAGGTGATGCCCGGCCAGGCGAGGCGGCAACCGGTGAGGGCGCTCACCAACCCCTCGGCCAAGGCGACGGTGCGCTCCGGCCATGGCCCCGTGCCCAGAACCCGCAACAGCCCGGTCTCGACCGCGCGTCCGCCGATCAGCGTTGCGGCCGCCCGGTCGTCCAGGGCGAGTGGGCCGAAGGCGGCGGTGAGCAGCCCGAGCGTGGGCCTTGCCTCGCCGAGCGGCGCTTGCAACCACGCCAGTGCCCGGCCGGCCATGGCGTCCAACTCGACCCGAAGGCACAGGCCGACCGTCAGCACCTCGATCGGCGCCAGACCAAGCGCTTGGCGAAGCCGGGCAAACGGCGCGCCGGCCGCATCGAAATCTGCGAGGCTCCGGCCGGCCAGCACCGTCATCGGCAAGGGCGGCAGGTGCAGGCGGGCGCGGCGCAGCCAAGCGGCTTCAGCCGCGTCGCCGTCATCGGGTGCGAGGCTCGCCACCATCGCCAGCGCCAGCTCGCCGATCCGCGGCGGTGACGAAGCGGCCAGTCGCGGCCACCGGCTCGGCGCGTCATCGTTCACCATCGCCTCCATAGTCGTAGACGATGCGCACCACCCGCCAGAGCCAGGGACACCAGCCGAGATCGACATCGAGGGCGGCGCGGCGCACGTCGAGTTCGGCCCAGTGCGCGGCAAAGGTGATGGTGACGTGCGTTCGGTCGGCGAGCACGTGGCCGGGCCGGCGCAGCAGCGTGCGCACCGGGCGCGCCAACAGTTGTCGGGCGAGGCGGCGGGCCGCCCATGCGGCGGCGAGGGCGAGCCGTTCGGTATCGAGGTCGATGGCGGGCGCTAAATCGACGTCGCAGCGCTCCAGACGGCCCGCGGGCGGGCGCCATTCGGGCCAAGCCGCCACGACCGGCCAGCCGCGCCGGCAGGTTCGGGCCCGCCAACCGGGCCAGTTGGCAATCGGCCGCTCGGCCAGACGCCCGGCGGGCCAAAGGGCGACCGGCAGCGCGAAGGCGACCGGTGCGGCCAGGTCCAAGGCCGGCAGTTCGGGCGCGAAGGCGTCGAGCGCGGGATCGCTCGGCAGCGCACCGACCCGCCGCAGCATCGCGCTCAGCACCAGACGTCCGAGGTCGGCCTCGATGGCCGCGTCGTCCACCAAGAGCGGCCGCGCCGCCCGGTCGAGCAACGCCGCCGCCAGCACGGCACCCGCAAAGGCGGAGGGCAAACCGCGCGGGTCCTGGATCAGCGCCGGGCCAGGGGCGGCATGCGGCACCTCGACCGCCGTGGCGGGCGTTGGCATCACGCCTTGGAGCCGCGGTTGGGCGCTCTGGGCGTCGTCGGTTTCGACCCCCACGCGGCGACGCAGCCGCGTTGGCGGCGTGGCGGAGGCGGCGGGTTCTGCGTCCGGCGCGCTCGGTAAGGCTCTTGGACCGAGCAGCGTCCGCGGCGGCGGCGGCGGCTTGGGCCTGGCGCCCTTGCTCGAGGCAGAGGACCGCCGGGACGCACCTTCTGCCGCAAGCGGCGGTGGCCGCTCTCCTGTCGACGGGCGGAGGGCTTCGGTCAGGCGTCGCACCCGAGGTGGTGTCGCCGGTGCGCCGCGCCGCCGCACGACCGCGGCGGCGATCAGGGCTTCGGCCAGCGCCGGATTGGCGTTCGCCATTTGCCGCGCGGCCGCGACCAGCGGTTGTGATGTGGGGTGATCGAGGCCGAACGCGGCAAGGCTGGGCGCGCGGACAGGACCGTCGGGCCGGCCGGCACTCGGGCCGCCGCGCGCCGCGTCGGCGGGCGGGAGTTCGAAGGCGCGTCGGAGGGGGAAGACCAGGGGGGCCAGCAACGGCAGGAAGCGCTCGCGTCGCGCCGGTGTTTCGAGCAGCACCGCCAGGCTTTCGGCGGTCGCCGCAGCGCGAAACGGGGTTCGCCCGGCATGGGCGACCAACCGCTGGCAGGCCCAGGCGGGGCCGCGCTCGCCGGCTTTGCCACCCGTGTCGAACAGCGCGCGGAAGAACCACGCATCCGGTGACGGCCGGGCCTCGGCGATGGCCTTGGCGAACCAGCGATAGGGCTCGAGTGTCGTCTCGAAGCGGACGCTCGGCGCGGTTTCCGCACGGGCGTCGGAGGGCAACACGGCGGTGTCGGCCAAATCCATCAGGGCCTGGCGCACCCTCAGCGCCACGGCCTGACGGTCGCCGCTGCCCCGCACCACACCGACATCGAGCCGGCGGATCACGAGCAGCCCGCCGCGACGGGCCGGGCCGGGCGGGTCGCCTTCGGTTCGCAGCGCATCCTCGACCAAGGCGCGCGCCGTCATCGCCGGGCCGGCTGGGGCCCGGCGGACGTGCAAGCACCGCACCCGCGTGGCCGCCATGGCTCAGGTCCTCGCCAACAGCCGGCTCGCCGCCGCGCGCGCGAAGGCGAGCGTGGTGTCGGCGGCCACGCTCACGCTGCCTCCCGGCACCTGCGTGGCGTCGACCACGGCGGTCGTCCCCACCACGTCGCGGACCACGCCCAGCGCTTGGCGCGCCGCGGGTCCGAAGGTGACGAGCATGCCGGCCGCCACGGTGCCGCGGACGATGCTCACCTCGAAGCGCTGGCCTTCGTTCACCAGGAGCGGCCGCTCGATCCGCCCCTCGACGATGTCGCTCACCGGCGCGTGGCTCGACAAGAGAAGACACACCCGGATCACCTCGCTCATCGCCGATGCGGCTCCCGGCTGCCGCTGGTCGATCCGGCCGACCAGCCAGCGGTGCAGGTGCTCCAGCAGCCGGCGCCGTTCGAACGGGATGGCGGTCCAACTCGGTGCTCTTGTGATGTCGGTGAGGTCGACCGGCGCGTCGTACATCGACAGCGCTTCGGCCCATTGCAGCCGCGTCGTCGCGGCGACGCCGCGCAGCTCCTCCAAAAAGCAGGCGGCGACGGTGCCGATCCGCGCCACCTCCACGAGCCCGTCCCTGGCCAGGGCGGCACCGGCTCGCCCGGCCTCGGCCAGATCCTCGATCGACAACTCGGCCGTGGCCCGCTCCCCCAGCGCCTGCCAGCCGAGCTTTTCCAAAGGCTCCAGCGGACGGGCGATCCGGGCCTGGAGCTGCTCGTGCACGCGCGCCTGCATGGCGGCGACGGCGAGCCGCACGCCGGTGGCGCCGGGGCCGGCGAGCCGTGGCGCCGCACCGGCTTGGGCCTGAGCCTGGACCTCGCGGCCGTAGTGGTCCAGCCAAAACCGCGCGCGGTGCCGTCCATACCGCCAAGCTTGGAGCAAATGCCGGCTCTGATCCAGCCGACGCACGCCGTCGCGGAGATGGACGAACCAACCGATCGGTGCCTGGCGGAGCGACTGGACCATGTCCGCCAAGGCCTCCGGTGGCTCCAGGCCGCGCTCGAGGCAGATCGGGATCGGGTCCTGCAGTGGCTGGAACAGGTCGATGCCGGGTGCGTCGACGAAGCGGTCGATGCCGCGCGGGCGGGCGAAGGCGACGATGTCGACGTGCTTTTGCAACACGTCCCGCCGCCGTTGGTTGATCGCATCCAGCCGCGCCGTCTCCTCGGCGCGCAGCGCCATCGCCACGGCTGCGTCGTGCCGCGCTTCGGCCAAGGCTGCATTCGCATCCTCGATCGCGCCGCGCCAGCGTTCGGCCAGCGTGTAGGCCTCGATCAGGCGTTGGCGGAGGATGTCCAACAGCCGCCGATGCGCCTCGATCCGCCCTTCGACCAACCGCAGGATCGAGACCGCGTTCTCCAACGCGTCGATGGCGGCCGCGTAGAAATCGGCCTCGTCGCCATTGGCCGGGTCCGGATCGAGCCGGTCGGCCAGGACCAGATCGGCCAGGCCGGGCGCGTCGAGGCCGATGCGTTGCGCGTAGAGCTGGGCCGCGATGGCGGCGACGCGACCGGGCAGGGTCGGATCGTCCGGGTTCAGGACCCGCGCGGTGGCGCGCAGATGCCGGTCGTTCAGCATGACGTAGCCATCGACGGCCTGGGCGGCATCGCGATCGTCGAAAATGGCGAACGCGCCCTGGTCGGTGTTCTGCAAAGGCTGGACGATGGCGCTCCAGACCGCTGCCTCCACCAGCGTCGAACGGCCGGCGGGGATCGGCAAGGGCAGGCCCAGAAGGTCGAGTTCCATGCGCTGCACGGCGTCGATGATCTCGGCTTTCGCCGCGACCGCCGCGTTCTTCGCCTCCTGCGCCGGCGAGGGCCTGAGCCGCTCGGCGATGGTGACGGTGCGCACCGGTGCCGCCTTGCCGAACAGCACACCCTGCAGGGTGATGGCGCTGGTCGATACCTGCATGGCGGCGGTTAAGGCCTTTTGGGCCGTGAACTGGCTGCCGATCACGGCGGCAAGGCCGCTGGTAATGGTCGTCGTCGGGGTCGCCATCTGGGGGGCGTTGGTCATCGACCAGCCGACGCTGCGGGTGAGCGCCAGGTTCATGGTGTCGACGTGCCGCGCCGCCATGAAGCTGGTGGCACCGCTCGTGTCACCGGCGACGGTGCGTGGGGTCCCGGTCTCCGGCGAGCGGAGGTGCGTGCGCGGCTCCGGCGGTTCGCGCTGGGTCTTGAACAGGCCCTGGATCAGCTGGCTGGTCTCGATCCCGCTCTTGCCGGCGAGGTCGGCCAGGATCGGCGAGGTGGCGAGCCGGGTGGCGTCCTGCTCGCCGAGCAGCGCCTTGCGCGCGCGATAGATTTCGGCCTGCAGCCGGGTGAAGCCGAGGTCGATTTGGTCGTCGGCCGCCTCGACCCGCCGCTGCAGGGCTTCGATGCGCGGCTTCAGGCCGACGAACTCGGTAGCGTCGAACACCCGATCCGCCGGCTCGGCCCCACCCGCCGCGTCGAGTTCGCGCACCATCTGCGCGTAGGCGGCAACCGACAGACCGGTTGTGGCAATCTCGCCCACCGGCAGCGAGACGACCTGGGGCTGCCATGCCTGGACGATCGCCTGCGCCTGCTCGGCGAAGCGTGGGGCGCCGTTGGCCGGAGCCCCCGCGGTGTAGGGCTCGACGGCGCGCCGCTCGATCAGCCCGATCACCCCACCTTCCATCGCCTGGAGCTCGGCGAGCGTGGCCTCGTGCTGGGTGGCGCGCAAACGCGCCTCCTGGATCGCTTGGTCGAACGCCGCATCGATCACCTCGGTCACCAGGAGCCGGGGCTCGTAGAGGTGCTCGGGCACGGGCACGAGCAACTGCACGTGGTCGTGCCGTTGCAGATCGTAGCCGTCGAGGCCGGCCCGCACCGTCAAGGCCGCCTCCAGTTGTTCCAAAGGCACGGGCGCCGCCTCGATGCGGAAGATCGGCGGAAAGGCGTCGGTCGAGAGGTGCGCGAAGTCGACGAGGCTGGCCGGCAGCAGGCCGATCGGCGGCAAATAGCGAAAGTGCCGGCGCAGGGGGGCGAGTGGCAACGCCTGGGCACGCAGGCTCTGCAACTGGTCGACGAACTGCTCGAGGCGGGCGCGTCGGAGCGTCGGCGGCAGGCCCAGCCGCGCCGCCGGACGGCCCTCACGCACGGCGCCGCCGAAGCGGGCAGCGGCGAACCGATCGACGAACAGGAGTTCGCCCGCGGCCGAGAGTGCTACCAAGGCCAGCGGCATTCCCGCCTCGGCCCAGGCGGGCGGCAGACCGCGGGCCGCGAACGCAGCCTCTTCGTCGAACAGGCGCTTGGCTTGCGTGTTCTGCCAGACGGCGCCGGGGACGCGCACCGGTGTCGTCCGCCCGAGGAGCGGGTTCGGCGGCAGGCGGACCGTGTCGGCGCCATCGAGGCTCGGCGCTGCGG
This sequence comes from Geminicoccaceae bacterium, assembly GCA_007694015.1. Classification (GTDB taxonomy): domain Bacteria; phylum Pseudomonadota; class Alphaproteobacteria; order Geminicoccales; family Geminicoccaceae; genus RECO01. Next base: position 15,571 of record RECO01000210.1, read on the forward strand.
CTTCACCGACCCGAAACCAGGCGAGGCGTGCGGCATCCACCGTCACCAGATCGGCAAAGGGATAGGCATCGAGGTCGGTCGGGCACGGGTCGTCCGGGGCGGCGGCGAGCGCCGCCACGGCCCGCACCGGCTGCAGCACGAGGACGGCGAGGCCGCGCAGTTCGGCCGTGTCCTCGATCAAGGGTTCCGCCGGCGGTATGGCGGCGAGCGGGACGGTCAGCGCGCGATGCAGGCGGACCTCCTCGCCGGTGTGGGTGAGGCCCTGGCCCGAGCCGATAATCAGGGCCGGCGCGCCGGTCGCCAGCACGGTCGTGCGCAGCTCGAAGCCGCGGAGGATGCCCGGCGTGACGGCGCGGGCGAGGAACTGGAGCCGGCGCGCCCGGTGGCGCTGTTCGAGGGCCAAGGCATCGGCCGTCAACGTGCGCCCGGCGACGTAGTTGAGGCGGCGTGAATAGGGCTCGCCGACCCGCGGCTCCAGGCGCGGGCTTACGTCCAGCACCCGCTCGTCGGCCAGCACGTCCATCTTCAGCTCTGCTGCCATGGCCCTACTCCCGGAGTGCCGACTGGATCGCCTCGGCCACGCTCGCCCGGCTCGCCCTCGGCGCGTCCAGGGCCGGGATCACCTTGGCGGCGAAAGCCTTGAGCGCCGCCTGGTCGGCCGCATGGGCGCGGCCGAAGGCGGCGAGCGGGCGCAGCTGGGCGTTGCCGGTCAAGAGGTCGATCCGCTTCTCGACGGTGCCGGCATCGAGCGAGGCCGCGGCCAGTGTCGAGGCGACGCGGAAGTCGCTCACGACCGGTGTCGCCGTCCGCAGGCGCAGCGGCGTCGCGGTCATCCGCTCGGCCTCCACGCGCGCCGGGGCCGGGCTGTTCGCGGGCACCGGTGTTGGCGCCGCGACCGGCCGGGCCAAGAGGTGGGGCTCGACGGCCACCAGCCCATCGACGAAGGCGCGGTCGATCGCATGGAGTGTCCGCAGATTGGCGGTGGTGAGTGCGCCACTCGTGCGCAAGGCGTCGAGAGCCGTGCTGGTGGCGATGCGCGAGCGCTCGATCTCGGCGGCGGTCCAAAGCTGGATCAGCATTCGGCGTGTGCCGTCGTCGGCGCGGGCCAGGGCCGCCCGCAGCTCTTCCTGCTGCTGCGGATCGGCCAACCGGTCCAACAGCGCCTCACGAGCTGCCGCCTCGGCCCGGCGCGCTCGCTCTGCCTCGGCTTCGCGGTGGCGGAGGTCACCGCCCCCTCGCTCCTCGATCACGACATCCTCGAAGGGCCGGACCCGCGGCGATGCGGCGCCTTCGATCCTCTCGACCGCAGCCGCGATGACCGTCTCCCGGCCGGTGGCGATGGCTTGGTCAAGCGCCTGCAGCAGTTGGAGCACCGTGTCGCTCGGCACGGCCGGCAGCGCCTCGAGGGTGCGTGCCAGATCGTCGCCCGTCACGAAGGGCCTGAGTTGCTCCAGCCGCGTGATGCCGATGGTGGCGCTCGGGCCGCCGAACAGCCCGACGTCCAACAGCTTCACGCCGGTTTCGGGCGATCGGGTGAGGGGGGCGAGGCGTTCTTGCAGCGCTGCTGTGTCCTCGGGCGAGGCCTCGCTGGCGCGCAGCGTTGCCGCCGTCATCAGGATCGGGCTGCCGAACACCGGGCGCGTGGAGAGGGCTTCGACCAGCACCGCGCGGGCATCGTCGGACTGACGGCGGAACACCGTTTCGGTCACCCTCACCAGGTCACCGAAGCCCGACATCCGCGCCAGGATTTCCCGCGCGGCCTCGTCCAAGACCGGCGTTTCGGCGCCGTCCTCGGGCTCGGGCCCGGGCCCGACGTCGGGGTCGGCCGGGGTATCGTCCAGCACCGTGTCGGTGTGGTCGATCGGCACGAGGACGCTTTCCAACAGCGCGTTCTCGCGCAAGGTCCGCCGCCGCACGTACCAGAGATAAGGTGCCACCGTCTCACCGGCGTCGCCTGGTGTGGTCAGCTCGCGCAAGAGGGCGGCCCAGGCCTCGCCCGCCGGTACGGCGCGCGCCTCGCTGGCCGCCGCCACGTCGGCGAGCGCGATGCGGGTGGCGCTCAACCGGTCGATCGGCTTCAGCGGCCCCTGGCCCAGCAAGGCGATCGGCCGCAACGGGCGGCTCAAGGCACCGAGTGCTCGGATCCGGCTGCGCAAGAGGTGGCGCGGCACCGGTGCCAGGATCATGATCGAGATCGCGTCGCGCTCCGCAGGCGGCCGGGTGAGGTCGATCGGCGGCAGCTCGAAACTGTCGTCGACGACGAAGGCGAGTTCGTCCTCCGGCACGATCGAAAGTTCCACCTCCATCTCGCCGGGAAAGAAGAGCTGGGTTTGGGCCGCCGGATCGATGCAGGCGGCCGGCACCGGGCCGGCGGCCGGCAGCAGCCGGAAATGCTCCTCGGCGTTGAAGCGCGCCGCCTGGCCGCGATCGCGGTAGAGCCGCACCACGTCGTCGAGCGCCGCCCGATAATGCCGAAAATGCGCGAGCCGGAGCTGATCGCGGCTGAGGCCGAGGCCCAAGAGGTCGCGCTTCGAGGCGACGAGGTCGCGGCGGACCAGGTGCACGTCCAGCCACTCGATACTGCCGCTGCGAAGCGCCAGCATGGCGAGCGGCAACGTCTGGCCGCTGCCGGCGCTTTGGGGGTCGGCGCCGGCGAAAATGCGGCTGGCGGCGAGGGCGCGGGCGTGCATCGCGTCGAGCGGCGCGTCGATCGGGGCGAACGGCGTCAGGGTGACGGCCACCGCCTCGATGCGGTCGCCCATGTGGGTGGTGCGCTCGCCGGTGACGTGGGTGGGAAAACTCGTGGTGGCGTTGGCGGTATATTCGAGGGCGCGCAGGGCCAGCACGAACAGGCCCGTGCGCGCAGCGATCGGCGCCCCCGGTTTCTGGCTGAGGCCCAGGACGGCGTTGAGCTGGTCCTGCAGCGCCAGATCGGCGAGGTTGACCTCGAGGCTGCGGGGCAGGATGACGTGGCTGCCGTCGAAGGTGATGCCCTGCCCGGCCTGGATGCGCAGCCGGCTGCCTTGCGCGTCGCCGACCGCGACCTCCAGCCCCTCGATCACGCCGCGCCCGACCGATTTGCCGACCGCGGTCTGGCGGGCGAGGACGTAGCGTTGCTCGCGGTTGAGATCACGGGCCGTCAGGAAACGGCCGTCGAACCACAATGGCAGAACCCGCTCCGGGTCCATCGCCAGGACACCCCTCGCCTCCAGTGCTTTGGCCTCGGCCTCGGCGAGGGTCTCGCGCTCGTCATAGCCGGTCATGGGCGCCATCGAAGCCTCCCGGTCAAAGCCCGAGCGCAAACAGCTCGGCGGTGGAATAGGACATCCGCCGAACGGCGTTGTCGGCGGTGGGGATCAGGGTCGGGTGTCGGGTCGGCGGCGTGCCGGCGACGGCGGGCAGGGTCAGCCGGGCGAGGAACAGGTCGGCCGGGTTCTGCCGCGGCACGTGCTCGTCGTCCGGGCGGAGCGTGCCGTCGATGCCGCCCCACCAGTCGTCCTCGACCCAGCCGGCCGCGCGCTTGCGTGCATCCAAGGCCGCCAGGCGCTCGGCCGGGGTGGCCTCTGCGAGCGGCGGCAGTCCGCGCTCCGGCAGGGGTGGCGTGTCCTCGGTGCGGAGCACCAGCGTTGCCTCGACGGCATCGCGCAGGCGCAGCGGCACGACCGCCCCGAGCGCATCGTAGGGATCGGCCGCCATCGCCGGCCGTTTCGCCACCTCGCACTCGCGAAAGCCGACGAAGACATCGGCGAGCACATGGTCCGGGCCGCCCTCGCTGCCGACGCGAAAGGCCTGGGCGAGCCCGCTGGCGGCGTCGGCCGTGCGGTCGTCCCACCAAGCCTGAAGGTCGAGGCAAAGCGGCAGCGGGCTTTCGATCAGCCGACCGACGCGGTCGATCGCGAGGCCGGCCGCCACCACCACCCGCACCGGCGGGCCGGCGTCGAGTGCCACGTTCAGGCCCGCGACGGTACCGTGGCCAAAGAGGTAGCGGCAGAGCATGGCGCTGCGGCCGCGGTGATAGGCCTGCTCGGCGCGAAAATCGGCGTCGTCGAGCAGCATGCCGCTGGCATAGGCCACCCGCTCGGGCCAGAAGCTCCGCCTTGGCGGGTCGAGGCGCACGGTCATGGGCGGGCTCCCTGTTCGAGACGGGGGTCGAGGGCGGGCAGCCGCAGGACCACGTCCTTGCCGCCGAGGACACTGTGGTCGAGGCGGATCGGGTCCGGGCCGGGCCGCGGCCGCAGATAGGTGTCGATGTCGAGCAGGGCGTAGAGACCGATCACCAGGGAAGCGGTGGCGCGCTCGACCCGCAGCGCCACGTGGGCCGGTGTCATTTCGGCCGCGACCTCACGGATCACGCTCAGCTGCCGGGCATCGGCGGCCTGGTGGACCAGCACGGTCACACGGTTGGCGAGCGCATCCATGAAGCCGCGCACGGCCTCGGCATCGGTCAGGCTCGGGGCCTCCAACAGCGCTGCGAGTTCCGCTTCCTGGGCGGCCGAGAGCTTCGGTTGGCCGGGCTCGCCCACAGCCGCCTCGCCCAGCACCAAGGTCGGGCCGACGAAGGAATTGCCGCTCTGGACCGGGCCGGCCAACAACGGATCGAAGCGGCTGCCGAGGTCGGCGCCGAGGATGGTCGCAAATACCCGGCGCAGGCTGAAGTCCTCCAGCGCGACGATGCCACCGCGCGCCACCCCGCCCTCGCTCGCGACGTCGAGGGCCAAGAGCAGGCCGCCGAGCGTGCCGCGTTGCCGGTGCAGGCGCATGGCGTTGGCGATCATCCGCCGCCGCGCCGAGGTCGTCAGCCCCGGTGCCGGCAGCGAGCCGATCCAGCCGGCAAGCCACGCCAGCGCCGGCTCGGGGGCGGTCAGCGGGTTGGTCAACAGATGCGCGCTCGCGACCTTGTCCTCGAGCCGGGTCAGCACGCTCTCGAACGTCAGGACGTAGCGCTCCAGAAAATCGTTCGGCTGGGCGGGGCCAAGGCGGGCACGGTCGTCGGCGTCGCTGGCGGCGTGGAAAACGGGCGGCAAGTAGCGCCGCACCAGCGAGAAGCGCCCGCCCCAGACGCGGATCGCCGCCAGACGCGGCGCCGTCTGGCCCTGGCCGTAGAGGGTGATCCGCGCCTCCAGAAACCGGCCGGCCACCTCCCGCGCCTGCCGGCCCGGCCGCTGTACCAGGGCGACGAAGCAACCGGTCCGCTCCGGGACCGGCGGCACGCCCAAGCGGCCCTCATCGAAGGGGAACTCGGAAGGCTCCTTGATCCAGCCACCCCGCGCCTCGTCGCCGTCACCGCCCGGCGGGCTGCCGAAGCCGTGGCCGGCGAAGACTTCCTCGGCCAGGGCGGTCGTGGTGTCGGCGGCGCGCAGCTCGATCCGCGCGCCCGTCCCCGGCGGGAAATCGCCCTCGACCACCAGCCGGTGCCAGACATGGCCCCGCTCGCCCGCGTCGATCGGCAGGGCGAGGCTCGCCGTCCCCCGGTCGCGATAGCCGGCGAGCGACAAGGCTGCGGTCGGCCGCGGCGGCAGCGGCTGCTCGCCGTCGTAGCCGACATAGGCCGCCGGCAGCACGCTCGTGCGGGCGAAACGAAAGCGCGTTGCCCCCTGGAGCGGATGACGCCGCGGCGAGGCGATCATGGCCGCCGGCAAGACGGGGCTCGTGGTGAAGACCGCAGCGCGCGCCACGTCCGGGAACAACAGGGCCAGCTGGTCGGCCGCGAGCCAGCCGAGCGAACTCGGAAAACCGCGCACCGGCACCTCGACCGTGCTGCGGGCGTCGTCCGGCGTGACGAACACGACGTGCGCCCGGCGCGCCTGGTGGGTGCTGTGGACCAAGACCGCCAACAGCCCATCGTCGCGCACGGCCATGCAGGCGATGCGCTCGTTGCCCTCGATCGCGATCGGTGCCTGCTCCTCCAGACGCGCGCCGAAGGGGTAGGGTGGGTCGGGCTGGAAGCTACCCGGCCGGCGCGTGCGCACCGCCAGGTCGTGGAGCGGCTGGCCGGCCTCCCGCCAGAGTGCCCCGGTCGCGCGGTCGAGCGCCCATGCGACGCCACCAGCCGCCGCCACGCGGTCGGGCGCGCCGCCGCTGGGCGCCAACAGCACGGGCGTGGACCAGCGGCCGCGCAAGTCGACGAGGGCAACGCCGTCAAAGATTTCGCCCGCCGCGTCCGGCAGCCGGCCGGCCAGGCGCAGCACGCCCGCGCCGTCGACGGCCAGATCGTGGACGGCGGTGCCCGCCGGCAGGTCCATGATCCGCGCGGGGCCACCCCCGGCACCGGCCGCCACCAAGCGCCCGGCCGCGCGGTCGACATAGGCCCAGGTCGAAAAGCCATCGACCGTGACGGCGGGCAGATCGGCCAGGGCCAGGGCCGCACTGCGGGGCGCCTCGCTGACCAGTCCCTCGAGCCGGCCGGCGAGCGACAGGCAGCCGCCCTGTGTCCAAGCAAGTTCGCCCGGACCGAGGTCCAAGACCGCCGTCTCGCCGATCGACCAGAACCGATGGCCGTTGGCATCACGCATCAGCAGAGCTCCGGCACGACGGGGATCGGCCGCAGGACGCCGTCGCCCTCCGCCCCGCCCATGCCCCCGACGTCGACCACGTCGGCCGGCCCCGACGGGTCCTCGCCGAGCACGACGTCCGCGAGTTCGGGCAGCATCCAGGGCTCCAGGGGCAACGTCGCCTGGCCGCGCGCGCCCTTGGCGATCAGGCTCCAACCGCCCGTGGGCGACCGCTCGAACAGGTTCACCCCGTAGACGGCGGCAACACCCGTAACCCGCGCGATGACCACCTCGAGCTCGAGGTCGCCGACCTCGGCGCCGAGCGGCCAGCCGCCGCCCTCCCGGCCACCGGGGGCGACCGGCGCCAGATAGGCGCGCAGCCCCGCCTCGACGTCGGCCAGCACCCGATCGGGGCCATGGCCGGGGCGCACCTGCACCGACGCACTCACGGAAAGCGGGCGATAGTCCGGCGCGATCACGAACAGCTCGGTGCCCATCACCCGTCGCGCATCGAGGTGGTCGTAGACCGCGGTCAGCAGGGTCCGATCCGGGCGCGGGTTCGGCGGGTCGATCCGCTGCGGGCGGTTCACCACCAGCACCGACACCGTGCCGGGGGCACCCGAGAGCCGCTGGAACGGGCGAAAACGCGGCAGGACCTCGACCCGGGCCAGGTCGACGCCAGGGGTCTCGAACGCCAGATCGCGGAAGTCGCGCTCGGTCACGGCGCGATCGCCGTGGCGCAAACGGGCAGGCAGGCGCTTTTCCGCCTGGTCCAGGGTCTCGGCCGCTTCGCCGCCCGTCGTCGCCAGCGGCTGGCTCGCCTTGAGCCGCGGATGGCCGATGGCATCGAGGGTGCCGGGTGCCAGGTTGCCGGCGGTGCCGCCACCGGCCCTCAGCACCGCCGCCCGCACCCGCGCGCCCGGCGGCGGCACGGCCCCGCGCACGCCGTCGCCGAAGGTCAAGACGCCGGCTTCGGCATCGAGCTTGTAGACCTTGGCAAGGCGCGGCGCGCTCGCCAGCTCGTCCACCTGTTGCCAAGCCTCGAACCGCCCATCGTCGCGCTGGACCTCGACCACGAGGCTCGCCGCATCGACCGAACTCGCGGGCAAGGGCAGCTGCAAATCACCAGCGCCGTTGGCCTGGCCGACGACGAGGTTCCGCCACGTCTGGAGCTGCTCGATGGCCACCGCGTTGAGGCCGATCCAGGAGAGGGCCAGGGTCTGGGCGCGCTGCTTCGGCCGGAGGCGGAGCCAGCCGATCAGGCGGGCCGCCACGTCCGGGTCGTCGATCCGCGGCGGCCGCTCGCCGACGCCGGCCAAGACGTCGACGTCGGGATCGTTCTCGGGCAGGCCGATTTCGCCCGCATCCGGCAGGACCAGCCGCACGATGCCTGTCCGGGTGAAGCCGGCGGTGGTGTCGGCGACGGGCGGTCCGAGGGTCGCATAGACCGGCTCGCCCCCGGCCCGGACACGCTTGGACGGCACCTGCCAGATCCATTGCCCCGGCCGCGGCCGTACGGCCGTCGCCGACATTTCGCTGATTTCGACGCGCTGCTTCGGCGCCAGGCCGACGTTGAGCACGATCGGTCCGGGGTTCCTCGCCAGCACCGCTTGGCGGAAGTCGGCCTTGTCGTCCGGCGGTTCGGCGGCGAGGAGGGCGATCCAGAGGCTCTGGTCGACCGTCGCCTGGGCGATGTCGAGCCCGGCGGGATCGCCCTGGCCGTCGGCAAAGGCGGGCGTGGTGACGTAGGCGGTGGACGGGTCGCCGCCATAAACCGAGCCGAGGCTCGGCAGGATGGCGGCCACCGAAGCCGCTTCGACGGCACTCGGCTTGCGCTTGAGATAGACCGCCCCGGTCAGCGGCAGGATGGTCGCCTCGCCCAGCGTTTCGAACACGACGGGGCCGTTCACCAGGGTGCGGTCGGCGAGGGGGGCTCGGACGTGGTCGCGCGGGCTGGCATGGGCCAGCTGCAACAGCCCGCGTGCGGGGACCGCAGGCTTCAGGCCCAGGTCCAACAACCGCAGGAACAAAAGGCGCTGGCGCTCCGGCAACAGGTTGACGCGGTAGAGCAGCTTGTCGCCCATCCAGGCGAAGAGATCGATCAGCGTGCGGCCCGGGTCGCCGGGCCTGGGGTTGCGCCATTCGGGCGTATGCGCCGGGATCAGCCGCACCAGTTCGGCTGCCAACTCCTCCGCCGTCCGGTCGTGCAGGTCGTAGAACGGGATGGGCATCGCTCAGCTCCCCAGCGCGACGTCGAAGGTGACCGCTTGGCCCTTGCCGGTGCGCAGGATCCGATAGGCAAGCTCGACGCGCACCGCCTCGGGCCGGTCGGCGACCGACCAGACCTCGACCCGATCCAAGGCGATCCGTGGCTCGAAGCGGGTGACGTTCGCCTCGATCCGGTCGCGGATGCGCCGCCGCGCCGTCAGCGTGTTGGGCTCGTGCAACAGGTCTTCGAGGCCGGCGCCGAAGGTCGGGTGGAGGAGCAATTCCCCCGGCCGGGTCAGCAAGATCACCTTGATCTGGTCGCGGATCGAGCGCTCCAGATCGGGATAGGACCAGGTCCCGTCGGCAGCGATCGAAGGTGCCAGAGGCCAGCCGACCGGTTCCGGTGGCAGATGCGGGGCTCGGCTCATCCGCCACCTCCGCCATGACCGTCGGTAACCTTCGGAAACGGAATGCAGATCCGGATGAACGGCAGCCACCAGAACAGGAGGTGGAACAAGACCAGGAAAATCTGCAGGACGATGAACGCGCAGATGGTGATGATCGGGATCGAGAACCCGCAGATCATGCCGAAGCCGAGCCGCTTTCCGGGCCGCTTGCCTTCCATCAATCCGTCCAGCTTCAAGTCGGTCATGAAGGCCTGGATCTCGGGCGGAACCTTGAAGGCGATGTTGGGCTTGAGCTTTTGGAGGAATTCCGGGGTCGGGGCTGGCAGCTCGACCGTCGTCGGTGGCGCTTCGCCGGGCTCGAACCACGGCACGATCCCGAAGGCTGGCGAGGGCGGCGTCCACCAGGTGGCAGGCGGGCAGCCGCAGGCCGAGCGGTCGACGCGGACGAAGGCCTGCAACTCGTAACGGTCGGCGAGGTTCTGATAGCGGGTCTCGCCAGGGCTGAGCGCCGACCAGCGGGCGGCCACCGCCTGCTCCATCGCCCTGACGAAGGCGTCTTCCTGCGCCGCACTCCAGGCCGGCCACGACGTGGGCAGGGCCAGCCGCGCCGTGTCGTCGGCCCGGCGGACGAGCAGATCGTAGGCCTCTTCCAGGACGTCGTAGAGCGTGCGCCAGGTGGCGTCGCCATTGGGTAGACGGACCAGGACGAAGTGGAGCTGCAAGAGCGTGCGCAGCGGTGCCACGGCCGCATCGTCGTCGGCGGCGGTAAAGAGGCCCGGCTCCTGCGCCAGATAGGAGGCCGCAGCGATCACGGTTGCCAGCGCCGGCGACGGCTCGGCCGCGGCCGTGGGCGCCACGCTGGTATTGGCGAGGGGGGCTGCCGGCAGCGGCTCACCGGCGGCCGCCGCCGCCTCCCGCGCCGCGTCGAGTCGGCCGCTCCGCCACAACACGATCGGCAAGCGCTCGCGCAGCAAGTCGGCGGTGAAGGGGGCGGGTGGCGGCGGGTCGGCTTCCGAGCGCTCGTCCGAGGTCAGCGGCAGGTAGCCGTAGAGCAGGGTGCGGCCGGTAGCGGCGCAGAGTTCGGGCGGGGCCGGGAACAGCGGCGCGAACGCCTCCTCGAAGGCGGCGCTCGGCGCCGGTGCCGCCTCGGCGCGGCGCATGACGACGTGGTTCTTGCCGAGCCGCTGCGCACGGCGGGTCGCCGCCGCCGGGTCCCAGTGCGCCTTGCCGCCGGTGGCGTTGCCGGGCAGGGGGCGCCAGCCGAGCACGGCACCGCCCTCGCTGATCCAGCCCTGGCGCACGCTGCCCGCGCGCCGCCGCACCGTCACGCCTGCGGCGAGGATCTTCTTCGGGTCGAGCCGCGGCCTGCCCTCGACCTCGCAGGCGACATCGACCACGACCAGGTTGAAGGCGCGGTGCACCGGCTGGAACAGCCGCGCCACCCCCTGCTCGTCCTGGCGCGCGAACGCGTCGCGCGTCGCCAGCAGCGCCCGCCCGTCCGCAGACGCCATCCGCTCCAAAAACCAGGGAATGAAGGCCTGCTCGGTGATGGCCAGCACCGTCGGTGCGCCGGCCGCTCGGGCCAATCCCGGCAGCGCCGCGCCCTCGAGCCGGATGGGGTGTGCCTGACCTACCATATGTTGCCCGCCCCCGGTGTGTAGGTGCTGGCGACCACGGTCGTGCTGATCAGCGTGTCGCACTGGACGACGCCCGAAAAGCGGGCGATCCCGGCATCGACCTGGACCATGCCGGCGCTGACGCTCACCTGTGCTGCCTGGACCTTGACCTGACCCGCCGCTTCGATGCTGACGCCGGAGGGGTCCAGGGTGACGGTCGAGCTGCCGTTCGTGGTGCGCACCTTGCTGCCGCCGTCCGTCACCTCGATGGTGACCCCGCCGGGCGTCTCGATGGTCACCGTGGCGGGACCGCTCTCGTCGACGGCGATCCGCGTGCCCTGATGGCCGGTGATCGACCAGCGCTTCACCTGCCCGCCCTCGACCGGCTCGTGGAACGGCCGTGCTTGGGGGTGGTGCAGGGCGCCGACGACCACGGGCTCGCGCGGGTCGCCGTTGAGGTGCACCACCAACACCTGATCGTCGACGTCGGGCAGGAACAGACAGCCATAGCCGGACCCGGCCACCGGCATGGCGACCCTGGCCCAGACCTCGCTCGCCTGATCGTCGCCGCCGGCATAGGCGAGCAGCCGCACCTTGATCCGATGCGCGCCCAAGGGATCGGCGACGTCGACCACCTGGGCCAGTACCGGGGCCATCGCAAGGCTGCGCGAGCGGAGGTTGCCATCCATCGCCTCAGCCTCCGAAAAACGCGCACGCGGCGCGGAATTCGGTGAGGTAGCCCGAAGTCCGATCGAAGCGGTGCTGGGTGTGGGTGACGTAATAGGTGTTGGCAAAGCGCGGGCCGATGCCGCCGATCACCACCTCGCTGCCGACCCGCAGGCGCGGATCGCCGGTGGCGGTGCCCTCGACGGTGACGAAGCGGCGCGCCCGGCGGCGATGCGTGGCATCGACGATGGCTTGGGCCTCGGCCCGCGAGGCGACCGAGACCGGACCGCCATGTTCGCGGCGCGGATCGAGGACGGCCGCCAGGACCATCGCCCCGGTGCGCCCGGCACCGGGCCCGAGTGCGGTGGCGCTGCTCTCGACCTCGAAGCTGCGCGCGGCCGCCGGGTCCCAGCCGGAGAGCGTGACAGCACTCACCTGATCGGCCAGATCGGCGAGCGCGCGCACGGCGACGAGCCGGTCACCGAAGTCGAGGCTCAAGGCCCCGCGATCGACGGCGTGGCAGGGCGCGACGTGGAGTTCGTCGCCGACGATCTGCAGATCGACGTCGAAGCGGGCGCACATCCGCCGGAGAAAGCCGAGGTCGGTCTCGTTGAGCTGCACCTCGGTGCCGACCGCCTGATCGAGCCCCGCCGAAACGACCCGGAGGCCGTGGTCCTGGGCGATGCGGGCGACGAGGTCGTCGAGGGTCACGTCGGCAAAGACGCGGCTGCGGCGGCGCAGCCGGGCGGTCTGCAGCGCGTCCTCCGCCAGCACCACGAGTTGCGGCGGGTGCGAACCCTGGGCCACCAGCTCCAAGCCGGTGACGATGCCGCGGAACAGCTCCTGCGGGTCGTGGGTGTCGCCCGCGACCAGCCGCAGCCGGGCGCCGAGGCCGAGCCCCTCGTGCGCGCCGCTCTCGAACGGCATTTCGTGGCCGCGGCCGGCCACCTCGCCCGTGTTGGTGAAGCGCAGCTCCAAGGACGCCAAGCCGCCCTCGGCCTCGCTCATCTCCAGCTGCTGCAAGAGCGCGTTGGCAAGGGTGTCCTCCCGACCATCGACTTCCAGCCGCGGCAGGGCGTCGTAGAAAAGGCGTTCGGGCCCGTCCGCCATCAGCCTCTCCTCAATCCGCGCGCAGCCGCTGGGCGCGCGCCTCGCGGCGCCGCACCACGGCGAGGATGCGGCGCGCGTCGGCCTCGGTGTCGGCCGGCAATTCGCTCGCCGGCTGGTTGGCTGCGGACGGTGCCGCGGGTTTGATGGCTTCGGTCACGACCTCGTCGATGATCACGGCCATGGGTCACTCTCCGAAAACATCGAGCCGCCGCCGGCCGCCGACGTCGGTGGCGAGACTGGCGCCGGCCTGTGCCTTGACCTGGCCGCCCAACTGGACGGCGCCGGTACCGGCACTGGCCTGGAAGGTGGGCGGGGTGACGCTGGGCGTCGGTGGCTGCACCCGCGGCGGCTTGACGCTGAGGCCGGCAAAGGCCGCAGCGGTCCCGCCGCCCGCGCTGGCACCGGCGCTCAGCCCCATCCCGGCGCTGGCCCCGCTGCTGACACCGATGCCGGCGCTGGCACTCGCACCGATGCCGGCGTTGACGCCGCCACTCAGGCCGATACCGGCGCTGGCTCCGGCAGAAAGCCCGAAGCCGGCGCCCGCGCCGGCCGAGGCGCCGAAGCCCGCCCCTGCCGTGGCGAATGCGGCGGGCGGGCGGCCGAGCCCGCTCGCGCTCGGCGGCGCGAGCACGGCGGCGCCCGGCAGGCGCGGGTTCTCGATGCCGTTGGCGGCGGCCGTGGCGTTGTCGATCGGCTGGTCGGGTGCCGCGGCCATTTCGGCAACGTTGCCGGCGAAGGGATCGGCGGCGGTGCCGGCGGTCGCAAACGGCCCGGCCTCGCCGCTGGCGGGGTCGCTGCGCGGCTCGAAGCTCCGCTCCTGCTGGGTCAGCGCGAGGTTGACCTTGGCCCGCAAGGGCACGCCGTCATGGCTGAAGAAGTCGAGGCTTTCGGTGTAGCTCGTGATGTAGCCCTGAAAGACGATCGCGCCCCACTCGAACTCGACCACCTTCGGCGGCGGCAGTCGGCGTCGGCGGTCGGCGCGCACGCGCACGTCGAGCGGGCGGAGGAAGGCGGCGATGCGGCCCGTGTCCTGGCGGACGTCGATGCCGGTCGGGGTGGTGTCGAAGATCAGCTCGACCGCAAGCTGCGCCGTGGCATCGTCGACCAGCTGTACCGGGTTGTCGCCGGTCGATTTCTTGAAATTGTTGGTCAGCGTGATGTCGAGTTTTTCGGGGTTGAAGTGCACGGCGACGGCTGCCGCCCGCTTGGCCTGGTCGCTCAAGGCCGTGCCGCGATCGTCGCTGACCGGCGAAAGTGTCGCCCGCACGATGCCGCCGCCGCCGCCCTCGCCGCTCGTGGTCATGGCTGGTCCGCCCCGAGCAAGGTGAGCCCCTCGTGCTGCAGGTGCAGCTCCTCGATGCCGATCTCGCTGGAGGTCGCAGAGAGATCCGCCGCCTTGAACCGCACCGGCAGGCAGTTGGCGAACTCGAAGCGCAAGACGCCGCCGTCGTCCGGGGCTGCCCCCGGCGAAAGCACCACCACCCGCGCATTCAGCCGGTAGGCGAACGCCCCCGCCGCCACGCCGTGGAACCAAGTCCAGAGCGCTCGGTCGTCGGTCATGCCGCGCTTCAAGATCAGCGTGGCGAAGGTGGTGGGCCCGGCCCGCTGCACCTGCCCCCAATTGCGCCCGCCCTCGGTGATGGCGAGGGGCTCCATCGTCGCCTCGATGCCCGAGACCTCCGAGAACCGGCCCCGGCACAAGGGCTCGGCCGCTCCCGACGTGGCATCGTCGAGCGTGGTGCGGTGGAAGTCGACGCGATAGCGAAAGACGTGCACGAGGTCGGTCATGGCGCCACCACGGCGCTGATCTGGCCGCTGCGCACGTCGAAGCCGATCTCGATCGCCTCCAGGCTCGCCGCGGGCAAGAGCCGCACCTGGGCGATGGCGCGGCCGGCGTCGATGTCTGCCTGGCGCATGGTGTCCGGCCCGCAGCGGACCTCGAACGCTTCGGCTTCGCTCGCCCCTTGCAAGGCGTCGGCACCATGCAGCCGGCGCAGGATGGTGGTGAGCGACATGGCGACGTCGCGCCACAGCGCGGGCCCGTTGGCATCGAACACCGCATGTTCGCCGCGATGCCGTGCTGCCCGCAGGATCGAGGCGAACAGCCGGCGGACGTGCGCCTGGGCGAAGGCTTCCCGGTCGACGGTCCGATCGGCGCCGACCTCGATCCTGCCGGCGCGGCGGACCAGCGCCGTGATCCGGCCATCCGACAAGGCCGTATCGGCCGGGCCACAGCCCAAGAGATCGCCGACACCCAGAACCGGCAGCCCGGCGACGCTGCGCCAAGCGCCGCGCGCCAGGGTCTGCGCGGCGATCAGGCCGGCCAGGGCCGCATCGGCCGGCATCGCTCGTCCCGGCAGATCGAACGCGTCCGGGCCCACCACCCACGGTGCCGCAACCTGCAACTGGCCGGGCGTGTCGCCGCTGTCGATGGCATCCAGCCACGCGGGCAGGTCCTCGCCGAGCGGTCCCTCGTCGGCGGGGAGGGGAGGGGCGGCCAGGACCATCACCTCGGGCGTGATCCGCGCCGCTTCCCGCACCGCCCAGCCGACCAAACGGCACCACAGCGCCACCCCGGCGGCGTCGGCCCGAGCCGGCGCTCCCGGTGTGGCCATGCCGTCGAAGGTGCTGGGTGCGGCCGCACTGCAGGCCGTAAAGACCGCCGGTGGGCGAATCGCCGGTGCCGCCGTAGCGAGGCTCGCCGGCCTGGTCGCGACCAGATCGGCCAGGTCGGGCACGAGGATCAACGTCACGTCGTCCAGCCCGTGCAGATGGGCGAGGCCCTGCCACGGGTCGCGGCTCGGAAACGGCCCCGGCAGCGCCGGCGGATCGAGCGCCGCGAGGTCGGCGAGGGTGGTGGCCCCCGCACCGTAGCCGCCGCCGACGAGGCGGCCGAGCGCTGCCACCCGGCTCGTTTCGTCCGCGAACAACGGCACCGGTGGCCCCAAGGCGATCACCACGGCTTCGCGCCCGCCCTGACGAAAAAACGCGCGCAGTGCCGCCCCCAGCGGCGCGCCGACGCGCCGTGTGCGGGCGGTCGCGGCGACGGGCAGGCCGAGCACCGGGGCCGCATGCACCGTCAACGTGCCCGCCACCTGGGTCCGTCGCACGAACCGCAAGGGGCGACGATCCTGCGCGTCGGCAGGCCCCAGCGTCACCTCGACCTCGGCGAACGCCGCCGCCAGGTGATCACGCAGGTCCTCGCGCGCGATCGTCCCGACCGGCAACTCCACCACCTGCGTGGCCGCATCGAGCGCGATCCCGGCGTGCCGATCGCTCGGCGGTACCACCACCAAGGCGTCGAGCCCTCGGCCCTGCACCTCGGCCACCCGGTCGATCCGGCCCGCCAGGTCGAACAGGGCCTCGGCCTCGTCGAGGCTCTGGAGGCGCAGCGGCAGATCGTAGAGGCTGCCGCCTTGTGCCGCGATCCGCTCGGCCCACCCGTCGGCCGCCGCCCTTGCGGTGCGCCGCAACCACTCGGCGCCGCGCCGCTCCTCGAGGAAACCGACCATGCACACGACGTCCATGCGGTTCGGTTCGGCGGCGAGCCGTGTCTCCGGCAGGCGGAAGGTGATCCGGGCGGTCATCGCCAGCGCCTCAGGCGACCTGGTCGTATTGGATGTCGCCCACCGAGAGTTGCAGTTCCTCCATCGCCACGTCGCCGCCGCCCTTGGCGCTGAGCGAAGGGCCTGTGTACTTCATCGGAAAGACGTCCAAGAGCACCCAGCGCTGCACGGCATTGGCGCCGGTTTCGTCCATCAGCGTCACCGTGACCGTCTGCTTGGCCTCGGCGACGTTGCCGTTCTGCAGGGCATCGAACATCTCGAACACGGCGGCCGAGTTGACCACGCCGCGCTTCAAGGTGACGTCCGACACCTTGAACATGCCGGGGATCTTGGTCACCACGTTGCGGACGTCGTTGCCGTTCCGGTATTCGGCCACGGTGATCTCCGTGCCGAGGCCGGAGACTTCGGAGAAGCCGCCCTGGATATTGCCGCTGCCGAAGTCGACACGGAAATTGAAGGCGTTGTAGGGCGAGGTGCGGTCCGGCATCGTCTGGCTCTCCTCAGTTCTGGGCGCTGGCCGTCTTCTGGCCGATGCGGAAGATGACGAATTCGGCGGGCTTCACGACGGCGACGCCGATCTCGCAGATGAGCCGGCCGGCATCGAGGTCGGCCTGGGTCATGGTCGAACGGTCGCAGCGGACGAAGAACGCTGCCTCGGGCGTGGCACCGAGCAGCGCGCCCGTCTTCCATTCGGCGAACAGGAACGAGGTGATGGTGTCGCGAATATTGGCCCAGAGCATGGGGCCATTCGGCTCGAACACCGCCCATTGGGTGGAGCGGTCGATCGAGTTGCCGAGATAGAGGAAGTAACGGCGGACGTTCACGTAGATCCACTCGGGATCGGTGCTGACGGTGCGCGCACCCCACACGCGATGACCGCGGCCGAAGAACGAGCGCAGGCAGTTGATGCCTTCCGGGTTGAGCACCTCCTGCTCGCCCCGGCTCACCTCGCGCTCGAAGCGCAAGGCCCCCCGCACCACCTCGTTGGCCGGCGCTTTCCAGACGCCGCGCTCGATGTCGTTGCGCGCATAGATGCCGCACATGAAGCCCGACGGCGGCAGGGCCAACTCCTTGGGGATGCTCTCGTCGGCGGGCCGCGCCCCTGGATTGGCGACGATCACCCAGGGATAGTAGAGCGCGCCATAGGTCGAGGAGATCCGGCCGCGCACCTCGCGCGCGTCGCCCACCCCCTGGCGTGGCGGCGTGTCGAGTACGGCAAAGCGATAGCCGAGCCGCTGCGCGTGGCTCAGCAACTGGCCCTGGACGGCCTGGAAGGTCGTGCTCGCCAGCGCCGAATGCCCGGGGGCGGCGACGATGGCGACGTCCCAAACCTCTTCGAGTGCCGCCAGTGCGGCCGCGTAGCCGGCGAACTCGGCATCGTCGCTGCTGGCCAAGGGCTCCGCCCCGTCGTCACCGCCGGTGAGGGCGAAGACGGTCTCCTCGCCTGCCGGGAACAGGGCTTCGCGCAGTTGGAACGCCGTGGTGCCGCCCGCTTGGTCGAACCAATAGGGCTGGGCCAGGGCGGCCGAGCGGCTGGAGGGCGTGGCCGGCAGGACCGTCGCCAAAGCGCGCGGGTGCGCGCTGCCGAAGCCGAGCCCTTCCAACACGATCGGCCCGCCCTCGGCCGGCGCCCGACGGTTCGCTGCCCCCGGCAACAGTTCCAGGTTCAACGTGATCAGCGCCGTGCCCGCGGGCAGGCTCGCCAAATCGAGTGCGGCATCCGCCGCATCGCGCCAACCGCTGCTCGTCTTCTCGAAATACGTCGCGGCCGCACCCGTCCCGGTCCGCGCCAAGGCACCGAGCGGTGCCGCATTCAGCGTTGCCGCCGACGCCGGTGCGGCCTTCTGGTGGGCCACGACCACACCGTTGCCGCCCGCACCCGGCGCTCGCGCGCGGAAGGTGCCGACGGTGGTCGGCGGATCGCTGAGTCCGGCAACGGCGGCGCCGGCACTGTTGGCCGCCCGCGTCGTGGCGCCATCGATGGCGCGCGGCGAAAAGGTGCGGGCGACGTAGAGCCTGGCCCCGCCATTGTCGAAATAGGCCTTTACCGCGTGCGCCATGTAATTGACGGCGCGGGTCGAGCCGCCCCAGACCAGATCACCCAGGCCGCCATAGAGCCGCTCGAACTCGCCGAAGCTGGTGATGACGTCCGAGGCCATGCCGATCGGTCCCCGCCGCGTCGGACCGACGAAGGCGGTGGTGCTGGTCGCCACGCCCTGGATCGACTTCGGGCGGAAGCTGGTTTCTTCGACGAACACGCCCGGCGCGAGATATTCCGGCATCTCTGGTCTCCCGAAATCTAGGTCGTTGTGGGCCCGAGCAGGAGCGTCAGCCCGGCGACCTCGCGTCCGGTGCGGAGCTCGACGTTCGGCATGGGCCCCGCGATCGGTGCCCAGGCGAAGGGTGTGGCGGTGATGGCGTCGGGATCGGCCGGGTGTTCGGGCGCGGCCGACGCCGTGTGCACGGCGAGCCGGGCGAGGACCGAGGTGGTCCCGACCACCGCGCTGCCGTCGTCGTCACCGTCGCCGTTGGACGGCAGCGTGAAGTCGATGACGGGAATGCCCACCGCAATGGCCAAGGCCTCGCCGCGCGCATCGCTGAAGCCCTCGCCCAGTACCACGTCGTCGGCATCGCGCAGGAGCCGCAGCCGGGCACCGCTGAGCGGTCCCGGCTGGCCGCCCACGACCCGCTGCAAGCGGGCGCGCACGGCCGACCAATTGGGGGCCAGCGGCGCGGTTGCGGCGGGAAACAGCGCCACGTCGATCGGCTGTTGGACGAGCGCCGGGGTCCGCGGCAGGCGCAAGGTCAGCCGGCGCGGCAGATAGCGTCCGGCCGGATCGGCGAGGGTCAGGGCGAAGCCCAGGCTCTCGGCCGGCGGTGTCGATGGCGGGGCGGTAAAGCTCTCGAGGTGTTCTGCCAGTTCGCGCTCGGCGGCCGTTCGCGGTACGACGCCCGTCACCGTGAACAGGCCCGACCGGTTGCGGGTGAAGCGCAAGCCAGGTGCCGTCACCGCCAAGGGCGCGGTCACGGGCGCGCCGGTCGCCCGGTCGACCGGGCGGAGGGCGGCGAGGGCGCGACGGTCGAGGACGAGGGGCGCCATCAAGCGACCCCCTCGGCGACGCGAAAGCGGGTGGCCACCACCGGCCCGGCCGTGGCGTCCTCCGGTGGGTCGATCTGCACCACCCGCACCAGATACGTCGTGGAGAGCCGGTAGCTCGGCTCCACCACGTCCCAAATGCGGGTCAAGTCCTCGTGCGACAGGTGGGTCGGCATGATCTGGATGGTCTCGTCCGGCCGCCACGCCCCGAGCGCCATCAGGTTCGACCGATCCAGGACCGGGTGCCAATGCAGCTGCGCCATGACCCAGGTCATCAACAGCTGCTCGCTGTGCTTGTTGTCGGTCCAGACCGTGACCATGAAATGGAGGTCGAGCGGCAAGGACCGGCTTGGCGAGGTCCCGTGCCTCCCGGCACCTGCCGGGTTCAGATATTGATCGATGGCAAGTCGGTAGAGGTAGAGCGTGACGACGGTCTCACCGAAGGCCGTGGCGTCTGCAAAGTCGGCGCTTTTCGCGACCTCGAAGCGGCAAGGGTGATCGGTGCGGAGGCTTGAAGGATAGGTGTTGCGCAGGAACTGCGCGATCGATTCGCCGACGGCGTAAACCGCGGAAAAGCCCGCCATCAGTCCCGCTCCCGCGCGATGCGGGCGGCCTGCCGGCAGCGTCCGCAGATAGCGTCGGCCGGCTTGTCGTGCGGCAGATAGACGCCGTACTGGGCAAGCCCCGTCACCAGGGCCTCGATGCTCGAGACGTTGTGGCGCTCGCCGCTCGTCACCTCCGCCAAAACGCCGCGCCACCAGGTCGGCCCGCCGACCGGGGTATGGTGCACGGTGCAGCCGAGCACGAACGAAACCTTCCGCCACCTACGGGCCATGTCCTCGTCCCGAGCTTCCGTCGAGCGTTGCCGCCTTGCTCGCAGAGCCGGATCACCGTGGCGTCACCCGACGCACACGGTCGTCTCACCGCCCGCGGCGAACGCAAAAAAAAGCGCTCGGCGCCGATCGATGCCCGAGGTGACGGTCCGAAAGCGGGTTGGGCCGGCTCAGCGCGAGCCTTGCGAGCGGAGGAGCAGGGCTTCGAGCTGTGCGGTCACGGTGGCGAGATTGCGCTGGGTTTCCGCCACCGCATGGCGCAGCGCCTCCAATTCGCCAATGCCCGCCACGGGCGACGACGCCGGCGCCGCTGCCCAGGACGCGGCCGATTCGGCAAGAGCCCGCGTCTCGACCATCGGCGCCACGGCCAGTTCCTGCTCCAGGATCTGCCGGCACCGTTCGTATTGGCGCTTCACCAGGGCGAACCGGCCCTGGCCGGCGTAGATCGCCATCAGCTGCTGGTGCACGTCTTCACGCAGCGGATCGATGCGCAGGAGTTCCTGGGCGGTGTCGATCGCGGCATCGTCGAGCTTGGCGGCCACTTGGCGTTGCAACAGCACGGTCAGACCGCGTTCCCTCAAGTCTTCCAGCCGCGCGCGCGCCTGCAGCGCCCAGTGCGCATACCACCCGGCCAAGGGCACGCCGCGCGCACGCCCACTCTCTTCGGCCGTTGGCCAAGCCAGATCGTCGGCCCGCTCCAAGAACAGCCTGGCCCGGCGCTCGAAGCCGCGCGTGTCGACCGCGTCGAGCACCCTGTCGTCGAGGCCGATCGTGGCCTCGCCCTCGCATACCAACACGCGCGAGCAGCCGAAGACCGCCAAAGCGGCCCGGAGACGCCACATCGCCGTCGACAATCGCGCGCGCGCCCGCTGGGGCTCGCAATCGGGCCAAAGCTCCGCGGCCACCGCTTCGCGCGGCAGCGGCCGATCGGCGTAGAGGGCGAGAAATCCCAAGAGCTGCAGCGCCGAACGCGCCATCGGGATCGGCGTGCCCGCGGGCCGCCCGTCGACTTCCATCGGCCCGAACAGGTGGATCACGATCTCGGCCATCGACCTTGCTCCGCACCCGATGGATCGGGGTGGAAATGCAACGTCGCGACGTGCCGCGGCCCCCTTCGTCCCACCCCAGGGTTGTGACTATATCGGGTTTCCAACCGTTCATCCAGCGCCCACGAAGTGCGCCATCCGGACGAGCATTTCGGAAAACGCTCGGGGGCACGGGTCGGAGACGGAAACGAGAAGCGTTGTAGGGGGACTTGATGGTCCCCCTACGACCCCCAGGGCCGGCAGCCGCGGGCCCACTTTAGCGAGCCAGCCCGAGGCGGCATGCCCCCTGCCTCTCATCCCTTTACGCCGCCACGGCCAAAAGCGGCGCCGGTTCGGGTTTCAAACTGACGAGGGCGGCAGCGGTGACCGGTTCGGGCGTGCAGTCCTCCAGGTGGAACGCGCGCACCAGCATGGCGGTGGCCAGCACCAATTCCAGCATGGCGAGGTCGCGGCCGACGCAGTTGCGGGGGCCGGCGCCGAAGGGGATGAAGGCGCGGGAGGCGGACTGGCCCAGGAAGCGTTCGGGGCGGAACACCGCGGGATCGTCCCAGAGGTCGGGGCGGCGGTGCAGGACCCAGGGGGCGACCACGCAGGTGGTGCCGGCGGAGAGACGGACGGCGCCTGCCTGGAACGGGCAGAGCGTTTCGCGGCCGAAGGACCACACGGGCGGATAGAGGCGGAGGCTTTCCTCGACGCACGCGCGGGTCCAGACGAGCCGGCGGGCCTCGTCGCCGGTGGGGCTCCGGTCGGCCACAGCGTCACGCACCTCCTCGCGGAGGCGCGTTTGGGCTTCGGGGTGCCGCGCCACGAGCCAGAGGGTGAAGGCGAGGGCCTGGGCGGTGGTCTCCTGGCCGGCGAGGTAGAGCGTCGTGACCTCGTCGCGCAGCTGACGCTCGCTCAGCGCACCCGCGTCGTCGCGCGCGCGCACCAGCCGGGAGAGGAGGTCGTCGGTGTCGCTGCCGTCGGTGCGGCGGCGCTCGATCAGGCCGTAGACCAGCGCGTCCACCGCCGCTGCCGCCGCGCGCTGACGCGTCCGCGCCGGGCTCCAATAGTGCTCCGGGTCGACGAGCGCCCAAAAGCGCTTGGCGATCCAGGCCTCCAACGTGGCCAAAGCCTCGGTCAGTTCGGCGTTGGCGGCCTCGCTCGCATCGCCGAACAGCGCGCGCACCGTCACCTCGCGGGCGACGAACGCCGCACCTTCCGCTGCATCGACCAAGTCGCCGCGGGCCGCCGCCTCGCGCCAGCGGGCGATCAAGCGCTCGGTCGTGGCGACGATGACCGGCGCGTAGGTCTGCACCGCCCGCGGCGTCAGCAAGGGCTGCACCATCGCCCGGTTGCGCCGCCACGCCTCGCCCTGGGCGGTCAACGAGCCCTGACCGAAGATCGGCTGCAGCTTGTCGTAGAAGAAGCTCTTCTTCTGCTCGTCCTCGCCGGCCCGCAGCAGCGCGCGGCACACCTCCGGATCGCCCAACAGGTGCAGCCGGTGCGGGCCCAAACGCGCCGTGGCGTGATCGCCCTGCTGCCCCCAAAGGCCTTCGAGGGCCAAATGCGGTGCCCGCCGCATGGCCGGCACGATCCCGAGCCAAGGCCAGCTCGTCGGTGCGGCGACGCTCAAAGCCCCCTCCCAGCGACAGCTACCAGCCGAACCTCCCCCCACCTTCGACGAGGGTCAACCGGCGCCTTTGGGGTGGACGCTTCATTCACATTCAAATATCAGAAGATTTGAATGTATCTCACGGGAGGGACGCATGCTGCGTTTCAAGGACCCGGCCTGGTCGCCCTACGTCGCGGGCGTCCTCATCGGCCTTCTGCAAATTCCGGCCTTTCTGCTGGTCAACACCGCCCTCGGCGCGTCCTCGTCCTACGTGACGCTCGGCACGGTCGTGGGCGGGCTGGTCGACCCGGCGATGTCGGCCCACGCCTATTTTGCCAGCTACGTCGCGACGGCCAAGGACTTCTGGCAGCTCGCCATGGTGCTCGGGATCGCGGCCGGCGCCTATCTCTCGGCCCGGGCGTCGGGGCTGTTGCGGCAGGGCTTCTCGCCGATCTGGCGCCGCGCGGCCGGCATCGAAACCCTCAGCAGCCGCGCATTGATGGCGTTCTCGGGTGGCTTCATCCTGTTGTTCGGCGCCCGCCTTGCCGGCGGCTGCGCCTCGGGCCACGGCCTTTCCGGCATGGCGCAGCTTGCCATCGGCTCGATGGTGACGGTCGCTGCCATGTTCGCGGCCGGCATCGTCATCGCCCAATTGTTCCGCCGCGTCTGATCCGGGAGCACCACCGATGGACTTTCTCCTCCTCGCCCTCTTGGGTGCCGCCATGGGCCTCGCCTTCGGCATCGCGCTGGAAAAGGGCCGCGTCTTCGAGCCCGGCATGATCGTCGGCCAGATGCAGCTCCGCAACTTCACCATGCTGAAGATGTTCCTGGCCGCCACCGCCACGAGCCTCGTCGTGCTGGCGATCCTGAACGGCGTTTTCGGCGTCGGCCTGCACCCGAAGGCCACCTATTACGGCGCCAACCTGATGGGCGGCCTGTTGATGGGCGTCGGCATGGTGCTGGCAGGCGCCTGCCCCGGCACCGCCGCCGCGCAGATCGGCGTCGGCTACAAGGACGCCTGGTTCACCGTCCTGGGCGGCATCGTCGGTGCGGTCGCCTATGGCTACCTCGAGCCTGGCTTCATCCAGCCGATGCTGCTGGCCGAAGGCCCCGGCCGGCTGCGGCTCGACAGCCTGATCGGCCTGCCCTTCTGGGCGACCGCACTCGCCATCGCCGCCGTGCTCGTTCTTGGTCTCGTCGCGCTCGAGCGCTGGCGCCCCTGGCGTGCCGATCTCGGCCAGAACCACGAAGGCCTCTCCGCGAGCGCGGATGCCGCCCCGACGGCTGCCCGCACGGCCTGACAGGCGACGCGCGCGGGCGCGGCCAACCGGTCTCGGTCGAGATCGGGGGCTGCGCCCGCGCGGTCTTGCGTCGCTGTAGGCGCTCAAAGCCAGCCGAGCAGCGACCACCAGGGATAGGCGAGCCCCAGCATCACCGGCGTGGTGGTCAGGGCGAGCCACCAGAGGGTGCGGGTGAAGGCGGCCGCACCGATCCCGGTCATCGCCATCGCCACGATGAACGGCGGCACCTGGTAGGGAAACAAGGGCGTCGCGTAGCCGAGCACCTGCGCCATGCCGATCGCCTCGATCGACCAGCCGGTCAGCCGCGCGATCTCCGGGAAGAGCGGTGCTGCGATCGCGGGGGCCGCCGGCAGCGTCGCCAAGAGCCCGCTGCCGGCGCCGAGGGCCGCAAGCCCGGTCAGGATGGCGAAGGGACCGGCCTCCGCGAGCGGCAAGCGCTCGATCAGCCATGCGCCCAAGGCGGCCCCGAGGCCGCTTTCGGTCATCACCGCAGCCAAGCCCAACACCGCCCCGACATAGAGCAGGAGCGGCATGAAGGGACCGCTGGAGAGGGATTTGAAGGCCAGGATGCCCGACCTCGGCAGGAGGCAGAGGATGGCCGCCGTGAGCCCCACCCAAGCCGCGCCGATGCCGTGCACGACGTCGGTCGCCCACAACGCCAACGTCACCACCAGCAACAGCCCGAGGCGCCGGCCGCCGGGCGAGAGCGGCGGGGCCGCGACGGCAGCGAGCTCGGCCCGGCCGCCCGGCCGTTCGCCGAACAGGCGGGTGACGATGAGGGTCAGGGCGATGGCCTTGGTCAGCCCGATTACCGGGAAATGCAGGGCGAGGTAGGCGCCGTAGGTGAGCTTGACGCCGTAGAGCGCTTCCAAGGACCCGGCCAGCACCAGGTTTGGCAGATTGGCCGGCAGGATGGTGATCGGGATGACGAAGGTCGCGACCACACCGGCCACCACCATGCCGGTGCGGCCCCGGCTGTCGGCCGCGTAGTTCAGCCGGTCGGCGAGGGCCAGAATGAGCGGCACCAAGAGCACCACCCGGCCGGAGGTGGCAGGCAGCAGGAGACCGAGCCCCCCCGAGAAGGTGACCACGGCCGCGATCAGCGTGCCGTACGCCACCTCGCCCTCGGCCAACCTGCGCACCGGCAGCATGCGCTCCAAGAGCCACCGCGACAGCCCCGTCTCGCCGACCGCAGCACCCAAGAGCAGCCCAGCGAAGACGAGCCAAAAGGCCCCGGTGGTGAAGCCCGCGAACACGGTGGCCGGTGGGGCCATGCCGCTGACGATGGCGGCGACGAAGAAGATCAGGCCGGTGAGCGCCTCCGGCAGCAGCGCCAGCGCCCAAAAGCCGATGGTGAACACCAACAGGCCGGCGGCCATCGCCATTTCGGCCGGGGCACCCGACCACGACGCCGTGGCACTTGCGGCCAGCGCCAAGCCGAAGACCGCGAGGGAGCGAAACGCTGGGGACAAGACGGGTCTCGGCGCGGGTTCGAGAACGGGGTGATCCCGGCAGAAGCGATCGTCCGAACGGCGCTCGGGCCGGGGGTGCGGCAGCGGACCATCCACGCCGGGGTGGTTGCCCGATAGAACGGGGCCAGCGCCGGATCAACGGCCGACCGCTCGGTCAGCCGCAGTCGAGCCATGCGCTAATGGACGGACCACTCGTGCGCAGGCGCCGTCGGACGTGCATCGTCCGACGGCGCCGCTGCCGCCGAACCCGACGCAGCGGAGGGATCAGGGCATCGCGACGCGCCCCTTCCGGCGATCAGCGTTACCTCAGGCGGTTTGGAAGGCGGCGCGCAGGAAGCGGCCGGCGTGGTCGATGCCGTCCGGGTCGATGCCGTGGCCGAGCCGCGGGCGGAGCTGCCATTGCACGGGCAGGCCCGCCAGTTCCAACCCTTCTTTGGCGGCGAACAGGGCCTGGGCCGGGACCACGTCGTCGGCCTCGCCGTGGACCAGGAGGACGGGTGGCCGCGAGCGCAGGTCCTTTTCCAAAAGTTCGGCGCCGATCAGGGCGCCCGAAAAGCCGACCACGGCGCCCAGGGGCGCGGCGCGGCGCGGCGCGACGTAGAGCGACGTCATGGTGCCTTGGGAAAAGCCGACCAGGGCCGCGTCCTTGGGGCGGAGGCCGAGCGCCGCCAATTCGGCATCGAGAAAGCCGTCGACGTCGGGGGCGGTGCGCTGCACCCCGGCGAGGAGGGCCGTTGGCCGCCGGTCGCTCAGGCTGAACCACTGATAGCCCACGGGCGCCATGTCGCAGCGCTCGGGTGCGTTGGGGGCGACGAACAGGGCATCGGGCAGGTAGGTTTGCAGCATCGGCGCCAGGCCGATGAGGTCTTCCCCGTCGGCACCGACGCCGTGTAGCAGCACCACCAATTGCCGCGGCGCCGTGCCGCGCTTGGGCGGCACGCGCGGTCCCTTCAGCGGCCGCACGTCGTCTGGTCCATGGCTCGTTCTCCGCCTTGTCGGGTCAGGCTTTTCTGTGCTCTGGAGACGGTGTAGCACTGCCGTCCTGCTTTCGGGAGAGCCCATGCCGAGCCCCGCTTCATGCTGACCGGTGCGGACGGATGCTGACCGGCGAGGACGTCGTTCCCGTGCCGGCCGCGGGCGAGGCGCCGTTCGTCACCCGGTTCGCGCCGAGCCCGACTGGCCTGTTGCACCTGGGCCACGCCTATTCGGCGTTGTTCGCCCACGAAACCGCCAAAGCCTGCGGCGGACGGTTTTTGTTGCGCATCGAAGACATCGACCACACGCGCTGCCGGCCGGAATTCGAGAAGGCCACGCTCGACGATCTGCGCTGGCTGGGCCTGCGCTGGGAAGCGCCGGCCTGGCGGCAGTCGCCGCGCACCGACGTCTACCAGGACGCGCTCGGCAAGTTGAAGGCGATGGGTGTGGTCTATCCGTGCTTTTGCACCCGCGCTGCCATTCGCCACGAAATCGCCGAATCGGCGCGCGCCCCGCACGGACCGTCGGGCGAGCCGGTCTATCCAGGCACCTGCCGCGGCCTCGACCCGGTCGAGGGGAGAACGCGCATCGCCCGCGGCATGCCGCATGGCTGGCGGCTCGACGTCGAGGCCGCACTTGCCCACACCGGCGCACTCGCCTGGTACGACGTCCGTGCCGGCTGGCAGGACTGCCGGGCCGCCGAGTTCGGCGACGTGGTGCTGGCGCGCAAGGACATCCCGACCAGCTACCATCTGGCGGTGACGGTCGACGACGCGGCGCAGGGCGTGACGCTGGTGACGCGCGGCGAGGACCTGTTCCACGCCACCCACATCCATCGCCTGCTGCAAGCCCTGTTGGGCCTGCCCACGCCGACCTACTACCACCACAACCTGATCGCCACAGCCGACGGCCAGCGCCTCGCCAAGCGCAACCGCTCCGTGTCGCTCAAATATTTTCGCGAGCGCGGCGAAACCCCCGCCTCGATCTGGCGGCAATTGGGGCTCGGCGTGCCGGCAACGGCCGAGGGGTGACCGGCTGGCGCCGCTGGGCCGCCTTGGCCCTCGCCGTTTCGCTCGTCGGATGCGGCACGACCGCCGCCCCGCCCGACCTGATGCAGGGCAACCGTCCCCTGCTGCGCCTGGAGCCCCTTGGCCAGCCGCGGGCGACGGTCATCGCGCTGCATGGCTACAACGACCACAAGGGCGCCTTTTTGCCCTTCGGCGCCGCCGCCGCCGAGGCCGGCATCCGCGTCGTCGCCTACGATCAGTCCGGCTTCGGCGCCAACCTCAACCAAGGCTTTTGGGGCGGCGACGAGGTCCTCGTCCAGGACCTCTTCGCCAAAATCGAACACGCCCGGCGCCTCGCCCCCGACGCCCCCGTCTTCGTGCTGGGCGAAAGCATGGGCGCGTCGGTCGCCATGCTGGCCCTCGCCCGGGACGACGCGCCCGAGGTCGACGGGCTGATCCTGGCAGCCCCCGGTGTCTGGGCCGGTGATACGCTCAATCCGTGGTTTCGCCGCGCCCTCGGTGTGGTCGCCGGCATCGCCCCCGACGCCGACCTCGCCCGCGGCCGCCCGCGCGACGTCCAGGCCTCCGACAACATCCCCATGCTGATCGCCCTCGGCCGCAGCCGCTACTACACCCGCACCGCCCGCGCGGCGGCCCTGTACGGGCTCATCCGGCTGATGGACCAGGGCCTCGAAGCCGCCCCGGCGCTCGATGTTCCCCGCCTCGTCCTGATCGGCGATCACGACGAGGTCGTGCCCGACCACGCCTATGCCGCGTTTCTTGCGAGCCTCGCAGCCGACGACTGCACCCTCATCCGCTACGCCGATGGCTGGCACCTTCTCTTCCGCGACCACGGGCGCGAGTTGCCCATCGCCGACACCCTCGCCTGGATCGAAGGCCGCGAGCCGCCGAGCGCCACCGCGACATGCGTGGCCCCGTCCAGTTGACGAAGCCGAGGGAGTCCACGAACCCCAGGGATAGGGGCCGCCTCGTGCGGCCGGCCACCGCCGCGGACGAAGCCCCTTGGCGCAAACTCTGGGACGGCTATTGCCGGTTCTACGGTGCCGTGGTGCCCGAAGCGGCGACGGCAGCCACCTGGCGGCGCATCCTCGACGAACAGAGCCCGATCCACGGGCTGCTCGTCCTCAGCGACGGCCGGGTCTCGGGGTTTTGCGTCTACGTGCTGCATGGGGCGACCTGGAGCCCCGCACCGCGTTGTTACCTGGAGGACCTCTTCGTCGCCCCCGCGGCGCGCGGCCGGGGGCTCGGCGACGCCCTGATCCGCCACGTCCTGGACCTTGCCGCCGCGCAAGGCTGGTACGACGTCTACTGGCACACCGAAGCCAAGAACACCGTCGCCCGCCGGCTCTACGACCGCCACGCCGGCGCCGCCGACGGCTTCGTCCGCTACCGCATCAATACCGCCAACCCTGGTTGATCGATTTGCCGTGCCGCACCGGATCGCCGCTCCGCGCCGAACAAGATCGTTGTGGCCGGCGTCGCTCTTTCGCCAGCAGCAGGACAACGCGGCTCGACCAGCGGCCGCGTCATGAGGCGCTTGGGCGGACGTGGACGACTGTGGCACGCGCCCTAACCTCGTCCGCTGGCCGCCCGACCGCGTCGGCCGCAGCCCGTACCTCTTGACGTGCAACCGCGATCGCCGCCAACCGGGGCCGTTCGTCGCGCTGGATAGACAGCACCTCACGCACTGCCGCCGCGTCGCAGCTACCCTCGCAGCCCGATAACCGCTTCAGGAGATCCGCCCGTGTTCATCGCCATGAACCGCTTTCGCGTCCGCCGCGGTCAGGAGGCCGCCTTCGAGCAACTGTGGCGCAACCGCGAGAGTCACCTGCACGAGATGGCCGGTTTCGTCGCCTTCCATCTGCTACGGGGCCCTGTCGATGCGACGCACACGCTGTTCGCCTCGCACACCATTTGGGCGTCGCGCGCCGCGTTCGAAGCCTGGACCCGCTCGGCGGCGTTCCGCGCTGCACATCAGGGTGCTGGCAGCAGCAGGGACCTCTATGACGGACCCCCGCAATTCGAGGGCTTCGACGTGGTGGAAACGCGGCTGCCGGCTGCCGCCGATGCCTGAAGCGCCGCCGTCGTCCCCGTTTGCCGCCGGGGCTCGGCCGACCGCGAGAACCGGCCTCCCCGTCAGGCGGACGGCCGCTTCGATGCCCTCAGGCAAACTCGGCAACCACCCAAAAGAGTTTTGCGGCCAGGGCGTTAGCGCAAGGTGTCGATAGGCTCGCGCCCAAGCCGAGCTAGCCTCGCTCCGACCGGTGCGGCGATTGGCAACCCCGCCCCTTGGCCCTGGTGCGCTGACGCGCGTCCCTTTGACGCCAGCAAGGCCGACCGGCACCAGGCCGGGTCCCTCCCGCAACCCCGAACGGCTGGGCGTGGCCGCGCGGCGACCGCCTCGAAGCGGGCCGCCCGCCCGCTTGCCCGGACGTGTGACTGCCTAAAGACTGGGCAATTCTGCTGGGATGACGCGCCCCTGCTGCCTTGACGATCAAGCTGGCCTGCGGCTTGCTCCGACGACGTGCGAGGGACCAACGAGGGGGAAAAGCGGATGGACGGGACCGACCAAGCCCAGGCAGCGCAAGCGGATGCCGGAGCATGGCACCCGCTCGACCCGTTGCGGCCAGCCGAGATCGCGGCCGCAGCCGAGATCGTGCGAGGGGCGCACCCCGACGTGCGAGAGCTTCGCTTCGAGACCATCGAATTGGCGGAACCCAGAAAGGACGTCGTCCGCGGGTTCGTTCCAGGCGATCCGATCGAGCGGCAGGCTCGCTTCGTCGCCTACGCCCGCGGTGCCACGGGTGTCTGGCGCGGCTTGGTGTCGCTCGACCAGGGCCGCGTGGTCGAGGAGACGTTTCTGGCCGACGCCAAGCCGATGATCTCGCCTGAGGAGTTCTTCGAGATCGAGCTGGCGGTGAAGGCCGATCCGCGGTTTCAGGCCGCCTTGGCGCGGCGCGGCGTGAGCGATCAGGACCTCGTCTGCGTCGATCCGTGGTCGGCGGGCAATTTCGACGTCGCGGGCGAGGCTGGGCGGCGGATCGCCCACACCTTCGTCTGGATGCGGGCGCGCGCGGGCGACAACTACTACGCCCACCCGATCGAGGGCCTGAACGGCGTGGTCGACATCGACACGGGCGAGGTGCTGCGCATCGACGACTACTACGCCGACACCGCGCCCATGGCCGTGCCGATGGGCGAGAGCAACTACACCGCCGACATGATGGACGGCTTCAAGCCGGAGCCGGCGGCCCTCGACGTGGTGCAGCCGAACGGGCCCGGCTTTCGCGTCACCGGCAATTTGATCGAGTGGGAAGGCTTCGACGTCCGCGTCGGCTTCAACGGCCGCGAAGGCCTGGTGCTGCACCGCCTCGGCTACACCGAGAACGGCGTGCGCCGGCCGATCCTCTACCGCGCCTCCTTGACGGAAATGGTGGTGCCCTATGGCGCGCCGGTCCGCGCCCACCACCGCAAGAACGTGTTCGACATCGGCGAATACGGCCTCGGCAAGCTCGCCAACGCCCTGGAACTCGGCTGCGATTGCCTCGGCGCCATCCACTATTTCGACGCCTACGTCAACGACATCACCGGGGCGCCGCGGCTCATCAAGAACGCGATCTGCCTGCACGAAGAAGACTACGGCATCGGCTGGAAGCACTGGGACTGGCGCACCGACCACGCCGAGGTGCGGCGGATGCGCCGGCTGGTGATCTCTTCGATCTCGACCGTCGGCAACTACGAATACGGCTCCTATTGGTATCTCTACCAGGACGGCATCATCGAGTTCGAAATGAAGGCCACGGGCATCATCAACACCGTGGGCTGCGAACCGGGCAAGCCGTCCCGCTACGGCACCGAGGTGTCCCCCGGCGTCGAGGGGCAAATCCACCAGCACGTCTTCTGCGCCCGGCTCGACACCGAACTCGACGGCCCCAGCAACCGCGTCCTCGAATGCGACACCGTGGCGATGCAGCCGGGGCCGGACAACCCCTACGGCAACGCCTTCTACGTCCAGGAACGGGTGCTGGCCCGCGAGAGCGAGGCCAGGCGCAAGGTCGACTTCGACGCCATGCGCTACTGGAAGGTCCAGGCGACCGAGCGCACCAACCTGATGGGCAAGCCCACCGCCTACAAGCTGGAGGCGACCTCGGCGGTAAGGCCCTACACCCACCCCGAAAGCCCCTCGGGCAAGCGCGGCCAGTTCGTCTACAACCACCTCTGGGTGACGCCCTTTGCCGTCGACGAGCGCTACCCGGCGGGCGAGTTCATGAACCACTCGACCGGCGATGATGGCCTCGCCGCCTGGACCGCCCAGGACCGCCCACTGGATGGCGCCGACCTCGTCCTCTGGCACAGCTTTGGCATCCACCACCTGCCACGCCCCGAGGACTTCCCCGTCCAGCCCTGCGTCACCTGCGGCTTCAAACTCCACCCGGTGGGATTCTTCGACCGCAACCCGATGATCGACCTGCCGCCCAAGCGCAACGCGGCCAGTTGCTGCGTCGGCGAGTAGCCACCGGCGCGCACGGCATTGGACAGGGGGCTTTTGGCGCGCCAAGCGAAGTGGAAGCCAAGGGGGCTTTTGGCCCCCTTGGAAACCCCCAGGCCGGAGCGATCGGCAACCGGGCAAGCCCGATTGCCGATCGCTTCGGCCAGTTTGCCAAGTGGAGTGGCGTCCGCCACGGCCGTCATGCCCTGGCGCTTCTTGCATCGACCAGGCCAACGCTGGCTCATGGCTCCCAGAAGCGCTTCTGAACCTCCTCAGGCGCGGCTTCGCGCGTGAGGCCGATGTCACGCAGCATGCGTTGGTCGAGTTCGCCCAGATGGCGGCGGCTGCACTCCCGCTCGCGCCAGGTCCAGAGCGTGGTCCAGGTCACGAGGAGCCCGTGTCCGAGGGCACGCAACAGGATCAGGCCGAGTTGACGCGCGAGGTTTTCCGTACGGTCGGCCGGCAGCGTGGCGGCAATGGCGCGAGGTCCGGCTTCGTGATGCGGCTGCATGGTCCTCATCCCCTTCGACTGGTTCCAATGCGCCTCGTGATAAGGCGAAGGCCCAGACCCGCTCTTGAGCGATATTGCGGCTTCGGGAGGCGGGCGGCGAGCGCCCCCAGGGCGCGCCGCCAGCGCCTCGGCGCCTGGTAGAAACGGAACGCCAGGTCCGCATTGGCACGCCCGAAGGCGGGATCGTCCTCGGCGTGGAGCCAGGGGCGCAGGGTGGTCGGCAACATGGGGCGGGCCTCCAGTCGGGTATCTCGATGGTCTGGAGGGTGCGCGGGTGAAGGGCCCGCGACAAACGGGAATAGCTGCCGCCGTGCATTAGCCCCGCTTATGCGTAGGACGCTTCAGACGCAAAGGCCCGAAGCGTCCGCAAAGGCCGCGATCTCGGCCATCAGCCAATCGCGGAAGGCGACGAGGCTCGCATCGTCCACGCGCTCGGGCGGATGCACGAGGTAGTAGCAGAACTCGCTCGGCCAATCGGCAACGCCCGCGAACGGACGCACGAGGCGGCCCGTGCGGAGGTCATCCTCGACCAGGCTGAGGTCGGCCAAGGCCACGCCATGGCCAGCGGCCGCGGCGTCGAGGGCGAGGCCGTGGTTGCTGAAGCGCGGTCCTCGCTCGGCGTCGATGCCTCGGACCCCAGCGGCCTGGAGCCACATGGCCCAGGCCGGATCGACCGCAGGCGAGGCCGGATGCTGGTGGTGCAGGAGCGTGTGGCCGGCCAGATCGGCCGGCACCCGCAGCGCGGGCGATGACCTTTGGAGTTCCGGGCTGCAGACCGGAAAGACGTGCCGGCTGATCAAACAGTGCGTGACCAGGCCCGGATACCGGCCGCTGCCGAAGCGAATGGCGAGGTCGACGTCGTGGCGCTCGAAGTCGATCGCCTCGATGCGGGCATCGATCCGCACTTCGATCGCCGGGTGCGCGCGTTGGAACCGGACCAGCCGCGGCACCAGCCAGCGCGCGCCGAAGGACGGCGGCACGCTGACGGTGAGGGCGCGGGCCTTGCCGTAGCGCCTCAGCACGTCGACGCCCGTCGCCAAGTAATCGAAGCCCAGGGTCAGCGAACCGGCAGCCGCCCTGCCCGCCTCGGTCAGCACCAGGGCGCGCGTCAAGCGGCGGAACAACGCCACGCCCAGCTGATCTTCCAGTGCCTTGACGTGCTGACTGACCGCGGCCGGCGTGACGTTCAGTTCCTCGGCGGCGCGCTTGAAACTGAGATGCCGGGCTGCCGCCTCGAAGGCGCGCAACGCGTTCAACGGTGGCAACCGTCGCCCCATCGGCCTCTCCCATGCACGAGCTGGGCTTATGCATAGCGGCAGAACGTCCGGCTCGTGAAGCGGGCTCCGCCGTGGCAGCTTCCGCGCATGGGACGCCCCTTGGAGGGACGCTCGTGCTCCGCAGCGATCACCGGGCCAGCGTGAACCCCGACCTCGCCCGCGCCATGCGCCGCGCCGAAGCGGCCCGGCGCACCGCTTCGGCCGCCACACCCGCGACCAGTTCGGCATCGGCCGACGGGACCGGGGGCGCAACGATCGCTCAGCGGCGAGCGCATGGTGGAGGCCGTCGCCGGCAACGTCATCACCGTCATCAATCCGGGCGGTCCAAGACGGCGCGCCTTTGGGCGAGCGGGCAAAACCCGCCCTCACCCACCCGTGCAGGCCGCCACCAGCGCCGAGCAGCGGGTGATGCTGCCGAAGCCCCAGCCGGCGCGGTTCTCGCTCCGCACCGCCACGACCGTGCCGTCTTCGACGGTGAAGCGAAAGACGCAAGCCCGCGACGCGAGGGCGGCTTCGGGCTCGGCGAGCGTGCGCCCGTCCAGGCCCCGCGGCTGGGCCGAACTGAAGGTGAGGACCTGATGCTCGCCGTCGCCATTGCCGTCGAGACGCGCCGGCTCGCCGATGCAGGCGGCCAGCCGTTCGGCCGGGGCGCCGGTCAACGCCTTCTCGGCCCGGTGGATGGTCTGCAGATGCGGCGCCCCGCAGCCGACGAGGAGCAGGCTCATAGCCGTGAGGGCCAGGGTGAGTTTCGGCATGGGTCTACCTCCGATCGGCGACGGTGACACCGGCGCGGAGCCGGCCCGAAAGCCTGAGACCGTCGCGGGCGCTGAGCGTGAGCAGGGCGATGTTGAGGGCACCGGCGATCAGTTCGATCGACTGCACCGCGTAGAAGACGCCGTCGAACGCCCCAACGCGCGCCTTCGCCGCCAGGAAGAACGCCGCCGGCATCAGGACGCCGAGGCCATTGAGCGCCGCCCAGCGCAGCCGGCGCTGCTTGGCGTCCAAGAGCCTGGCCGACCGGCGCCCGGCCAGCCACGTCCCCGTACCGCCCGCCGCTGCCAGCGCCGGCACGAGCAGGAGAAAGCCCCAGGGAATGGCGGTCTTGACCCAAGCGACGGTCTCGGGCGTGCCGAACAGCTCGCTGACGAGAGTGGCGAGCCAAAACGAGACGATCAGCCCCAACACCATGCCGCCCAGAAGGGGATGCAGATGGCGGGCCAGGACGGCTGCGGACATGGGCGCTTCCTTTCAATGGCAAGCGATGGACCAGACCGACCGAGTCGCGCGACAGCGGATCGGCCTCGATTTCCCATAGCATGCTATTCTCCTAGCATTGGACAGCACGCTATGGAAGCGATACATCCACGCCATGGCCTTCTCGAAGCGGCAATCGGCCGGCTACCTCGCCAACCACATGGCGCGCCTGTTCGCGCAAGGTCTCCACGCCCGGATCCGGCCCCTGGGGTTGGCGCCGGCGCAGTTCCTGACGCTCCTGGAACTCTGGCGCGAGGAGGGCTTGACGCAGGCGGAGCTCATGGCGCGGCTCGACGTCGAGCAGGCAACGATGGCCAACACGCTCGCGCGCATGGAACGCGACGGGCTCGTCCGTCGCACCCCCCATCCCGAGGATCGCCGCGCCCAACAGGTGTGGCTGACCGACAAGGCGCAGGCCCTTCGAGCACCGGCCACCGCTGCTGCTGCCGCGCAGAACGAAGCGGCCCTGCGTGCCCTGTCAGCCGAGGAGCGGGCGACGTTCCTTGCCCTCATGAACCGCGTCATCGACACGATGCGCGGCGGCTAGAACGTGTTCCGTTCAGGTTGCGCTTCGCCCATCCCCAACAACGCTCGAGCACCGGATCAGGGCATGTCGTCCAACGCTTCGGCCAACGCCTGCACGAACCGGTCGATGCGTGACGGGTCGGCGTCGGCGAACGCGATCAGGAGGCCCGCCGGGCCCTCCGCCCCGAAGCCGCAGCGCGACAGGCAGGGTCGCTACCGCAAAGCCGGCGCGGCCAAGACCCGGATCATGCAGGTCACGGACGGCAGCCCTTCGTGCCTGACGGTGACGCGGCTCGACGGCCTCGCGGTGGCGCGCTCGGGCTTCGACCACTCGCTGAACGACGCCTCGGTGGTGGTGCACGGCACCGGCCGGCTGGCCGTCGGCGAGGAAGCCGATGCGGCCCTCGACATCGACCGGGTGACGATGAAGCAGCGCCAAGGCCCACCGCTCGATGAAAGGCCGATCTGACGGCGGGCGGCTGGGGCGGCGTCCTGCCCCTGACGCAGTGGCTCGAAGCCCCCGAGCGCGATGCCCAAAGCGGCAAAGCACCGCCTCCCGCATCGCTGGCGCGCGCGAAAAAAGTTCCACGCACCGCAATGACGTTCAAGGCGCGGTGATCGGCCAGCGCCTAGATTCGCCATGCGGTGATCCAGGGCTCTTCGGGGCCCCCTCGATCGCAGGTCTTTTGCAGAGAGACGGACCGATGCACGCCCAGTCCCCCGCCGCCTGCCCCGTCGCCACCAGTGCTGCCCCCCGAGCGGTGGTACGCGCCGGCGGCTGCGTGCGCGGCCGATGGCACGGGCGCACGGGCCAGCACTGGCGACAGCGCACCGCCGCGCGGGGCTGAGCCGCTCGCCCTACGGCGCCGAACGGGCCGCGCCTCGCGACCCGAGCGCCCCCCCTCTCGCACCAGCCAACCGACCTGGCGGACACCGGCCTTGCCGGTTGCCCCCGGTCGGCGTTGCCGGATGACCAGCGATGACGGACAACGCGCCGCCAGCAACCGACGCTGCCCTTGCCCTCGGACCGCTCGCCGCGGGTGAGCGGGCGAGGCTGTGGCAACCGCCGGGCCTGCCGGAACTCGATTGTTTGGAAGCCCTCTTCAACCGCCACCG
>RECO01000019.1 GCA_007694015.1 Geminicoccaceae bacterium
CCGAGATCGACTGGCTGATCGACCTCGTCACCGACATCCGCGCCGCCCGCGCCGAACTGCGCGTGCCGGCGGGCGCGAAGCTGGCGCTTTGGGCCAAGGATGCGGATGCGGCGACGACCGCACTCCTGGAGCGCTACCGCCCGGCCCTGGAGCGCCTCGCCCGCGTCGCCTCGCTCCACGCCGGCACGCCCACGGCCGACGGCGGCAGCCTGCAGGTGGTCGTCAGCACCGTCACCTACGTCCTGCCCTTGGAAGGTCAGGTCGACCTTGCCGCCGAGCGCACCCGGCTCACCAAGGAAATCGCCAAGCTGGAGAAGGACGTGCGGCAATTCGAGGCCAAGCTCGCCAACCCGCAATTCGTCGCCAAGGCCCCGGCCGAGGTCGTCGCCGAACAGACCGAGCGGCGCGACGAGGGCCGGGCGACGCTGGCCCGGCTCCAGGCCGCCCTCGACCGGATCGCCGGCTGATGGCGGCGCCCAACCTGGGCCTGGGCCTGGTCGAGCTCGACGGCCGCGACGCGCTGCCCCGGCTGTTCCTGGTGACGGCCGACGACGTGCCGGGCCTGCGCCAAGGCTGGCCCGAGGCGACCAACGCCTGGCTGAACACGACCGGCTTCGAGGTCAAGCCCGGTGCCACGGCCGCCTTGCCCGCCGCCGACGGCACGCTCCTGGGCGCACTCGGCGTGGTCGACGACCCGGGCTCGCCCTTCAGTGCCGCCGCCGCCCTCAAGGGGCTGCCGTCCGCCACCTACCGCCTCGCCGAAGCCAATACGGTGCCCGCCGACGTGGCGGCACTGGGTTGGGCGCTCGAGCGCTATCGCTTTCGGCAGACCGGCGACGGCCCCCAGCTCGCCCTGGCGGTCGACCGCACAGCACTGGCCATGCAGCGGGCCGAAACGCTCGCCCAAGCGGTCCACCTCGCCCGCAACCTGGTCAACACGCCCGCCAACCGCCTGGGGCCCGAAGAACTGGCAGCGGCCGTGGCCGAGGTCGCCAAGGCCCACGGCGCCGCCATCCAGATCATCGTCGGCGAGGATCTCCTGCGCCACGGCTTCCCGGCGATCCACGCCGTCGGCCGGGCCAGCAGCCGCGCCCCCCGGCTGATCGACCTCGCCTGGGGCGATCCGGCACACCCGAAACTCACCCTGGTCGGCAAGGGCGTGTGCTTCGACACGGGCGGTCTCGACATCAAACCACCCTCCAACATGCTCTTGATGAAGAAGGACATGGGCGGTGCCGCCGTGATGCTCGGCCTCGCCCAGGCGATCATGGCCCAGGGCTTGAAGGTCCGCTTGCGCCTCTTGATCCCGGCGGTCGAAAACGCCATCTCGGGCGACGCGTTCCGCCCCGGCGACGTCATCGACACCCGTAAACGCAAGACGGTCGAAATCGGCAACACCGACGCCGAGGGCCGGCTCGTCCTCGCCGACGCGCTTGCCCTCGCCTTCGAGGAAAACCCCGACCTCGTGCTCGACGCGGCGACGCTGACCGGGGCCGCACGGGTAGCACTCGGGGCCGACCTGCCGGCCCTCTTCACCCCCGACGACGACCTCGCCGCCGCCTTCGCCGCCGCCGCCGCCGAGGCGCGCGACCCGCTCTGGCGCCTGCCCCTGCACGCCCCCTACCGCAAAATGCTGGATAGCCCCGTCGCCGACATCAACAACACCGGGGCCGGCGGCTTTGCCGGTGCCATCACCGCGGCCTTGTTCCTGCAGGACTTCGTTGCCGGCGAACGCTGGGCGCATCTCGACATTTACGGCCACAACCCGCAACCGAAGCCGGGGCGCCCCAAGGGCGGCGAGGCGACCGCACTCCTCGCCCTCCACCGCCTGCTCGAACGCCGCTACGGGGACTGACCCGACCATGACCCGCACCCCGCCGCCGCCCCTCGGGGCCTTCCCGCACGTCGCCCGGCTGCAAACCCGCTGGATGGACAACGACCTCTACGGCCACGTCAACAACGTGGTCTACTACAGCTATTTCGACACGCTGATCGCCGAGTTCATGATCCACCAGGCGGGCTTCGACCCGTTCGACGCCCCCGTCGTCGGCGTCGCCGTCGAAACCGGCTGCCGCTTCCACAGCTCCATCCGCTACCCCGAGCAGATCGATGCCGGCCTGCGCGTCGGCCGTCTCGGCACCACCTCGGTGCGCTGGGAAATCGGCATCTTCAAGGCGGGCGAGCCCGATGTCGCCGCCGCCGACGGCCACTTCGTCCACGTCTTCGTCGACCGCACCACCCAGCGCCCGGTCCCCATCCCCGACGACCTGCGCCGCATCATGACCACACTCCAGCGCTGATCGCGCTTGATCCAGGCTCCAGCGACGCCCATCATCGCAGGATGGAGCGTCGAATGGCCAAGCTGCGCGTCAACCTACAAGCCCGTGAGTTCGAGGTCGAAGGCAGCGAAGCCTTCGTCGAGAGCTACGGTGCCCGCATCGAGCAGTTGTTGCACCGCCTGGTCGAAGGGGCCCGCACCGCCCCTGAGGAAGCCACGGCCGCGGACGAACCCACCGCCGTCGCCCCAGCACCGGCCGCCGCCACCACCGACGACGGCGGCTTCGGCGCCTTCCTCCACGCGCTCCCCCGCAACGCCACCGACGTCGACCGCATCCTCCTCGCCGGCTGGTTCGTCCAAGCCCACAACGCCGAGCGCACCTTCACCACCGCCGACGCCAATCGCCACCTCGTCGATCAAGGCATCAAGGTCGGCAACGCCTCCCAATCGGTGAAGCAGAACCTCCTGGCCAAGCGCGCCTTCCAGGTCCAGCGCGGCCGCTACCGCGTCGCCCAGCCGGGCCTCCAACACCTGACCCAGCTCACCGGCGGCAAAGTCCCCGCCCCCGGCTGAAAGACCACTTGACCCGAGCCGCCCCGACGAACGAAACTCGGACCATGGAACAACGCTTCGATCCCAATCGGCGAATTAGCCACCCGACGCTCGGCTGAGCGTCGGGACCAGCGCGTCGTCGTTTTCCCCTCCGTATCTCGGAGCCGTTCCATGCCTCCCGTTACCTGCTTCGCGGTGCAAGCCGCTCCCTGCCCGCACGTCCTTTCCCGCGTGTTCGACCTCCTCGCCCGCCACGGCGTGGTGCCCGCCCGCTGCCACACCCACGTCGAACCCGAAGCCGGCCTCCTCATCGACCTCCAACTCGCGGGCGTCGACCAACAACTCGCCACCAAACTCCACCACGGCCTCAGCCGCCTCGTCGACGTCGACGACGTCCTC
>RECO01000182.1 GCA_007694015.1 Geminicoccaceae bacterium
GCGATCGGGTCATGGCTCGGCTGCAGGAGGCTGCCGCACAGGGTCGACATTTCTAAGGCAAGCTGGAGGTTGCTGAGGGCGGAAAGCGGGCGGTAGCCCCAGACGTTCTTGGCACCAACGCGAAACCAGTTCGGCCGCCGCTGCTCCTCGGCGAGGTCGATGCACTTCTGGGCCGCGAACCGCGCCGCGCTAAGGACGTTGGCCTCCGGGATGTTCGCGACCCGGAGCTGGCTCGCATAAGCGGAAACCATGACGGTCGCCGCCAAGCCCGCAAACGACACCGCCGTGTTGCCATGATAGACCGCGGTCTTCGGAACGTCGCCACCGGCACGCACCAGACTTGCCGCCGCGATGAACGCCTTCGCCCCCCACGCATGCGCACATGAGAAATCCGACGCGGTTCGGCTCAAGTCCAAACAGGTCGTCGCGAACTGCAAAGTCAGCGACGGACTTTTGTCGGTGATGCCGAGCAACATCACCCGATCCGCCAAATCCAGCGCTTGCGGATCACAGCCCTTGGCTGAAAGATCGAGGATGTCGTGCAGCATGGCACCGAATTTTTTCAGCCGCTGCATTCGGTTGATGCCCGAGGCAACACGCCGAAGCGACAACAGCACCAAGATCCCGGTGGCCGCTTCGGCAGCGTTGAGGCTCAGCAGGCTCAACGCATTGGCTGGCGTCACCCCCTGGCCAACGAGCCAGTCGTAGACCGGACCACTGCCTGCCGGAAGG
This sequence comes from Geminicoccaceae bacterium, assembly GCA_007694015.1. Classification (GTDB taxonomy): domain Bacteria; phylum Pseudomonadota; class Alphaproteobacteria; order Geminicoccales; family Geminicoccaceae; genus RECO01. The sequence continues at coordinate 733 of RECO01000182.1, forward strand.
TAGGGGACGCCGTGCGGAGTCCAGAAGTCACGCAACCAGACGTGGTTGACCCACTCCAATCCGCCGACGTGACCATGCTCCTGCCAAAGCCTGAGCATAGCCACCAGATCGTGCCCGTGCGTCAGGCGATGCGCCCAGCCCCCGGCAATCGTGCTGTTCGGATCGCGGTCCATCCAGGCACTGATCTCCTGGTCGAACTCGAAGAACCTTCCCAGGAATTGCTGCAGGAAGGCTTGGTCATGGTCCATGAACGCACGGGTGGCCCGCGTGATCTCGACCTGATTACCGAGCACGCCCGTGGCGGCGGCCACGTAAATCAAGGCCATCTCCTGGTCGCGCTGCACGCTCTTGCGTTCGACCGCGATCAGTGGGTTTTGCGACGACGCGAACGCGCTCGTATTGTCGCAGTTCAATCCCGCCGGCAGGGTCGCTGCCGCCGCTGCCGCCTTGTCGAAAAGCGCGCTACCGTAGGCGAGTGTGTGATTGGCGAAATGCTTCGCTTTTCCAGTAGCGCCATCTAATTTTGCTTGAAATTCTTCAGTAAAAATTTGATCTGATTTGCGTCGGCTCATGGGGCGCCAATCCACGCGAGCAATGATGCCGTTGATGGATCGCCATGCGGCTCAGGCAGTCAACGGTCGAAAAGGTCAACCGTCTGCACGCTCTTGGCGGCCTCGTTGTAGGAACAAAAGCCGAAATATGGTAGCTTGTTGGGGCTTGCTGCGCGGCGTGGGGATCGCCCTCCGACGGGCTGCGAGACCTCCAGAAGAACGTTTTTACAAAACGAACTGTCCCGACTCGATTTCTTTGCTTCTCAAGGTGTTAATCTGTGGAAAACCCGCATTATGACAAATTCATCCCGTCGCAGCGGCAACGCCGCTGCGTTGGGGGGTCCAAGGGGGGACCATTAAGTCCCCCCTTGCTTTTCCTCCCTCCCCGCCCGGACGTTTGCCAACGGGTAGCGCACCATTTCTTCGAACAGGGCGACGAGCCTCGAGGCGACGTGGTCGAGGATGGCTTTGCCGGTTTGGGCGCTGGCGGCCTTGGCGTTGCCGGCAGCACCTGTGGGGTGGAGGTCTTGGGCCATCCAGCCGAAGCCGGCGGCGCCGAGGCCCATGAGGTGGGGGAAGTCGTTGTCGGCGCGGCGGGTGAGGGGGGTGAAGTTTTGGGCTTGGTCCTGGCGGACCTGGTCGGGGTGAAGCGCCAGCATCAGGCTGGTTTCGATCTCGCCGGCGTGGATGCCGTGGCGGCGTTCGTGGTCGTCGATCAGGCCTTCGGGCAGACCGAGTTGGGGCCAGCTGACGGCGGCGACGAACATGTCGTGGTCGATGCGCAGTTGGCGGGCGACGATCTGCATGACCTGGATTTGGCCGCCGTGGCTGTTGAGAACGAGCAGCTTGCGCAGGCCGGCGCGGGCGACCGAGGCGCCGATTTCGTACCACATGCGGCGAAGCGTTTCGGCGCTGTGGGTGAGCGAGCCGGGATAGGCGAGGTGTTCCTCGCTGCGGCCGACCCAGGTCATCGGCAGCACGGTGACGGGGAGGGCTTCGGGCGTCTTGGCCAGGGCACGGGCGACGATGCCCTGGTTGATGGCCGCATCCACCATCAAGGGCAGGTGGGGGCCGTGCTGTTCGACGGCGCCGACCGGGAGCACCGCGAGCCAGCGCTCGGGATCGACCGCTGCGAAGTCCGGGCTGGTCATCTCGACCCAATGGCGGCGGGGCAGGGCGGTCATGGCGGCTCGGTCGGAACGGATCGAGCTCGAGCTAGAGCATGTCGCGAGGCGCTTGACCATCCCCGCTCGTGAAGGCCGGGACGCAAGGGATAACATTGTTGACATTTTTTGGAAATTTAATGAGATGATGGGAAACCATCACGAACCAGGCTCGGGAGGTCGTCGTGTTCCGTCCTCGCTTCGTTGGCGCTGCGGTCGCAGCACTCTTCCTGTCCCTGCCGGCGATGCCGGCCTCGGCGTCGGTGGTGTTGTTCGACGGCGACTTCGATCGCTCGGATTGGGACAACATCGTGATGGTCGTGCCAATCCCCGGCCGCGACGTGGCCGACGGTATCCCGGCAGGCGTTGTCGTGCCGCCGTCCTTCGTCACCTTCGACACGCCACCCGACGGCGGTAATCCCGGCGCCTACCGTTTGCACCGGCTGAACTGGGTGCGTTACGGCGAGCGGGTGTTCGGCGGCGGGGTGTACTTGGGCGGCACCTACGATCCGGCCACGCAGGGGGCGATTCAGTCGGTCGACTTCTCGGCGGATGCGTTCGTGACCATCGGCAACTCGTTCCGCCAGGAACTGACCGACTGGCAGGTGGTCGTCAGGCAGGGTGGGGTCGAGTACTATTCCGTGCCGATGCAGCGCTTCGTTCCCGCACCGGTCGGTATTGGCGACCCGACCGTCTTTCAACCGCTGAGCTTGACGGGGCTCGTGGCGAGCAGTTTCGACACCAACCCGCTCGCGTTCTTCGAAGGCGCGCCGACCGGTCTCAGGCCCGACTTCTCGGCCTGGGGCGAGGCGATCCATTTCGGCTACGTCTTCAGCAACACCCGCGACACGCCCGACGACCCGGACTCGATCGGCGGCTCCCCCATCGCCCCGCCGCCCAACGATCCCGTGCAGTTTACCTATACGGCGATCCCGATCTTGGACAATTGGCAGGTGACGGCGCACGTCGTGCCGCTACCGGGAGCGCTACCGCTGCTGGCCACGGGCATGGTAGCCTTGGCTTGGCTGCGCCGCCGACGCGACACCGGCTGAGCCGCGTCGCATCGGGTGGCGCAGGCTTCGGCCCGGTTGCGCCATGGCACGGTTCTGGCATGACCAACGGGTGCCCGTTCGTCCCCTTGCCCGAGGCCCCTCCCGATGCCGTCGTCGCCTTCGCTCCGCCCGCCCTATGGCCGCTATCGTCACGTCGTTGCGGTGGAGGGGGTGCAGCGGTTGGTGACGTTTTCGGGGCAGATCGCCGTCCGGGCGGACGAGAGCGTGCCGGACGGCATCGAGGCGCAGACGCAACTGATTTTGGCGAACTACGATCTGCTCTTGGCCGAGGTGGGGTTGACGCGGCAGCACCTCTTGCGGCTGACCACCTATCTGGTCGATCCGGCCGATCGCGCCGGCTTCATGGCGGTGCGCGACGCCTGGGTGCCGGACCCGCCGCCCGCCTCCACCTTGATCTACGTGGCAGGACTGGTGAACCCGGCGTTGAAGGTCGAGATCGAGGCGTTGGCGGCCGGCTGATGCGTTATCTCGTGGTCCATGCCCATCCGGTCGAGGAAAGCTTCAACAAGGCGCTGTTTCGGCTGACCTGCGAGACGTTGGCGGCGCGGGGCCATGCGGTTCGCGGGCTGGATCTCTACGCCGAGGGATTCGAGCCGATCCTGTCGGCCGAGGGGCGTCGGCTCTACCACGAGCGTGGGCTGAATGCGGCGACCGTGCAGGATCAGCTCGACCACCTCGCCTGGTGCAATGCGCTGGTCTTCGTCTATCCGACCTGGTGGTACGCGCAGCCGGCGATCTTGAAGGGCTGGCTGGAGCGGGTGTGGCTGCCGCACGAATGCTTCGCCATGCCGGAGGGTAACCAGCCGATCCGGCCCTTGCTGCAGCATATCGAAGTCTTGGGCGGGATCAGTACCTATGGGGCACCTTGGTGGTTCACCCGTTGGGTGGGCGATCCGGGGCGGCGCATCGTGCTCCGCGGCTTGAAGCCTTTGCTCAGCCCGCGCTGTCGGACCTTCTGGTGCGCGCTCTACCGGATGGACAGCCGCAATCAAGCGCACCGCGAGGCGTTCATGGCCAAAGTCGAGCGGCGGCTCCGTCAGTTGCCGCCGGGCGAGGCGCCGGCATCGCCTACCAGCTCGAGGGCCCCTTCCCCTTCGGGCTGAGCGCTGCACGGCCAGGTGAAGCGGAAGGTGGTGCCTCGCTCGCCGTCCTTGCTCAGCAAGGCGATCGTGCCGCCGTGCCGTTCGACCGCCTTTTTCACCAGCGCGAGGCCCATGCCGCTGCCGCCGGTATTGGCTCGCCCGCCGCCCTTTTGGAAGATCTCGAACACCCGCTGCTGGTAGCGCTCAGGGATTCCGGGCCCGTTGTCGGCGACCTCGAAGACGGGTGTGCCGTCGATTTCCATACAGTGGACGCTGATCTTGGGCTCGACCCCGTCATGGTGCTTGATCGCGTTTTCGACCAGGTTGCGCACGACGTGCTTCAGCAAGCCACTGTCGGTGTGCAGTTTCGAGACCTCGCTCTGGACGTCGATCTGGAACGTCTCCGGTGCGTCCAGGACGTCGACTTCCGCGCGCAACAGACCGGGCACGTCGATCGTTTCGGTCGTGGCGTCTTCGCGGCCCAGCCGTGAATAGGCCAACAAGTCCTCGATCATGCGTTCCATCTGTTGGACCCGCTGGGCCACGAGATCGAGATGCTCGGCGTGGTCGGCCTGCATCACTTCGCTCAAGTCGGAACGGAGAAACTCCAGCATGGTGCGCACCGACCGCAACGGCGATTTGAGGTCGTGCGAGGCGATGTAGGCGAAGCGCTCCAAATCCTCGTTGGCACGCTGAAGCATCTGGTTCTGTCGCTCCAAATTGTCTTGGGCAGCTTTGATGTCGCTCATGTCGACGAAGCAGACGACCGAGCCTGCGACCTTGTCTTTGTCTTTGGTATACGGGTGAATCTGGACTTGAAACGTGCGCTGTTCGCCGCTGCCGTTGGGCCAATCGACACGCAGGCGGGAGTTGCCGCCGTCGCGGGCGACGCGTTCGATCGCCTCCATGATCAGGGGCTTGTGCGCGCCCAGGAACTTGCCGAAACCGTGACCGACGTCGCGTCGCGTCAGGCAGAAGAGCCCGGCGGCGGCCGGGGTGTAGCGGCGGATCCGATGCGCGGCATCGAGCACGACCAGCGCGATTTCGGCTGACCGGAGGAGGTTTTCGACGTCATGGCTGAGGCCGCTCAACTCTTCGATCTGACGTTCATGATCTTGCCGCACCGCGATGAGCTCCGTGTTGACGGCGGCGAGCCGGTGGTTGCTGCGTTCCAGTTCGTCGTTGATCGACTGGAGTTCGTCGTTGGCCGTCGCCAGCGCGAGATTCTGGGTGGCGACTTCGTCCATCGTTTGTTGGAGGGTGCGCGCCGTGCTCTCCAGGTGGGCGCGCAGGAGCGGGGCGTCGCCCGCCAGACTGCGTTCCGGTGCATGCCGGACGCTGGTGCGCACCAGCCACAAGGGTTGCGCGTCGAGCTCCGACCGGGCGATCGACTCGACGTGGACCCAGACGTCGCGGCTCTCGTCGGCGAGCCGGCAACTCGGCGCGTCCATGCGGACGGCTTCCACCAGCGCGTTGATCATCGCCGGTTTGAGATCGGGATGGGCGGCCGTTGCGACGCTTCGGCTGTGGCCGTCGATGTCGTGGCGCAGCAGGGACGCCGCCGTGCCGATGGTGGCGGTGATCTGTCCGCTGGCGTCGACCACCAAGGCGGAGGGCGCGAAGTGGTGCGCGAGGCGTTCGAGCAGGATCGGGCCGCGCGGTGACCCGCGCCGCCCCGCCCGCCGCGGCTGGCTGCGCGTCAGCGGTCGGCGGTAGAGGCCGGCGATGGGATCGACGTGCTCGAGGCCGTCGATGGCCACGCCCATGAAACGATCCGGTCCGAGAAACAGAAACCCGCCTGGGTTGAGCGCGTTGATCATCAGCCCCATCAGGCAACCGGTGCAGCCGCCCGGGGCTTGCCGCGCCGCCGCTTGGGCAACGATGAGGTCGATGTTGGAGAAGCCGGTTTCGTGCAACGTATCGTGGACGCTGAAGAGGATCCGGCCGCGGATGTCGGCTTTGACCTGCCAGCCGTCGCCGGTCCAGCCGAGGCGGCGGCGGTGCCCCGCCTTGAGAAAGGTGCGCGCGGTCTCGCGTGACATCCGCCCAGCACTCGCCGCGCGGACCACCTTCGGCTCGCGCTCGGTCGCAAAGATACGGGGCATGGCCGCCGAGCCCAGCCGTTCGCCGGCAGCGGCGAACATCATGGCCACGCCGTAGGCCGCAGCACCGTCGCCGCAGCTGGGCACCCAAACGCGCGCGGTGCCGCCCCGGTGCATGCGCTCGGCAAGCGGGCGGATCACCTTGGCTTCCAGGCTTTCCAGCGCTGGCGAGGTGAGATCGAAGCCCAGCGCGGTCGCTTTGTAGCCTGCGAGCATCACCGGGGCTGCGAGGAGCGCATGCGGACGCGTCAGCATCGATCGTCTCCGGGGGGCATCAACGATATAGGAAAATAAACTTATGATTGCGGTTGCGCAAGGGCGCCGGTGGGGGGCGTGGACCGGCCGCCAGGTTCCGGGGGCGAACGCGGCCGTCAGCGGTCGCGGGCGAGCAGTGCGATCAGGTCGTGGGCGACGGTGGCGGCGGCAAGGGCCGTGATCTCGGCGACGTCGTAGGCCGGCGCCACCTCGACGACGTCGGCGCCGACGATCTGGCGGCCGTTCAATTCGCGCAGGATGGCCAGCGTTTGGGCGGTGGAGAGCCCGCCCACGACCGGCGTGCCGGTGCCCGGGGCGAAGGCGGGATCGAGGCAGTCGACGTCGAAGGTGAGATAGACCGGGTGCGCGCCCGTGACCTCGCGCACGCGCGCCAGCACGGCATCGACGCCGTGGCGGTGGACCCAAGGCGCATCCAACACGGTGATACCAAGGTCGTCGGGGTTGACCGTGCGGATGCCGATCTGCACCGAGCGTTCGGGCAGGATCAGACCTTCGGCGACGGCGCGCGTGAACATGGTGCCATGGTCGAGCCGCTGGCCGACGTCGGTCCAGGTATCGGAATGGGCATCGAATTGGACCAGCGCCAGGGGGCCGAAGCGGGCGGCGTGGGCCTGGAGGCAGGGATAGGTCACGAAGTGATCGCCGCCGAGGCCGAGGCAGAAGGTGCCGGCGTCGACGATGCCGGCGACGTGGCGGCGCAAGGCCTCGGCGATGGTCAGCGGTTCGCCCGGGTCGAGGAACGCATCGCCGTAGTCGACCACGGCGAGCCGTTCGAACGGGTCGAAGCCGAAGGGAAAGGCCAGGAGTTCGGCCAGTTGCGTGGAAGCGGCGCGGATCGCCCGCGGGCCGAGCCGGGCACCGGGCCGGTTGGTGACGGCGCCATCGAAGGGCAGGCCCGTGACCGCGACGTCGATGCCGGCGAGATCGCGGCCGTAGCGGCGACGGCAGAAGCTCAAGGCACCCGCATAGGTCATCTCCCGCTCGCGCACCTTGGGGTCGGTCGTGCGAAAACTCTGATCGCCGGGCGGGTCGAGTGGCATCGGGTCGAACTCCGAGAAAAGGAAGGGCTGACGGCTGAACGAACCGGCAACATCGGTTCTGATGCGTTCGTGTTCCGGGTCCGCGAAGGATGCAGATAAGGTGTCGGCGCCGTCTCACGCCAGGGCGCATGGGCCTACCACAAGGCGCAAGGCGCCGGTAACGACAGATCGCTGGAAAGCCGAAGCGTCTGTGTGGTGGCCGGCGGCGGCAGGATCGTCTGCTGCCGCTGGTGGAGGCGTGAGAGCGGGTCGCGTCACCGCCGCTTCGCTTACCTCGCCGAAGCCGCGCCGGCCGAACGCCGCCGCCGGACGAACGCGCATGTTCAGATGCCGCGAAACACCACCGCGGTCATGCGAACGCCGAGAAGCCATACGGCCTCGAAGGTCGTAAGCAACGGGGGTTAGAGCGTTTCCCGAAATGCTTGACCATCCCTCACCCCCGCCCGCCGGGGTCCCCAAGCTGCTTTGCAGCTTGGGGTGGCTGGCCACCCACGCGTGTACGATGCCATGGGTGGCCGGGCGGGGGTGCGGGATGGCCCGTGCGCTACCTAACCGGGAAACGCTCTAGACGCAGGGCGTCAGCAACAGGAGCGGTCCGTAGGTGAACGCGGTCGCGACGAGGGCTGCGACCAGCGTCCAAAGGGCGACCTGCAGCAAGAGGTTGACGGTGCGGCGACGCTGGTGGTGGATCAGCGCCAACAGGGCCGCCACATGCGCGAGCAGGACCAAGGCGAGGCCCAGACGAATGGCGGCAGGCGGCCAGACGAAGGCACAGCCGACGGCGTGAAGGGCGTAGACCAGGATCAACGCCGTGCTCCACAGCCCAAAGCCCGCAACGAGCCAAAGCAGGGAGGCGGGCCGGGTCGGGCTCACGGTAGGGTCCCCGAGGTCAGGGCCAATTCGCGCAAGCCGAGCGCCAGGGCAAGCGCGATCAGACCGGTCGCGGCGGTGTAGTCCTGCCAAAGCCGCGTGAGCCGGAGGTCGAGTTGGCGCTTCGGCGAGAGATAGCCGGCAGCAAACCGCATCGCGTTGCTCAGCAAGAACAAGGCGGCAATGGCCACGTGCAGCAGCACGTAGGCGAGCAGCACGAACGTCACCGCAGCATAGCCATGCGCCGTCGGGTCGGGCAGCGCATCGGTCAGCAATCGGAGCAGCCCCACGCCAGCGGCCAGAACGCCGAGCCCCCCCGCGACGAGCCACGGTGCGACGCTGCCGCCCGAGCGGAGCCGCTGCAACGCCGCGCGGGCCGCGATCGGGCCGGCCGACAGCCCCAAGACCACCAAAGCGAGGGCCGGCCAGCGGGCCTCCATGACCTCGGATGGTGGCCACGCTGGCGCGATGAGCCAGAGGTAGAACGCACCGAAGACGAGCGAGGCGAACAAGGTCGCATCGGCGACCAGGGTGAAGATCAAGGCCCACCAAGGCGGCGGCTCCGCCGCTTCGGTGTGGACCGGCAAGGCAACACCCCGGCCCGCGTCGAGCTTGCCATGGTCGACCTTCTGCCCCGCACCTTGGGCCGTGTAGAGCATCAGGCCCACCACCAGCACGAGCCCGAAAGCCGCCACCTCGTAAGCGCGAACGAGCAGTGCCAGCACGACCAGGCCCGTGGCGAGGGCGGTGTAGAGCGGCAAGTGGCTGGTGCGAGGCAAGACGACGATCTGCTCGGGAGCACCCGTCGTCATGTGCACGCCGAGGGTCTCCTGCCAGCCCTTGCGGGCTCGCGCGAGGTAGCCATCGCCGGCTGCCAGCCGCGGGCCGAGCCGGCGTGGTTCCAGGCCGTCGGCGCGGCGGTCGATCTCGGGGATGGCGGCGAAGGTGTAAGGGGCGGGCGGCGTCGGCATCGCCCAGTCGAGGGTAGCGGCCCGCCAGGGATCGCGCCGGAAGCGCTTGCCGAACCGGCGTTGCACCAAGACGTCCATCAAGACCAGCGCAAACCCCATGGTGAGGATGAAGCCGCCGACCGAGGACAACAGGTTCAAGACCTCCCAGCCCTCGCTGCCGTCATAGGTGAAAACCCGGCGCGGCATGCCGAGCAGGCCGGTCCAGTGCATGTGCAAAAAGGTCAAATTGAAGCCCACGAAAATCAGCCAGAAGGCCGGCAGCGCGATGCGGTGCACCGACTGACGCCCGGTGACGTGCGGCAGCCAGTAATAAAGGGCCGCCAACAACGGGAAGAGGAAGCCGCCGACCAGCACGTAATGCAGATGCGCGACGACGAAATAAGTGTCGTGCGCCTGCCAATTGAACGGCACCATCGCCAGCATCACCCCGGTGAGGCCGCCGAGCACGAACACGAAGAAAAAGCCGAAGACGTAGAGCATCGGCACGTCGAAGCGGGGACGGCCATGGGCCAGGGTGGCGAGCCAGGCGAAGATCTGCACCGCCGTCGGCACCGCCACCAGCGCCGAGCCGAGCGAGAAAAAGGCCAAGGCGAGGTGCGGGATGCCCACGGTGAACATGTGGTGCACCCAGATGCCGAAGCTGAGAAAGGCCATGGCGATGATGGCGGCGATCGACGCGCGGTAGCCGATCAGCGGGCGTTGCGCAAAGACCGGGATGATGGTGGCAAGCGCCCCCGCGGCGGGCAGGAAGATGATGTAGACCTCGGGGTGGCCGAACAGCCAGAAGAGGTGCTGCCAAAGCAAGGGGTCGCCACCACGGGTGGGATCGAAGAAGGGCAACCCCGCCGCGCGCTCCAGTTCCAACAGGACCGAAGCCAGGATCAGCGGCGGAAAGCCGACGATCATCATCATCGCCGTCACCAGGATGTACCAGCCGAAGATCGGCATCCGAGCGAGGCTCATGCCGGGGGCGCGCATTTTGAGGATCGAAACCACCAGCTCCACTGCCAAGGTCAACGCCGAGATCTCGACGAAGGTGACGCCCAGGAGCCAGACGTCGGCGTTGATCCCCGGCGTGTACACGTCGGAGGAAAGCGGCGTGTACATGAACCAGCCGGTGTCCGGTGCCAGCCCGAACAAGAGCGAGCCGACCAGGATGCTGCCGCCGAACAGAAAGCACCAATAGCCAAAGGCCGTGAGCCGCGGGAAGGCGAGGTCGCGCGCACCCAACAGCTTCGGCACGAAATAGATCGCGAGCCCTTCGAGCATCGGGATCGCGAACAGGAACATCATCACGGTGCCGTGCATCGTGAAGATCTGGTTGTAACTTTCAGGGCCGAGAAATGCGGAGTCGGCCGTGGCCAGCTGGGCGCGGATCAACATGGCGAGCACGCCGCCAATGGCGAAGAACACGGCGGCGGTGATCATGAAGCGAAGGCCGAGGATCGAGTGGTTGACGGCACCCAACCGCTGCCAGCCGGGACCGGTGGCCCAAATGCGCGACAGCTCCTTGTGGCGGCAGAGCGCATCGCTCATGGCTCCGCCGCCAAGCCGTCGACCACGCGCAGAAAGTCGTCGGGCTCACGCACCTCGACCTCGAAGCGCATGAAGGCGTGGCCGATGCCGCAGAACTCGGCGCATTGGCCATAGAACGTGCCGGTGCGGTCGGCTTGCAGCCGGAGCACGTTGGTCTTGCCCGGAATGGCGTCGAGCTTGCCGGCGAGCTGCGGCACCCAGAAGGAATGGATGACGTCGGTGCTGGTGATGTGCAGGTCGACCGGCTCGCCGGCCGGCAGGTGCAGCAGGTTGACCGTGGTCGCACCGCCCTGATCCGGATAGCCGAACTGCCAGCCGAACTGCTCGGCCACGACCTCGATGCGGGTGACGCCCTGGCCGGGCAGCGGCAACAGCCGCTCGCCCGCCACCAGCGCCCAAGCGACCAGCGGCGGGAGGACCAAGGCCGGCAGGACGAGGCCGCCGCCGATGATCCACTGCGCGGGCGACACGCGCCGGGCCCAGTTCGGGCAAAGGAACGTCAGCGCCAGGGCGACCATGACCAACGCGAAGAGCACGAGCGAACCGAAGAACATGCCCCACCACAGGCTGGCGATGGAACTCGACGCCGGTCCATGCACTTCTAGGGTGGAATAAGGCCCGCCACAGGCGGCGACCAGCGGCAGCAGGAGGAGGGGAACGAGGCCATGGCGACGCACGCCGACCGCATCCCGCCCGAAGAGCGCAGTGGCAGCGAGGCCCGGGCGGCGAGCGACGACCGGCCGCAGGTCAGCCCCGTCATCGAGCGCCTGGACCAGCACTCGACGGCCTCCGCCATCGCCGTGGTCGGCCACCCCATTCATGCCATGACCGTCCATTTTCCGATCGCCTTGATCTTTGCGACGCTCGGGATCGACGTCTTCTTTTGGTACACGGGCGACCCGTTTTGGCTCCGCGTGGGGTTGTGGTCGGCGGGGTTCGCGTTCGCGACGGGCGTGGCCGCCGGCATCGTCGGCACAGCCGAACTCTTGTTGGTGAAGGGCATCCGCATCCGCGTCGCGAGTTGGACCCACGCCGTCGTGGCGATGATGCTGGTTGCCATCGCCGGCACCAATTGGGGCCTGCGCCTGGTTGCGCCGGAGGCGGTGCTGCCGCACGGCCTTGGCCTTTCGCTGCTCGGCACGGTCTTTACCGGCTTGGCGGGCTGGCACGGTGGCAAATTGGTGTTCGACCACGGCATCGGCATCATGGTGTCACCCAGGCAGTAAGCGGCTTGAGCAGGTGGGCGAGGTTTCCCGGCGCGAACAGATCGGGAAAAAGCGCTTCGGCATCGAGGTCGGGCTTGGCCAGGACCAGCCACAAAATCGGCGGAATGGCTGTGAGTTGGGCCGTGGTGAAAAAGCTCGCGGCCACCTTGCCGAACCGGCGCTCGTGGGTGAAAACCTTGACGATACTCAACCCGATGGCGGCGTGCAGGCCGACCAGCAGGCCAACGAAGCCCAGCTTTGCCGAAAACCACTCGACGTAGGTCGCCTGCACGAACAAAAGCGCGATGCCCGTGGCGATCGCCACGAACGCCGCCGGCGAGATCAGTGCGGTGTAGAAAAAACGCGTGAGCGCGTGCAGCCGGTGCAAGGGCGCGCCCTCGAGGCCCGTCCGCTGCGCGAGCAGAAACGGCAGGGCAAGCAGCCCGCCCGCCCAAAGGGCGATGGCGGCCACGTGTACCGCCTTCGTCAGCCAGAGCCCGATCTCGAAGCTCAACCCACCCGCTCCGCGTCGGCGAGGGCGCGCCAGCCGCGCGCGAGGCCGACCGCGAGATAGGGCAGCATCGCGGGCACCCACATCACCACGCCCGCCAGTTGCTGATCGGCCAAAGGCGTCAGGCCCCAGGGTGCGGTGGTGGCGAGATGGACGAGGTAGAGCGGCTCCGGCGCGAACACCAAGAGGGCGCCGAGCAGGCCCATTTGGCCGATCGTGCCGACCAGGAGACCGAACGAAGGCCCGGTCGGCCCGAGCAGCACCGCCCGCCACAACAGCACCGCACTGGCCAACAACGTCACCTGCATCAGCCAATAGCCGGCAACGGTGTCGAGCGCCCAGACATAGGCGCCGGGCACGTGCCAGAGCCACAAGACGAGCCAATGCGCCACGAACACCGGGCCGGCCGCGAGCAGCCATGGCCCAGGGAGCGGAAACGCACGCACCAGGAGGGGCGCCACCAAGGCGACGAGCACGACGTGGTGGAGCAGCCGCGCCGAAAACAGGGCGGCGGTCAGCGCGCACAAGGGCGACACGAACACCAGTGCCAAGAGCACCCAAGCGGACCACCCGGCGGTCCGGTCGACGGCATGGCGGGCAACGAGCACGCCGAACAGGGCCAATCCGGCCAACAGCGGCGGGTCGAGGTTCCAGGCGAGCGCCAGGTCGGCGGGCGTTGGCGGCAAGCCGCAATAGGCGATCGAAGGGGCCGTCATGCGGTTGCACCTCCCTCTCTCATGCGCCAATGCGGTGCGCAGCCGGAGGTTCCGGCGCGGGCCATGATCAACGTTGCCTTCGCGGCGCTGCCAGCCGCCTGCTGGCAGCGTTGTCGGGTGCTCGCCAGGTGGGGTCGGAGGCTGTAGGGTCGGACACCTACGGGGGAGAAACGCCCATGTTGGACCGGATTACCGGCGCGTCCGTGCGTCTCGTCGACCGCTATCTGCCCGACCCCCTGATCCTCGCCATCCTGCTCACCTTCGTCGTGTTCCTCGGCGGCATGGCCCTCGGCTCGGGGCCGGTCGCCATGGTCGAGTTCTGGGGCAATGGCTTTTGGGGTCTGTTGACCTTCTCGATGCAGATGGTCTTGATCCTGGTGACGGGCTTCGTGCTCGCCACCACGCCGGTCTTCCGCCGCATTCTGGCGGCGATCGCGAGCCTCGCGCGCACGCCGGTGCAGGCCATTTTGCTCGTCACGCTGGTGGCCTTGGTCGCGAGCTGGATCAATTGGGGCTTCGGCCTCGTCATCGGCGCCCTGTTCGCCCGCCAACTCGCTCAGCGCGTCCCCACGGTCGACTATCGCCTGCTGATCGCCAGCGCCTATTCGGGCTTCGTCGTCTGGCACGCGGGGCTGGCGGGCTCCGTACCCCTGGTGATCGCCACCGAAGGCCACTTCACCGCCCACCTCATCGGCGTCATCCCCACCGACCAAACCATCTTCGCGTCGTTCAACCTCATCCTGGTGGCGGCCCTGTTCGTGGTCATTCCGCTTCTCAACGTCTTGATGGTCGGCAAGGGCGGCGCACCCGTCCACGTCGATCCGGCCAAGCTACGCGAGAGCGAGGCGCTCCCTGACGCCGGCAGCACGCACCGACCCGCCGACCGGCTCGAGACCAGCCGCGCCTTGTCCCTGATCGTCGGGTTCGCGGGCCTCGCCTACCTCGCCAACTACTTCCTCGCCCAGGGCGGCACGCTCAACCTCAACATCGTCAACTTCCTCTTCTTGATGCTGGGCATCCTCCTGCACGGCACACCAAGGCGCTTTCTCGCCGCCGTCACCGAAGCCGTGAAGGGTGCCGCCGGCATCATCGTCCAGTTCCCGTTCTACGCCGGCATCATGGGCATGATGACCGGCTCGGGCATGGCCGAAGCCCTGAGCCGCGCCTTCGTCGCCATTTCCACCCCCGAAACCCTGCCGCTTTGGACCTTCCTCTCGGCCGGCCTCGTCAACCTGTTCGTCCCCTCCGGCGGCGGGCAATGGGCGGTGCAGGCACCGATCATGCTGCCGGCCGCGCTCGACCTCGGCGCCGACGTCGCCCGCGTCGCCATGGCCGTCGCCTGGGGCGACGCCTGGACCAACCTCATCCAGCCCTTCTGGGCCCTGCCAGCCCTCGCCATCGCCGGCCTCAAAGCCCGCGACATCATGGGCTTCTGCCTGATCGTCCTCGCCGTGACGGGTGTGGTGATCGGGGTGGGGTTGGTGGTGCTCTAGAAAGCTAGAAAGGGAAGGCTAGGGGGCTTTTGGCCCCCTAGT
>RECO01000018.1 GCA_007694015.1 Geminicoccaceae bacterium
AAAAGCGGTGATGCTGTGGCTCTTGGGCCACAGAGCGGGCGGTGGCCCCAAGCCTGGCGAACGGCTGGACGGGGAAGGTGCAGCACGGGCGTGGCGCCGGCGGAACCGCGCCGCGCATGGCCGCGCCTGCACTGTGCCGGGCGATCCGCTTGCGCTAGGGCGTTTCCCGAAATGCTTGACCATCCCTCACCCCCGCCCGGCCACCCATGGCATCGTCCACCTGTGGGGACTCCGGCGGGCGGGGGTGCGGGATGGTCAAGCCTCTCGGAAAAGGCTCTAGTGCGGCTCCGTTCCCTCGAGCCCGGCGCCGTCATGCCGCTGTTTGCCGACCTTTCTGCTTTTGCCGCGGCCCTTCCCGCCAAGGGCTCGCTCTTGGCGCTCGACCTTTCCAAGCGGCGGATCGGCTGTGCCGGTACGGACGTGGAGCGGCGGTTGGTGACGCCCTTGACGACCTGGCAGCGCCAGCGCTTCGCCGACGATGTCGAGCGTCTCAAAGACCTCGTGCGGCGGCGGGAGGTGGTGGCTTTGGTCATCGGCTTGCCGCTGTTGGCCGATGGCGGCTTCGGGCCGCGGGCGCAAGCCGCGAAGGAAACCGCGAAGGCGATCGACGCCCGGCTCGGCTTGCCGATCTGGCTGCAGGACGAGCGTTACAGCACGGTCGAGGCGGCCGATCGCGGTGGCGACGACAGCGTGGCGGCGGCCGTCATTTTGGAGGATGCACTCGCGGGCTTGCGGTGTTCTGCGGGTCGGCAACCGTGATGAACGCGGGGCTTCGCCGTGACGTCGGCGGCCGGGCGGGGGTGCGGGCGGCCATCAAGCGCCCCTGAGCCTTGCCTACCGGGCGGCCTCGGTCTTGCGGCCAGGGGAGGATCGGGGGGTTCCAGAGGGCATGGACGAGGCGGACGAGGCGGCTGGTTAGGGCGTCGTCGGTGCCGGGATCGTGGGGTGGGAGCGGGCGCATGGTCGGGTCGCCGTGCGCCCGGCGCATGGCCGGCCAGTCGATGCGTTGCAGGTGGCCGTCGAGGGTTTCGACGATGGCGGTGTGGCGCTGAGCGGGTCCGGTGGCGCCGGTCCACGAGCCGCAATTGGCGAGGGTGAGGGCGCCTTGTTGCCACAGGCCCGGCACGTGGCTGTGGCCGCAGACGAGGCCATCGACGCCGGTGAGGGCGGCGTGGCGAAAGCCGGCCTCGTTGTAGCCGCTGGCGAGCCACTTGGCGTTGGTGGCGATGGCTTTGCCGAGCGACCAGCGCGACCCGGTGCCGAGGTCGGCTGGTCTTGTGGCGGGTCTTGAAGCGAGGACGTTTTCGCCGAGCCAGGACCAGGCGCGGTCGGCCCATTTGGACGTGTTGCGGAAGAGGGCGCCGTCGAACTGATCGCCATGGAGCACGAGCAAGCGGCGGCCGTCCTGGGTGCGGTGGATGGCCCGTTCTTCGACCTCGATGCCGAAGCGCTGGCGCAGCTCGGCGCGGAAGCTGGTGGCGGGTGCGGCGCGGAGCTTTTCGTCGTGGTTGCCGGTGAGCAGCGTGATCCGGGCGCCTTGGCGGCGGCGGTGCAAGAGCAGGTCGAGCAGGTCCGTGTAGTCGCGGTTCCAATACCAACGGGTTTCGAGCTTCCAGCCATCGACGATGTCGCCGACCAGATAGAGGGCGTCGAAGGCGTGGCTGGCGAGAAAGGTGTTGAGGGCGCGGATGTCGGCGCCCTTGTAGCCGAGGTGCAGGTCGGAGACGAAGACGGCGCGGACGCGCTGGGTGGCGGTGCGGATCACGGGCGCAACTCCGCCGCGTGCTCGAGAAAGACGCGGGCGACCTGGCGCCAGCAATAGCGCCGACGGACGTGGGCATGGCGGGCTTGGCGGCTGCCCGGGGCTTGCAGCGCCTGCGCGACCGCGGTCTTGAGATCGGCGTGGAGGCAGCCGAGCCGCGGATCGTTGCCGACGATGTCCCGCGGTCCCGGCACGTCATGCGCCGCGATCGGCAGGCCCGATGCCAGCGCTTCGAGCAGCACGTTGCCGAAGGTGTCGGTGTTCGATGGAAAGACGAAGACGTCGGCGGCGCGGTAGGCCGCCGCGAGCGCTTCGCCGAGCAACGTGCCGTGGAAGGTGACCTCCGGGTGTTGCGCTTGGAGCTTGGCGAGGAGGGGGCCGTCGCCGACGACGACCTTGTGGCCGGGCGTGGCGAGGGCGAGGAAGCTTTCGACGTTTTTTTCGGGCGCCACCCGGCCGACATAGAGCAGCACCGGCGCGGCGCCGGCTGGCCGCGGGTCACCGCCGGGGTGGAAGAGGGTCGTGTCGATGCCGCGGGAGAGGGCGACGAAGCGGTTCTGAAAGCCCCAGCCTTCCAGCTGGTGGATGGTCGATGCGGTGGGGACGTAGACGAACCGTGCCGGGGCATGGAAGCGGCGCAGCGCGGCGATGGTCGCTTCCTCCAGGCCGCGGCGCAGGGGAGCCGGGGCGCGGACGGCGGCGTAGGCCGGCACGTTGGTGTGAAAGGCGGTGGAGAAGGGCACGCCGTGCGTCAGGCACCAGCGCCGTGCGGCCCAGCCGAGCGGTCCTTCGACCGGGACGTGGAGGGCTTCCGGCCGAAAGCGCTCGATCATCGCCGCCAGGCGCCGATAGGGCCAAAGCGCCACCGCGATTTCGGGATAGGTCGGCAGCGGCGCGCAGGGGAAGTCCTTCGGCCCGATGACGCACACCGTACGGCCCATGGCGGTGAGTTCGCGCACGAGGTTCTGGTAGGTGCGAACGACGCCGTTGACCTGCGGCGTCCAGGCGTCGCTTACGATGAGCATGCGCTCGGGGAGGCCAGGCGCGGCCGCCCTGGCGGCGATCGGCGCCTCGGGGCGTGCGACCGGGGCGTTGCCTTCGAGGATCATCGCCATCCGACATCCTTTCCCGCTCTGCCAAGGGCGAGGCCAACCCGCGCCCGCCCAGCGTCTGCCCGAGCTTCGTGACGGCGATATGGCAGTGGGAATAAAAGCGGTGATGCTGTGGCTCTTGGGCCACAGAGCGGGCGGTGGCCCCAAGCCTCGCGCACGGCTGGACGGGGAGGTGCAGCAGGGGCGCGGCGTCGTCGAAACCGCGCCGCATGCGGTCGCGCCTGGACTGTGCCGGGCGATGCGCTCTTGGCACTTCGGCGCTTGGGGTTGTAACCCGCTGCTCGAGGGGCATGTTGCGGGGCGGGGTCCACCGCTATG
>RECO01000017.1 GCA_007694015.1 Geminicoccaceae bacterium
AGTGCATCAACGGCGCATCCGGAGCGGAACGCTCCGAATGCGCCTGTGCACTAGGCGCCCGCTTGCGGCCAGATGTTGGGGCCGAGCAACGACACCATCAATCGCCGCCGAAAAGCTTTGCGATCTCCGTCTCGGCGATCGGGTCGAAGTCGTCCGCCACCCGAACTTGCCCCCGCAGGCAGCCCAGCCGGGGCCTCTTCCGGGCTGCCCCGGCGTCGAGCGGCACGACCCGAACCATCGGCTTGCCCGCCCTGGTGATCACGAACGGCTCCCCCCGGGCCGCTTCGTCAACCAGCCGCGCTAGATGCGCCTCCGCCTTTCCGAGATCGACCGCACGCATTGCTGAAACCCTGTGCTACTCGATTCGAACGGTTTGACCATCTACCGTTCCGACGCAACCGCCCCAACAAGGCCCATCGAACGCTGCGACCCAGCCCCCGCCGCCCGGCTTCCGCCAAGTGGCGACGGCAACGCCGTCGCTTGGGGGGCACGGGGGGATCATCAAATCCCCCCGCCTTTCCTTCCCCCCGCTTTCCCGTTCCACCTTACCTTCCCCCCTCGTCGAAACCGGCGACCAAGGGCGGGGTTTGAGAGCGGGGGCAAGCCTGCCTAGACTTCGGCCGAACGATCCCACGCGGGAGGGCGGGCCGTGACCGACAGCGATCTGCGCTTTGCCGACGACTTTGCCGAGGCCAGCCTCGAGGCTTGGCGGGCGGCCGTCGACAAGGTGCTCAAGGGTGGCGACTTCGAGCGGCGGCTGGTGAGCCGGACCGAAGACGGCATCCGCATCGAGCCGCTCTACACCAAGGGCGCCGACGATCCGACGCCGGGGGTGCCGGGGGCAGCCCCCTTCGTCCGCGGCACGCGGACGCACGCGCGCTGGCTGATCGAGCAGCGCCACGCCCACCCCGACCCCGCCACCGCCAATCGCCAAGCGCTCGACGATTTGGCCCGCGGCGTGGAAGGCCTGCGCCTGGTCACCGCCGATCCCTTGTCCCCCGCACCCGAAGGCATCGCCCTTGCCGAGCCGAGCGAGCTGGAGGCGGTGCTCGACGGCGTGTTCACCGAGATGGCGCCCGTCAGCCTGGAGGCCGGCAGCCGTGGCGTGCCGATGGCGCGCGCGCTGTTGCAACTCTGGGCCGACCGCGGCGACCCCGACCCATCCGTCGCAGGCGACCTCCACGTCGACCCGCTCGCCACCCTCCTGCGCACCGGCCGCTTGCCCGGCGGCACCGACGCCGCCCTCGCCGAGGCCAAGGCGCTGGTCGACGAGGTGCACGGCCGCCTGCCCCACGTCCGCAGCCTCGGCATCGATTTGCGCCTCCCGCACGAGGCCGGCGCCAGTGCCGGCCAGGAACTCGCCATCGGCCTTGCCCAACTCGCGTTCCTCCTGCGCGGCTTCGAGGCCCAGGGGCTCGACCCCGCAACCGTCACCGCCCAAACCACCTGGCTGGTCGCGGTCGACGACGACGTCTTCCAGAGCATCGCCAAGCTCCGCGCGCTGCGGCGCACCTGGAGCACGCTGATCGGCGCCTGCGGCCTGGAGGTGCCGGCCCCCCGCCTCGTCGCCGAAACCTCGAGGCGCATGCTCGCCCAGCGCGACCCCTGGGTGAACCTCTTGCGCAACACGGTCGCGGCCTTCGCCGGCGGCGTGGGCGGCGCCGATGCCGTCACCGTCCTGCCCTACACGGCTGCCCTCGGCCTGCCCGACCGCTCCGCCCGCCGCATGGCCCGCAACACCCAGCTCATCCTCCTCGAAGAAGCCGCCCTCGACCACGTCGTCGACCCCGCCGGCGGCAGCTTCTACGTCGAGCACCTCACCGACGAGCTGGCCAAACTCGCCTGGCAGCGCTTCCAGGACATCGAAGCGGCCGGCGGCTTCCTTGCCGCCCTCGACAGCGGCAAGCTCCTCGACGACATCGCCGCCGTCGCCAAAACCCGCGCCAAGGCCATCGCCACCCGCAAGGCGCCGCTGACGGGCGTCACCACCTTCCCCCAGCTCGACGAGCGCGCGGTCGAACTCGACCGTTGCGACGCCGCCCCCCGCTACGCCCGGATCCAAGCGCCCGAGCCGTCAACCGCCGACCGCACCACCGAGCCCTGGCCGCGGCTGCGCCTCGCCGAGCCCTTCGAGCGCCTGCGCGACGCCGCCGATCAGGCCACCCAGGCCAAGGGGGCCCGCCCCTCGGTGCTGCTCTTGAACCTCGGCACCCTCGCCGAGCACAACGTCCGCACCAGCTGGATCAAGGGCCTCATCGCCGCCGGCGGCTTGGCCACCCACGACAGCGAACCGCTCGCCGATGCCGCCGCCGTCACCGCCGCCTGCAAGGCGAAGCCCGCCACCATCGCCGTCCTCTGCTCCAGCGACGCCCGCTACGCCGAACTGGCCGCCCCCGCCGCCAAGGCTGCCAAAGCCGCCGGCATCAGCCACCTCTACCTCGCCGGCCGCCCCGGCGAGCACGAGGCAACCTGGCGGGCCGCCGGCGTCGACGGCTTCCTCTACCAAGGCCTCGACGTGCTCGCCGAACTCGACACCCTGCACGCGCGATTGATCCGGGAGAACTGAGCCCATGAGCCGCATCCCCGACTTCACCCACGTGCCGCTCGCCGCCCCTGCGACCGACGCCGCCGTGCCGGAAGGGGCCGTCTTCCCCACCCCCGAAGGCATCGACGTCCAGGCGATCTACAGCCAGGCCGACCGCGACGGCCTCGACTTCGTCACCAGCCTCCCGGGCCTGCCGCCGTTCCTGCGCGGCCCCTACGCGCCGATGTACGTCTACCAGCCCTGGACCATCCGCCAGTACGCCGGCTTCTCCACCGCCGACGAAAGCAACGCCTTCTACCGCAGAAACCTTGCCGCCGGCCAAAAAGGCCTCTCCATCGCCTTCGACCTCGCCACCCACCGGGGCTACGACAGCGACCACCCGCGCGTCTCGGGCGACGTCGGCATGGCCGGCGTCGCGATCGATTCCATCTTCGACATGCGCACCCTCTTCCAGGGCATCCCGCTCGACGAAATGAGCGTGTCGATGACCATGAACGGTGCCGTCCTCCCCGTCCTCGCCCTCTACATCGTCGCCGGCGAAGAACAGGGCGTGCCCCATGCCAAGTTGAGCGGCACCATCCAGAACGACATCCTCAAGGAGTTCATGGTCCGCAACACCTACATCTTCCCGCC
>RECO01000016.1 GCA_007694015.1 Geminicoccaceae bacterium
CTCCGCGCCCGGCTCGCCAAGCAGGGCCAGGCGCTGCTGGTCCGCCTCGACGACGTCACCAGCGACGGCATTCGCCAAGATCCCGAGCTGTGCAACGTGCTGGCAGCACTGCGCCGTCGGCTGGACGCCATTCTCGCCGACTGAAACCCACGGTTAGGCGCGCACGGGGGTACCCCGTCGACACCGAATGGCTTTTCTTTCGCGTCGCGATAGGCCATGACCTTGCCCGGCCGCAACTTGCGGCGGTCATGCCGACGCGTCTGCTTCCGCTCGGCTCTTGCCGTCGCCTTTGGCGCGGCATTTTGCACGCATCACTACATCCCCCGCCCGGGAGCCGGTCCATGAGCCATCTCGACGAACTCGAAGCCGAGAGCATCTACGTGTTCCGCGAGGCCTACGCGAAGCTGAACAACGTCGCCATTCTCTGGTCGATCGGCAAGGACTCGAACGTCGTCCTGTGGCTTGCCCGCAAGGCGTTTTTCGGTCACGTGCCCTTCCCAGTCCTTTTCATCGACACCGAGAAGGAGTTTCCCGAAGTCTACGAGTTCCGCGACCGCTACGTGAAGGAGTGGAAGCTCAACTACATCCAAGAGCAGTGTCCGCCCTTCGAGGAAATGGACCCGACCCTGCCGCCGGCCGCACGCCTCGCCGCGCGCAAGACCTACGGGCTGAAGCGGGCCATTGCCAATCGCGGCTACAACGGCTTGTTTGCCGGCATTCGTCGTGACGAGGAGGCCATCCGCGCCAAGGAGCGCTATTTTAGCCCGCGTGACGACACGGGGGCGTGGGACCTGCGCGACCAGCCGCCCGAGTTTTTCAATCAGTACATGACGAGCTTCCCGCCCGGCATCCACATTCGGATCCACCCGATCCTGCATTGGAACGAACTCGACATCTGGCGCTACACCAAGCGCGAGGGCATCCCACTGGTGCCTCTCTATTTTGCCAAGGACGGCAAGCGCTACCGCTCGCTCGGCGAGCAGGAGATCACCCATCCCATCGCCAGCAACGCGAGCACGATCGACGAGATCATCGCCGAACTCGAGGTGACCAAGATCCCCGAGCGTAGCGGCCGGGCGATGGACCATGAGGCCGAGGACAGCTTCGAGCGTCTTCGCTCCGCCGGCTACATGTGAGGACCGTCGCCATGCGGCACCAGGAAACTTTGAAGATCGTCATCGTCGGCCACGTCGACCACGGCAAGTCAACGCTCATCGGCCGCTTGTTCCACGACACGGGCTCACTGCCGGATGGCAAGCTCGAGCAGATCAAGGCGGTCTGCGAACGCCGCGGCATGCCCTTCGAGTGGGCGTTCCTCATGGATTCGATCCAGGCGGAGCGCGACCAGGGCATCACCATCGACACGAGCCAGATCCGCTTTTCGACCGACAAGCGCGGCTACGTGATCATCGATGCACCCGGCCACATCGAGTTCTTGAAGAACATGATCACCGGAGCTGCCTCCTCCGAGGCCGCCCTGCTGCTGATCGACGCCAAGGAAGGCGTCAAGGAACAGTCACGCCGCCATGGCTATCTGCTCTCGCTCCTGGGCGTGAACCAGGTCGCGGTGCTGGTCAACAAGATGGACCTGGTCGGCTACGACGCCCAGAAGTTCGGTGAGGTCGCCGAGACCTATCGGGCCTATTTGAAGTCGATCGGCGTCGAGCCCATGGGCTTCATCCCGATCAGTGCCCGCGAAGGCGACAACATCGCCGAGCACTCGACCAACATGTCCTGGTACCAGGGCCCGACCGTGCTGCAGGCGCTGGACCAGTTCCAGTTGAAGCCGAAGCTCGCCGACCGGCCGCTCCGGATGCCCGTGCAGGGCGTCTACAAGTTCGACGAGCGGCGGATCATCGCCGGCCGCATCGAGGCCGGTACGGTCGAGGTCGGCGACGAGGTGATCTTCTCGCCCTCCAACAAGACCGCCAAGATCGCCTCGATCGAGGCCTGGAACGTGCCGGAGAAGCCGACCGAGGCCCGTCCCGGCCAGTCGGTCGGCGTCACCCTGGAGACGCAGATCTTCGTCGAGCGCGGCGAAATCATGAGCCATGTCGAGCGGGCACCGATCGAGAGCGCGGTGTTCAAGGGCAAGCTCTTCTGGATCGCCGACAAGCCGCTGCTTGCGGGCAACACCTACACCTTGAAGCACGGCACGCTCGAGTGCCCGGTCATCGTCGAGCGCATCGAGAAGGTGGTCGACACGGGTGCCTTGCAGGAGGCCGGCGAGGATGCCATCCGCCGCAACGCCGTTGGCGAGGTGATCTTGCGCACCCGCCGCATGCTGGCGCTCGACGAGCATGCCGACAGCCCCGCCACCGGCCGTTTCGTGCTGGTCGAGAACTACGTGCCGGTCGCCGGCGGGCAGATCTCGATGGAAGGCTACCCCGACCAGCGCGAGCTGATCACGGTGCGCTCGACCAACATCACCGCCGTCGGCCACAGCGTCAGCGCCGAGGCCCGTGCCGCCCGCAACGGCCACAAAGGGGCGGTTCTGTGGTTCACCGGCCTCTCCGGTGCCGGCAAGTCGACCCTGGCGCTGGCCCTCGAGGCCGAGCTGTTCGCCAAGGGCTATCAGGTCTACGTGCTCGACGGCGACAACATCCGCACCGGCCTCAACGCCAACCTCTCCTTCTCGCCGGAAGACCGGGCCGAGAACATCCGCCGCGTCGGCGAGGTCGCCAACCTCTTCGCGGATGCCGGCTTCATCGCCATCAGCTCGTTCATCTCGCCCTACCGCACCGACCGGCAGCGGGCCCGCGAGGCGGCCGGCGACCGCTTCCACGAGGTCTACGTCAAGGCCAGCCTCGAGGTCTGCGAAAGCCGCGACCCCAAGGGCCTCTACAAAAAAGCGCGCGCCGGCGAGATCAAGGACTTCACCGGCATCCAATCGCCCTACGAAGAGCCCGAAAACGCCCAGCTCGTGGTCGACACCGGCGAGCTGAGCGTCGAGGAGGCGATGGCCAAGCTGATGGACTACGTACAGACGAAGCTGATCTGACCACCCGCGTGGGTGCATTGGTTTCGTCTGGGACCGGCAGCCAAGGCAGCCAAGGGGGCTTTTGGCCCCCTTGGATCCCCCCGACGACG
The DNA here is from genome assembly GCA_007694015.1 of Geminicoccaceae bacterium. GTDB lineage: Bacteria > Pseudomonadota > Alphaproteobacteria > Geminicoccales > Geminicoccaceae > RECO01. The sequence continues at coordinate 3,091 of RECO01000016.1, forward strand.
GGGGGGGGGGGGGGGGCGGGGGGCGGCCCCCCCCCCCCCCCCC
>RECO01000250.1 GCA_007694015.1 Geminicoccaceae bacterium
TCCATGCTGCGCTCGACCCGGCCCATCAGGACCTGGTTGATCTTGCGCAGCTTGGCGTTTTCGGCCTCCAGCAACGCCAGCTTGCTCGCGCGATGATGTGCGGTGGTCAACGCCGCTCCCGTCCGATGGCCACGCCCGTGAACGTCTGGTTGACGTGCATCGAGGCGAACTGCTCACCGAACGTATTAAAACCCACGACGCGATTGTCACGCATCAGCGCACTGGCCCGGGCCACCGTGCCGCTCGCTTCGAGGTGCAGGCGGCGGAGCACGTTGTCGAAGCCGATCACGGCCAAGGGCGGGCCGAGCTGATGGTGCAGTTCGTCGAACAGCCCCTCCAGGTTTTCCAGCACGTCGCGCTCATCGGCCGTGGTCAAAACCAGGCCTTCCTCGATCTTCGCGTAGAAGGTCAGGCCGCCATCCTCATGGGCCTGCTGGATCGAGCGGACGTATTCGGCACCGCCCAGCTTCATCACCAAGGGGTGCGTGGCGAAGGCCTTCGGATCGAGCCTGGCCGGGTCGAGGTCGTTCAACCGCGCATATTCCTCGACGGCCGGGGCCGCGTTGAATTCGCGGACGATGCGCCTTGCCGGATCGGCGTCGGTCACGACCAGCTTCTTGCTGCCGGCGACGAAATTCTGGCTGCGGAACACCCGAAACCCATGCGCGGTCTCGACCAGGGCCAACACGAAGGCGCGGTCGTGAAAGGCACCGTCGAAATAGACGGCGGTGCGCTCGAAGCGCAGCTCGTCCGCAGCCGATCCGCCGAACAGTGGGATCCCATCGAGGGCGTTGCCGACGCAGCTCGCGATCAGCTCCTCTTTGGTACTCAAACCGTCGATGAGGAAGAAGCCGAAGGTGCCTTCGCTCAAGTCCCCGCCGGCGCGCAGCAACCGTTCGCCCAGTCCCGCGGCCATCAAGGTGGCCTCACTCATGCGGAACTGGTCGAGGCCGCGGTAAAGACCGGCCACGGCGCGGAACGAGCCGGCGCCGAACGACACCGCGCTGACGCTGTGATCGGCATAGCCTTTGGGGCCGATCTCGCCCGCGGTCGTGCAGCCGACGAGCCGCACCCCCTGAAAGGCCACCGCCATCGCTTCGGCAAAGGCTGCCGTCGCGTAACGCGGGGAACAGAAGAACGCCACCAAGGCCAAGGGTTCGTCTTGATGCAGCCCGCGTTTCAACTCCGCGGCCGCCGCCTTCGCATCGGTCAACGACGTGGCAGCCCGCCGCAACGCTCCTTCCATTCGCTCTCCCAACGGAACCCGTCCGTCGTCCGCCTGTGTCCAAGTGGAGGGGAACCTAGCAACAGCGAGCAAAGGATCGGTCATCGACCTTAGCAGCGACGACCGAGTGGCCATGTGTTCGGAAGCGATGACAGAGTGCGGGCGGCGATGCTCTACTGCATCGTGCGGAGACCGTGGCGGGGAGTCCTGGATTTTGGTGCAGACCGTAGCGGCGCGATCGGCGTTTCTGCCGGCGCCGACCGTGCTCGTCTGGCTGATCGCCGTGTCCTCGGCGGCGGCCTTGATGTTGGAGATCGTCGCCGGCCGCCTCGTGGCGCCGTTCATCGGCATGTCGTTGCACAGCTGGACGGCGATCATTGCCGTGGTACTGGCGGGCTTGTCGCTCGGCGCCTTGCTGGGCGGCCGACTGGCCGATGGGCCGTTGGCGCGGGGCCGCGATCGGCTGGTCCTCGCCTTGGGCCTCGCCGCGGTTTTTACGCTGCTCACCCCCGTCCTGTTGCGGCGCACGGCGAGCCTCACGGCAGGTGGCCTCGATCCGACGCTGGAAGTCCTGGTGCTGGCCACGGCCATGCTGCTGGTGCCGAGCGTCTTTGCCGGGATCGTGTCGCCGCTGGCGACGCGTTTGGCGTTGGCCCAAACCGCTGCCGAGGACGTCGGCCGCATGTTGGGGCGGATTTTCGCGGCGGGAGCGGCCGGCAGCATCGTCGGGACGTTGCTCGCGGGCTTCGTCCTGATCGGCTTTTTGGGTTCGCTTTGGAGCGTGATCCTGATTGCCGGCCTCTACGCCCTGGCCGCCCTCTCGGCGCTGCCCGGCCGTGGCCGCTGGCGCGCGCTGGCCCTGTTGGCGGCCGGTGGCGGGGCGGTCTATGGCGTCGGCCTGACGCTCGATGCCTGGCGTTCGCCCTGCAACGCCGAGAGTGCCTATTCGTGCATCCGGATCGAAGACCGCCAGGCCCTCGGCGCGGGTCCGAGCCGTGTCCTGGTCATCGATCACCTGGTCCATGGCATCAACGTGCGCGATCACCCGGACCACTTCGTGATGGGCTACATCGAGCTGGTCGACCTCTTGGCCCGGCACCGGTTCGACGGCGTGCCCGAGCGCGCCTTCTTCGTCGGCGGCGGGGCCTACACGCTGCCCCGCGCCTGGCTCGCGGCCGGCGGCGAGGCGGTGGTGGCCGAACTCGACCCGCTGGTCACGACAACGGCCATCGAGCGCCTGTGGCTGGAGCCGGCGGCGGGCCTGGTCATCCACCACCAGGACGCACGGGTCGCGCTCGCCGCCCAACAAGGCGATGCCCGCCCGTTCGACCTGATCTTCGGCGATGCCTTTCAAGACGTCACCGTGCCGCCGCACCTCGTCACGGTCGAGTTCGCCGAACTCGTGCGTGACCGGCTGCATCCCGATGGCTTCTACGTGATCAACGTCATCGACCACGCGCTCGAACCACGCTTCGCCGCCGCCGTCGCCCGCACGCTGGCCGCCGTCTTCCCGGAGGTGGCCATCTGGCGGGAAAGGGCCGACCTGGCGCGCAGCGGCCGGGTCAATCACGTCATCACCGCCAGCGAGCGCCCGCTGGACCTCAGCGCCGCCGAGGGAGCACCGCCCTACAACCGCCAATGGCACCCCATCAGGCTCGACCTCGACGCCCCGATCCTCACCGACGACCACAGCCCGGTGGAGCGGCTGTTGGCGGCGGGCCGATGAGCGGCAGTAGAAGGGAAGGCTAGGGGGCTTTTTGCCCCCTAGTGCAGCGGCGCAGTCGGACGATTCACGTCCGACCGCGCCAAAGCTGCACGATTCCATCAGGTTAGTGCATCAACGGCGCAATCGGAGCCGAACGCTCCGATTGCGCCTGTGCACTAGGACCCCCCAAAACGGGCAGCG
>RECO01000042.1 GCA_007694015.1 Geminicoccaceae bacterium
GTAGAGCCCCGCGTCGCCGAGCCCACCGCGCCGTCGGCGGAAATCGTGTGATCGGTCACACGACGCCCATGCGCCCGCCCCCGGCAACATTCCTGATGAGGCAACGAAGTCGAACGTCAGCAACATTCCTGCATGAGGCAACACGACGGCCAACGAGGTTGACGCTCTACAGGCATCGACAGAGGCACCAACCGCACCGTTTCCCGGAACTCGATCACTGCTTCGGGATCGATGACGATCGCTTGGGTGGTGGTTTCGGAACGCCATTGTGTCAGCCGCGCCGGCAACCCGTCCCAGACCCGCGCCGGATCCAGCCAGCCGAGTTTGCGCAGGTTCCAAGCGTTGAGACCCGGTCCGCTGGCGCCGAACTCGGCGTGTTGGAAGTGATGAACGTTCATGGCACTCATCAGATCGAACGGGTCCATGTAGCCGCCCGGTGCGCACCACGTGCAACCCGGCATCACGTCGTTGCTGTCGTCGAACGAATCGGGCAGCCCGAAGCCGTGGCCCATCTCGTGGGTCATGAAGGTGGTGCTGATGAGATTGCGGGCAGCCAGCACTGTCCCTAGTGCACAGGCGCATTCGGAGCGTTCCGCTCCGGATGCGCCGTTGATGCACTAACTCCATGGAATCGTGCAGCTTTGGCGCAGTCGGACGTGATTCGTCCGACTGCGCCGCTGCACTAGCGTCCGCACTTGGTCGTTCAATTTGAAAGTGGCCCGGCCGACGGAACCTGCATCGAACGCCGCAGTGTTGTTGACGACGACGATCAGGCCGGTGAAGAGGGAAAAATCGACCTCGTCCGCAAAGGCTTCGGCACAGAGCCGGATCTTGTCGTACCGGCTTTCTTCCAGCAACTCGGTCTCTGTGTAGGGGACCTCGCGCCAACCGAAGACCTTGGAACCGGCCAGATCAATGTGGCCGTTCGAGACGTCGCGCCAATAGCGCCGCACGTTCCAATGCCCCGGTTCCTCGAACATCCGGCGAAAATGGTCGGGATCCTGGAGGACAGCCAGGTCGCTGTCCTGAAAGCGGCAAAGCAGAACGGCCCAACGCTGGGCGCCGAGGACGGCCATGGCGGTCACTCCCAAGGGGCGCGCCCCCGCGGCCGCGCCGCATCCAATCAAAACACATAAATCATTTGTCGAATTGGGTCACGCCGGACCTCTGTCACGCGCCGCCACCCTTCACCCGCGCTTCGGGCTCGGCTAGCAGGAGATGCATGGACATGCCTCCGCCCGCACCGGCCAGCCGAATTCTGAAGGACGTTTTCGGCTTCGACCACTTCCGCCCCGGTCAGGCCGAGGTGGTCGACGCGCTCGTGGCCGGCACGGACGTCTTGGCGGTGATGCCCACGGGTGCTGGCAAGAGCCTCTGCTATCAGGTGCCGGCCCTGGTTCGGCCGGGCCTCTCGATCGTCTGCTCGCCGCTGATCGCATTGATGGACAACCAGGTCGGGCAGTTGCGCGCCCTGGGCATCGCCGCCGGTGCCATCCACTCCGGCCAACCGCGCGAGCAGAGCGTTGCCGTCTGGCGCGAGGCCCAAGCCGGGCGCTTGAAGCTCCTGTACATCAGCCCGGAACGGCTGATGACGGAGCGGATGCTGGCGGCCCTTGCCCGCTTCGACCTTTCCCTCTTCGTCGTCGACGAGGCCCACTGCGTCAGCCAATGGGGCCACGATTTCCGGCCCGACTACCGCCTGTTGGGTGGCTTCAAGGCGCGCTTTCCCCACCTCACCGTCGGCGCCTTCACCGCCACCGCCGATCGGCTCACCCAAGACGACATCAAAGCGCAACTGCTGGGCCCCGACGGTCGCGTGTTCGTCGCCGGCTTCGACCGCCCCAACATCGCCCTCGCCGTCGCCGAAAAGGAACAGCCGCACGCGCAGTTGCAGACGCTCCTGCAACGCCATGCCGAAGCCTCGGGCATCGTCTACCGCTTGTCGCGCAAAAGCGTCGAGGAAACGGCCGACTGGTTGAACGGCCAAGGCCGCCGCGCTGCCGCCTATCACGCCGGGCTGGAGGCGCGGCTTCGAGCCGAGGTGTTGGATCGCTTCCTCACCGAGCCCGACCTCGTCGTGGTCGCGACCATTGCCTTCGGCATGGGCATCGACAAGCCGGACGTGCGCTTCGTCGCCCATCTCGACCTGCCGGCCAATCTGGAGAGCTACTACCAGGAAATCGGCCGTGCCGGCCGTGACGGCAAACCGGCCGAGGCGCTCCTGCTGCACGGCTTCGACGACATTCGCCGCCGTCGGCTGATGATCGACGACGGCCAAGGCGACGAGGCCAGAAAGCAGGTCGAACATCGAAGGCTCGACGCCCTCCTGGCCTTCACCGAAGCGACCGATTGCCGAAAGCGCGCCCTGCTCCGCTATTTCGGCGAGGACGCCAGCCCTTGCGGGGCTTGCGACCTCTGCCTCGACCCGCCAAAGCTCACCCCCGCCTCGGACCTCTTTGGCCTCGTCGCCGAGGCCATTCGTCAGACCGGCGGCCAGTTCGGACCGGCGCACCTCCTGGACGTGCTGGTCGGCGCCGACACCGAAAAAGTCCGCCGCCTCGGCCACGAACGCCTCGCCGTCCACGGCGCCGGCAAGGCGCACGACCGGCGCCTTTGGCGCTCGCTGTTCCGCCAGCTCTACGCCGCGGGTGCGCTTGCCGTCGACATCGCCGGGCACGGCAGCCTGCGCCTCACCCCCTACGGCCAAGCGATCACCCGGGGCGAGGCCGACATCAGCCTGCGGTTGGAAGTCCGCCGCCCCCGCAAATCCACCGCCCGGGCAGAGGTCCCGGCCGACGTCGACACGGCCCTCCTGCGCGCCCTCAAGGCCCGCCGCCTAGAACTGGCCAAGGCACAAGGCGTGCCCGCCTACGTCGTCTTCACCGACGCCACCCTGCTCGACATGGCCGCCAAACACCCCCGGAGCCGCGACCAGTTCGCCACGGTCCAAGGCGTCGGCGCCGCCAAACTCGAACGCTACGCCGACGCGTTCCTGACGGTGCTGGAGACGCACTGAACGGTTGCAGGAAAAAGTGCCAAGGGGGCTTTTGCCCCCTTGGGGCACTGAGGTAGCTGTACAATGCCTCCCCATTGGGGGGCTGACCCAAAACGTGC
>RECO01000309.1 GCA_007694015.1 Geminicoccaceae bacterium
GCAAGGGGGCTTTTGGCCCCCTTGGACCCCCGACCGACGGCGTTCGCCGTCGGAAACTAGGAATTTGCGCCTGGATCGGGTAGATTACAGGTGACGGAAGAGAGCGTGGCCGCCCGAAAAAACCGCCAGTCAAAACGAACCCGGAACGGGTTTTTGTTCATTTAAATCAATGGCTTGCAGGCAATTTTGCCGCCCCGGGAAAGCGACTTTGGTCGTAGCCCCTCCACCAGGTCGTGGCGGCGACAGCCGCCGCGTCGGGGGGCGCGGGGGGCCAAAAGCCCCCCGACCCTTCCTTCCCTTCCCTCTTGCCTGCCTTCCCTTCCCCTTACCCTCAAATGCACCGCCCGCCGTCCACCTCCAGCACCGTGCCGGTCACCATCGCGGCGCGGTCGGAGGCGAGGTAGAGGGCGGCTTGGGCGATGTCGTCGGCGCGGCTCATGCGGCCGAGGGGGATGGTGGCGATGAAGCGGGCGCGGTTTTCGGGGGTATCGGGCACGCCCATGAAGGTTTCGAGCAGGGCGGTTTCGCCGATGACGGGGGCGATGCAGTTGACGCGGATCTTGTCCGGGGCGAGTTCGACCGCCATCGACTTCGACATCAGGTTCACCGCCCCTTTGGAGGCGTTGTACCAGGTGAGGCCGGGGCGTGGCCGGATACCGGCGGTGGAGCCCACGTTGATGACGACGCCGCCGCCCTGCTGGCGCATCCGCGGCAGGGTCGCGTGGGTCATCAGGTAGATCGACTTGACGTTGACGGCGAAGACGCGGTCGAACTCGGCCTCGTCGACTTCGAGCATGGGCCGGTTCTTGTGGCTGATACCGGCGTTGTTGATGACGATGTCGATGCGGCCGAAGGCGTCGAGCGTCTGTTGCGCGGCGTTCTTGACCGAGGCGGCGTCGGCGACGTCGCACTGGACCGCAATGGCGGCATCGCCCAGGCTTTTGGCGACCGTCTCGGCACCGGCGCCGTTGAGGTCGACCACGGCGACCTTGGCGCCTTGCTCGACGAACAGTTCCGCGATGCCGCGCCCGAACCCCGACGCCGCACCCGTCACCAGCGCGACCCTGCCCTGCAGTTCCATCTCGTCCTCCCTGTTGGTTGGCGCTTCCATGCCAAGCTCACAGCGACCAAGGCAAGGCCTTGCATCGTCAACCCAGCCCCGCTAGCCCGACGGCAGCATTACACGAGGAGCCACCATGTTCGGTCTCGAAGTCGGCATCCTCGGCCTGATCGGCCTGGTCCTGGTCGTTTGGGCCCTGTTTCACGTTATCGGCAGCACCGCCACGCCCTTGGCCAAGGCCCTTTGGACCGTGTTCATCATCGTCGTGCCCGTCCTCGGCTTTCTCGCCTGGCTGATCTTCGGCCCAAGGGCTCCCCGGCGGCCCTGACCCTCCGTCAATCCACCCGCTCGTGGAAGGTGGTGAAGGCGTCGACCGGGGCGCGGTCGGTGACGAGCCGGTTTTCGGGTGCGGAGGGGTCGGCGTGGCCAAGGGCGACGCCGGCGATCAGCACCTGATCGTCGCCGAGGCCGAGTGCGGCGCGCACCGTGCCGCCATGGCGCACCCAGGACGCCTGCGCGCAGGTCTCCAGGCCGAAGCTCCGGGCCGCCAACAGGATCGATTGCAGGAACATGCCGCAGTCGATCCAACTGCCGGGGTTCAGCCGACGATCCAGGGTGACGAACAGGCCGACCGGTGCCTCGAAGAAGCGGAAGTTCTCCAGCGCCTGCGCTTCGCGGGCGCCCTTATCGTGGCGCTCGATGCCCATGAGCGCGTAGAGGGCGAAGCCGACCCGGCGCCGCCTTGCCAGATAGGGCTCGAACCAGTTGTCGGGGTAGTAGGTGTAATCGGGGCTCGCCTCGCCCCGTTGGGCTTCGGCCAGCACGCGCTCGCTCAGCCGTGCCTTGGCAGCACCCGTCACCACGTGCACCTGCCAGGGCTGCATGTTGGCGCCGCTCGGGCTCCGTGCTGCGATCGCCAGGATGCGCTCGATCGTCGCCCGGTCGATGGGCGTGGCGAGGAAACGGCGGATCGAGCGGCGACCGGTGATGGCGTCGACGACGGGGAGGGCGAGCGACAAGGCGGGCTCCAACGGGCGCGAAACCGGGGGTCATCAAGGACCCGACCATGCCACGCCCGTCAAGGCGACCGTACCGCCTTGCCCTTTGGTGGCGTTGATCCGAAGCGCCGTTCGGCGCCCCCTATCGCCTCGTTGGCCGCGGATCGGGAGGACGACCATGGCGGATGGCTTGATGTCGATGTTGCAAAACGAGTTGCCGGTCGCACCGGCACCGCGGACGCTGGCCCTGGCCACGACCGGGCTCGTCGTGGTCGACGAGGTGCACGGCTTCTGCACCGTGGGTGCGGGCAATCTGGCGCCGGCGGCCCCCAACGCCCAGGTCGCCCGCATGGTCGAGCTGACGGCAGCGCTGGCACAGCGCTTCGCCGACGCGCACCGGCCGATCCTCGCCTTTTTGGACACCCACGAGCCGGGCGTGCCGGAGCCGCCCTACCCGCCGCATTGCGAGCGCGGCACGGGCGAGGAAAACCTGGTGCCCGAGCTTGCCTGGCTGGACGACGAGCCCAACGCCACGCTCCTGCGCAAGGACTGCATCAACGGCTTCGTCGGCGGCATCGAGAACTCGAGCCACCACGGCCTGCACCACAACAAGGTGGTCGACTGGGTCAACGTGCATCGGCTCCAAACCGTGCTGGTGACGGGCATCTGCACCGACATCTGCGTCATGGACTTCGTCTTGACGATGCTGTCGGCGCGCAACCACCGCCTGATGCCGAGCCTCACCGACATCGTCGTGCTGGAGCCGGCCTGCGCCACCTACGACCTGCCGTCCCAGGCGGCGGCCGACCTCGGCCTGCCCGCGACGGCGGCCCACCCGCAAGCCGCCACCCATCACATGGGCCTCTACTTCATGGCTTCGCGCGGCGCCGTCATCGCCAGCGAAATCGCCTGGAACTAGAGCGTTTCCCGAAATGCTGGACCATCCCGCCCCCCGGCGGCTGGAGGTGCGGGATGGCCACGAATCAACCTAACCAGAAGACGCCCTGGCCGGCGCCGAAACGACGATTGGGGAGGGGACGACCATGCGCATCGA
>RECO01000274.1 GCA_007694015.1 Geminicoccaceae bacterium
ACGGACCCGAGCCGTTCGTTCTGGCCAGCGGTCAACGGGGAACCGTTCTTCTTCTGCGATCGCGGCGGGCTTCGCGGAACTGGATCGCCGGTAGATTGGCTGGCCGGAAGCGCTGACGATGTTGCTCAGAACTACAATGTCGGCGAGGCGGAGCAGGTCATTCTTGGCGATGCCATTACCCACGAGGGGACCGAACCGGCATTGCTCGTGGGGTTGCGGCGACGGCGCGGCGACGGCGACCCGGTTCTTGGTGCAGACCGTGCCCCCGGCGAGTTGGCGACGTTTCAACATCGCGGGCCGGCCGGGGTCCGCATGGAGGAAGGAACGCACTGGTCGCCGGAGGGTCCAAAGCGCGGCGAGATCGTGGGGTTTCGCTCGCCCGCGATCTTCGTCTACCGTTCGCAGCTGTGCCCTCACGACATGTTCGACGGCACCTACCCGGACGGGCCGGATGGGCCGAGGCCGAAATATCCGGGCATTCGGCGGCCGGAATGGTTCTACTTCCAGCTCCGGGACTGCCGTTCGGTGGCGATTTGGGCGCCCTACGCTGTTGACGCTGATGCGGTAGACCAGGAGGGGCTTGCTGCCAATCGCCCGGCGGCTGATGACGTCCCCCTCGGCTATCGTTATCGCCGCACGGACGGCGGAGAGGATGCCGGGCAGGTATCGGTTCGACGCCGGATCGAAGTGTCGATTGAACTCGACCACAATGAAAATGCCTGGAGCCGCTGCGTGCTCGATGGGGATGGCAATGTGCGGCACGACGCCTTTGCGAATATCCATGTGCAGGTAGAAGGCGGCTCGTTTGGGGGGCTACCTTCCAGCACCTGGGGGATGAGCAGCGCAAGATGGGTGGAGAACCTTGACTGCGGCCCGCCCGGCGCCTTCGTCGAGTGGATGCTGATTTGGGAAGATGGCCCAACTCTTGCCGACAAGAAGGCCGTTTATTGCAAGCGCTCGGTCAACGATTTGGCCGAGAACGGCGGTGACGGGCGTTGGAAAGCCTATTGGGGGTATAGCCTCGACGAGCTTGGCACGAACAACGACAGCCCGACCTGGGCCGCTTGGTTTGCGGCGCGTTCGTCGTGGCTGGAGCGCATAACCGGCTCTTTCGCAAATGCTATGTCCACCCCGGCCGTGGGCATCAAGCCGGGTACCGTTTCCAACTACCTGGCCGCCTACGGCAAAACGCCCGGCCAAGTGCTTGGTGAGGTGTGGGGGTACACCACCGTCGGCTTGTCGGCCCGCGTGTCGGCGGGCAGCCCGAACAACATCAATGCCGCTTGGCTATTCGGGCAGCACGTCTTGAAGCACCAGGGGTCGGGACTGGACCCTGACCCGTTCGGTTCCTACGACGAACATCGGCCCGTGGCGTCGGTGTTCGCCGCATTCGATGCCGCTGTCACGCGGGCAACGGCGAACGGCACCGACGCGGACGGCAATCCGATCTACGCGACGCAAAGCCCGCTGTCCGCAACGGCGCCTTGGGTGGGGACGAGCCACGCGGCGCTGTTCTTCCCGGCGAACGATGCGCGGTTGCCGCTGTTGGGGCTCGATGAGAACCCGCCGATCCCGGCGGCGCTGTTGCCTCCGCCATCACCGGGCAGCGAGCCGGAACCCGCGTTGCCGGTGTGGCAGGCGTCGCCGGCCGGCTTCGAGCCCATTCTGATCGACGACTTCCAGCCGGTGTCGGGCGTCGTCGGCGGCGAGCATTCGTGGCAGGGCGTCAATCGTTCGACCTGGGCCGTGCGCGGCATCCCGCAGGCAAACGCCGCCTGGAACCCGGACCCGGCCATCTGGAACAACAACGACGGCGTACGCATCAGCCGACTGCACACGGCGGCGAGCCACGTCCTCGTGCCGAGCAGCGGCGGCCTTAGGCTCTACGGCGGGCGCGGGTTGGATGCCGCGGGCGATTGGCCGCTCGAAAACGCAGATCGCCGCGTTGGCGAAATCCGCCTGCAAACCCCGCTGATCCAGTCCCCGGTCGTCGCGCGGTTCTTCGTGACATGGCGGCAAGCCCGCTACTACTCGTTCAACCTCTGGGCCTTTGCCGATTGGCAGCGAATCAACATCGGCGGCGCCAACGTCGAACATGGTTGGGAAATGGACATCGAGACCAATGGCGACGAGTACAACAACACGCCGGGTGCGCGCTCGTTCCGTCCGCACTTCAACTTCCATCTGTGGCAGCAGGTGGGGGGGAATCGACGGTCGTGTGAGCATCGACGCCAAGTGACGCTGCCGCTGCCGGACGATGACGACCAGCCCGTCATGATGGAGTTTCGCGTTGGCGGCGCCGACACCTCCAACGATGCCGACTTCTTCGACCCGACCAAGACCTATTGGGAATGGTGGATCGAGGACGTTCAAAACGGCGTGCCCACGGGGCAGATGGTGCGGCGCTACCACACCAGCCCGCGTCATCACATCAACGAGGGCGCGGCGAATAGGTGGTATCTGAACTGGTACCGCGATGCGTGGCCGGACTGGGACGTGCCGCTTAGCGCCTACGGCGATTTCTCGGACATCGGCGCCGTCGGCTCGAATGTGCTCGTGCCGGTGAACGACTACCCGACCGACTCGCTGTATTGGGGTTTGCCGGGTGACGTGGCGACCGGTACGGAGCAGAACACCCAATACCGCATGACGCGCCCGCAATCGTCGCGGCACGACCCGGCGGATACCTGGATCGAGTGTTGGCGGCGGGCGCACACGTTGCCGGGGCGCATCGTCATGACCGGCGGGCTCTACATGAGCGCGTACTTTCTGACGCCAAGCGGCTTGGCCCAGCTCGCCGATTACCAAGGCCTCGGCTACGCGGACCCGTACCACCACATCGACCAATTCCAAGCGTTTGCCGCCCGTATCGACGGCGTGGCGGTCTTTCGGCCGACGTCATGATCCAGCGGAAGCGAGAGCTGGGTCAGATTTTCGCTAACCCGGATTTCTCACGAGTGAGGGGTGCATCGGGGTCCTGAGCGTGGGAAAGTTTTGGCTGTGTTCCCATTGGCTGTTGTTCTTTCTATGTTCTCCTCGAACTGGAGGGAACGTGCTGATGCGCAACGACGAGTTCGACCTGCTCCTGGGGATGGTCGATCGCCT
>RECO01000212.1 GCA_007694015.1 Geminicoccaceae bacterium
TATCTCGACGATCCCTCGAACCACGCCGGCACGGCGATGCCGTGGTGCATCGCCCGCCACAGCAGCACGGGCATGTCGAAGCCCCGGCCGTTCCAGGTAACGAGGGTCGGCCTCGCCTGGCTGAAGAACCGCCAGAAGCCGTCGACCAGTTCCGCCTCGCCACTTTCGGCATGGCCGCCTGAGCGCACGTCGCGGAAGTGAAGGCGGCCGTCCTCGTCGCGGTGCAGCCGCGCGTAGCTGATCGCCACCACGCGATGCGCCGGTGGTGGCGGAAAGGGCCTCGCCTCCTCACCGCCGTCCGACGGCGCCGGGACCAGGTTGCGGTCGACCACGGTTTCCGTGTCGACGGCCAGAATGTCCTGCCCGATCACGCGCGTTCTCCCGTGCCTTTGGCGCTCGCCGCTTCGATTCGAGCCGAACCAGCGCCGTCGCTCCTCAATGCCATCGCCCTCACCTTACGCCAGTTCCGGCACGCCGACTTTTCTCGAACGCAATGCGAGCTGCCAGCATCGGATCGACACAGGTGGAGATCGCAGATGACACGGTTCCGGGATCTTATTCGCTTCTCCCTGCCGACGGTCGATCAGTTGGCCGCCTTCGACCGCGGCCGATGCGTTGGCGCCGCACTTGCCGACGCGATCCCGGACGATCCGGGCCTCCGCGAAGCTCTGGCCTTCCTCGTCCACGAGCGCCTGGGCCCTCGCTCCTTCACTTCGCCGCGGATCGACTGGTTCACGGAGGCGGTGGCGTTGGTGCTGCCCGTGCCCGAAGACACGCCAAGACCGCCCTGCCCCTTCACCGGCGAGCCGACCCCCCTGCCCCACCACCGTGCGCTCGCTCTCGTCCGCGAGCGCCGCGCACGGCAAGCGGCGGTGGAGTTGGAGCCCGTGCTGCCGTGGCCACTGCCGATCCAAGCTGGCGAACGCGCCCGACTGCTCGGCGCCGCCTGGTCGGCGCGAGACGTCCAAGTCCTTGCCGTCGCCCACTTCGCCTCGCATCTCGCCGGCATGGATTTCAACCTGCGCCGGGCCGAATCCTGGGCGTGCTTCCGAGCTCGGTTCTTCGCCGAACGCTGAAGCCTGCCGGCAGACGCAAGGCCTCAGTTGGCCAGGCCGCTCAACCGTGCAACCAGGGTCGACGCCACCCTCTCGGCGAAGCGCTCGGTCGCAGCATCTTGCTGCTGGCGGGGCAGATGCAGCACGATGCCCGAGCCTTCGGCCGTCCCGAGTGCCACCACCTCCGACCAGCCGCCATCGTCGCAGGCGAGGGCCAGGTGGACCACCAGGGTTCCATCGATCTCGACGCCGTTTCGTTGGTGCAACCGGATGCCGCCGGCACATAGGGCCCGTATCTCCAAGATGGCATCTTCGATCACCGCTTCGGCATTGCCGGCCGCACCGAGCAGCACCACCCCTTCGCCGATCCGGCTCTCCATCACCATCCCGCTGCCGCCGGCAATCCGCACCCGAGCCGCTGCCCCGGCGTCTGCCTGGTCGAGCACGGCCTGCAGCTGCCGGACCAAGGCCGGGAGGGCAGCCTGGAACTCCGCTTCGGCCGTCTCGCGGAAGCGTCGGCTTTCTTCCAGTTCGGGTGACGGCGGCACTGCCAACTCGCCCGGGCCGAAGAGATCGGGGATCGGCGGCAAGCCGTCGGCGAAGGCGGTCGTCGCGGCAGCCATGACGACGCCGGACGTGAACAGGACGGCGATGATTGGGATGGCCCAATGGCTCGATCTCTTGTGCATCGCTCTGCCGCCCTTATCGAAATGCCTCGCAATACCGCACCACACCCTCGGCCACCGCCGCGGCGAAGGCCGCCTGAAATGCTGGATCCTGCAGACGCAGTTCCTCGTCCGGATGCTTGATCACGCCGGCCTCGATCAACATGGCGGGGGCATGGTTCCGGCGCAGGACGAAGAGGCGGTCGAAGCGGTAAACGCCTACCTCCGCATCAAGGAGTTCCCTGCCCTCGCCTGGGATCGGTTCGGCATGGTGCGGCGAGTAGCGGAAACCGCCGGCCTGGAGTTCTTCGCCCACCAACCTCGCAAGAAACAGCGAGGCCTCGGGAAACGGGTTCTCCTCGCTCACGAACAGCGAGTAGCCCTCGGCGTGCCAGGAATAGCTCAGTGGGGTGTCGGCCCCCGGCGGCTGCCAGAACTCCAGATAGCGCTCCTGCACGGAATCGTGATGCACGCTCAAGAAGACCTGCGCGTTCATCGCAGCGGCCGCGGCCGTGCGATCGTCGAGCGAGCGGATTTCTCGGAACACGCTGAGCAGCTCGGCTGCCACGAAGCCCCTCTCGTGCAGCGCTGCCCGGAGCACCCAGGCGAGATCCTGGTTGAAGTCGAACTCCGCCCGGCCACGCGCCGAAATTGCTCCCGGCTCGTCCGGACTGTGCCCGACGTCGATGGCGATGGCGAACGTGCCCGGCCCGCAATCGGCCCTGGCAGCATCCGACGCGGTTGCGACGCCGACGGCAGCCATGATGACGAACGTGAGCCGCGCGGGGAGCAATCCTCCAGCGACCATGCAGCCCCTCCCCTCACCAGCCGAACCAACTGCGGATGGCTCGCCAGAGGACGAGCAGGCCGACCAACACGAGCGCGTAGACGAACAGCACTACACTTGCGGCGCTTTCCGATCGCTCCCGTTGGCGACGAAGCTCTGGCGATAGCGGTCGCTTGCCGCCGTGGTCGTCCCAGTCGTGGAACATCGGGCTCTCCTTCCCGCTGTCGAACCGATCGACCTCAGTCGCGACATCCGTCCCGGCGTCCCTGCGCCACCGGCACGGAAGCCCACGTCTCGGCCGCCCCTGCCGTTCCGATGCGGCTGATCAACTCGTCCACCAGCACCTCGCCGACTTCGCCGAGGGCGCAGCTGCCGACCGACATCGCAGTGCCGCTCCACAATTCGGCTTGCGAGCGCGGCTGCACCACGGCGAGCTGCACCCATCGACCGAGCACCGGCACACCCGCGCCATCCACGCCCACCGCCGCCTGCCGCGCCCGCAGCACCATCTCCAAATCGATCCGCCGGCCGGTCGCGGGCGGGTAGCCGCTGCGTGCCAGGAAGCCTTGCGCCACCTGCGCCAGGTGATGTGC
>RECO01000144.1 GCA_007694015.1 Geminicoccaceae bacterium
ATCATCGGTGAGGCAACACCCTCAGCTTCGGCAACATTTCTGGCGAGGCAATGCGGCGGCCACGTTGGTTGTCGCTGAACACCGACCAAAGGCCGGCTGGCCAGAAACTGGCAGAATAGGCACCAGGAAGGGCGAGGCGGAGACGGCGATCCGGGACGACGCGCGATGCGGTGGACCGTGCGCCTGGCGACGGTTGGGTTGGCGGCCTATCTGGCGGTCCTGACCGACGCCCGAGGGGCCAGGCTGCAGCCCCTGCCGGACCTGACGCCCAATCCGGGCAACCTCGACGGCTTCGTCTACGTGCCGGCCGCGATCGCGCCGGGGGCGCCATTGGTCGTCGCCCTGCACGGGTGCACGCAACGGGCGTCCGACTTCGACGACGAAACCGGCCTCGAAGCGCTCGCCGACGCCGTTCCCTTCGTCCTGCTCCTGCCGGAGCAACGCGAAGCCAACAACGCCGAGCGTTGCTTCAACTTCTTCGATCCAGGGCACAACCGCCCGGGCGTCGGCGAGAGCGCTTCGATCATGGCGATGATCGACCAGGTCGCCGACACCTACGCCCTCGATCCGGACCGCGTGTTCGTCTTGGGTCTTTCCGCCGGCGGCGGCATGACGGCCGTACTCCTTGCCAACCACCCGGACCGCTTCGCGGGCGGTGCGGTGATTGCGGGCGTGCCGTTCGACTGCAACCGGCCCACCTGGATGACCTGGCCCATCTGGTGGTCGCTGCGGATGCTTTGGGGGGAGGCCGCGGCGGCGAGCTACGCCTGTGGCCTGTTCGGCCAGACGCCGCTCGATCGCAGTGCCGAGGCTTGGGCCACAGCCGTGCTCGGGGTGGCGGGCGAGGCGCCCGAGCGCTGGCCCCTCGTGTCGATCTGGCATGGCGACGCCGACGAGGTCGTCCATCCCCGCAACCGGCACGAACTGATCGAGCAATGGACCCACGTCCAGGGGCTCGCAGCGATCCCGGACGACGCCGGGGCGCGCGGTCCGGCGCAGCGGGAAATCTTTCGAGCAGAGGACGGAAGCGCACGGGTCGAGGCCTGGCGCTTGCCGGACCTGGGGCACGCGCTGCCGATCCACGCCGACGCCGCCCCCCTCGCCTGCGGCGTGAGCGGTCCGTATATCGACGACGTGGGGCTCTGCGCCGTGCATGAGATCGCCCGCTTCTGGCAGCTTTTGCCGTAGTGGATCAACGGCTCAGCGGGCGGCCGCGGCGATCAGCTCCTGCATCAGGGCCGGCACCGCGAGGTGGGGCATATGGCCGGCCTCCGGGCAGACATGCACGGCGGCGCGGGGTGAAAGGTGCAGGGCGTCCTGCCAATCGAGCACCCGATCGCGCCGGCCGACCAGCACGTGCGGCAGCGGCGCACAGCGGTCGAGCAGGGGGCGAATGTCGGTGGTCTGCACACCGTCGCGGGCGGCCAGCACCGCCGCCTCGGCATGGCCGCTGCGGGCCTGGCGCAGCCGGGTCAGCTCCGCCTCCAGTGCTGCCGCCGAGATCGGGCCGGCCTCGGGACCCAAGAGCTCCAGTGCATGACGCAGGGTGTCCGGCGTCTGTGCACCCAGCATCGCGGCAACGAAGCCCGCATCGAGGCGCAGCCCGATCCCGGCAGGCGCACTGAGGATGAGCCCGACGGCGCGCTCGCCCAGCCGGGCTGCGAGCCCGGCCGCAGCGATGGCACCGAAGGAGTGGCCGACGAGGACGTAGCGCGCCTCGGGTGCAAGCTCTGCCAACGCCTCGGCGAGACAGTCGGTGAGGGCATCGGCACTCGTGACCCGTGCGCCGCTCGCCCCGTGGCCCGGCAGGTCGAAGGCGAGAGCCGTCAGTCCGTGCGCCGCCGCTCGTGACGGCAGGCTCCGCCACGCCAGCCCGTCGGCGAACAGCCCGTGCAGGAACACTGCTGCCATGGCGCCCGTGCCGATCCGCCGGTAGGCGACCGGGCCCGCCGACGTCGCCACGAGATGCGGGGCTTCCCCGTTCGGCGCAGCGTCGCCCAGGACCGCTCGGACGTCGGCCTGCTGCACCCGGCCGCGCGGGCCGCTGGCCGCCACGGTCGAGAGATCCAGCCCATGGCGCTGTGCCAGCCGGCGCGCCGCGGGGCTGGCCGGGGTGCGGGCGCTCGTCTCCGGCCGGTGCAAGGCACCCGGCGGCGCCTCGGTGCGGCTGGCCACGGCGGGCGCCGCACGGACCGGCTCCGGCCGTTCCAACGCCGCACCGGCCTCGCCCGCAACCTCCGCGATCTCGGCATCGAGCTGCACCAGGTCGCCCGGCTGGACGAGGTGCTTGACGAGCACGCCGTCCTGCAGCGCCGGCACCTCCACGGCCGTCTTGTCGGTCTCGACCTCGAGCAGGACGTCGCCGCGGCGGAAGACCTCGCCCTCGGCCTTCAGCCACACGACGACACGGGCTTCCTCCATGGTCTCGCCCAGACGCGGCAGGCGCAGGCGGCTCAGCGTGCCCATGCGGCCACCTCGCGGCGCATCAACTGGCCGGCGGCCTCGACGATCAACCCGGCCGAAGGGATCGAGGCGCGCTCCAGGTCGGGCGAGACCGGGATCGGGATGTCCTCGCCGGCGATCCGCAGGATCGGCTCTTCCAACTGGTCGAAACAAAGCTCTTGCAGACGGGCCGAGAGTTCCGCCGCGACGCCACCGGTCAGGACGCCTTCGCTCACGACCATGACGCGGCCCGTGCGGCGGACCGATGCGACCATCGTCGCCTCGTCGAGCGGGTTGAGACAGCGCAGGTCGATCACCTCGGCGTCGATCCCCCGCGCTGCCAGCGTGTCGGCCGCAGCGAGGCTCTCGTGCAACATGCGCGAATAGGTGACGATGGTGAGGTCCCGGCCCGGGCGGCGGACGAGCGCTTCGCCCCAACCGGCGTCGGGGCGGCCTCGATCCCATGCCCCTTTCAGCGTGTAGAGGCCCTTGTGCTCGATGAAGACCACCGGGTCGGGCTGCGTCAGGGCGGCGCGCAAGAGGTGGTAGGCGTCGTTCACCGTGGCCGGCATGACCAGCCGCAGCCCAGGGGTGTGCAAAAACCAGGCCTCCAGGCTTTGCGAATGCTGGGCGGCGGCCGAGCGGCCGGTGCCGCCCTGCGTGCGCAGCACCATCGGCACGGCGATCTGGCCGCCGAACATGTAGCGGCTCTTGGCCGCCTGGTTGGCGAGCTGGTCCATGACCAGCCCTGCGAAATCCACGTACATCAGCTCGGCCACGGGCCTGGAGCCGGTCATCGCGGCGCCGACGGCGGTGCCGACGATGGCGGGCTCCGAAATCGGCGCGTCGATCACCCGATCCGGGCCGAAGCGGTCCAAAAGCCCACGGCTCACGCCGTAGGCGCCGCCATAGAGGCCCACCTCCTCGCCGATCAAGAGGATCGCCGGATCCTGGTCCATGGCGTCTTCCAACGCGGCGCGCAGGGCCTCGCGGTAGGTCGTCTCGCTCATCGGGGCCTCACGCGTTCAGGATGCGCGCCAGCCGGTGCCGCAGGGGCTCCGGAGCCGGGGTCGTGGGGTCGTAGACGTCCTCGAACATGGAGGCGAGCGGCGGCAGCGGGGCGCCGGTCGCCTGGGCGAGCGCGCGGTCCATTTCGGCCCCTGCTTCGGCGTCCAGTCGGTCGAGGTCGACGGCATCGGCGAGCCCTTCGGCGATCAGCCGGTCACGGGCTCGCGCCAACGGATCGCGCCGGCGACCTTCGGCCTCTTCCTCCGCCGTCCGGTAGGGGCTCTTGTCCATCCGCGCGTGACCGTGGAAGCGATAGGCCGATACCTCGATGAAGCCGGGGCGGCCGGCCCGGGCACCGGCGAAGACGTCCTGGGCGGCGGCGTAGACGGCCTCGACGTCGGCGCCATCGGCGCTGACACCAGCGAGCCCGAAGGCCTCGGCGCGGGCGACGAAGTCGACCGAGGCGGCGGCTCGGTCGATCCGCGTGCCCATGCCGTACTGGTTGTTGATGCAGCAGAACACGACCGGCAGGCGCCACAGTGCTGCCATGTTCATCGCTTCGTAGAGGATGCCCTGCTGCATCGCACCGTCGCCGAAGAAGGCGGCGGAGACCTGCCCGCTCGCCTGGTTGCGATAGCTCAGCCCCGCACCCACCACGTGCGGTATGCCGCCGCCGACGATGGCGTTGGCACCGAGATGGCCGAGCGCCCGGTCGGCGATGTGCATCGAGCCGCCCTTGCCGCGGCAGTAGCCGTCCTCGCGCCCGGCGATCTCGGCCAGCATGCGGACGGGATCGGCGCCGCGGGCGAGGAACACGCCATGGCCGCGGTGATGGGTGGTGAAGCTGTCGCCTTGGGCCATGGCGTCGGTGACGCCGACCACGCCCTCCTCGCCGATCGACAGGTGCAGCATCGAGCCAGCACTCTCGCCGCGCAGGAACAGCTCGCCCACCCGCTCCTCGAAGCTGCGGATGCGGCGCATGGTGCGGTAACGATCGAGCGCCGCGGTGTTGCGCGCCGCGGTTGACGACGGGTTGTTCACGGACGCGGCCTCACGCGGTTTCGTTCAGGGGCTTGAGCGCGCCATAGGCGGCGCGATAGCGGGCGTAGATCGGCGCGTAGGCCGCATGGCGACCCGGGTCGGGCTCGATCGTGCGGGCGACGCGAACCATGGCGGCGGCACCCTCCTCGATCCGCTCGAACCGCCCCGCACCGCAGGCGGCGAGAATGGCGGAGCCCAGGGCTGGCGCCTCCGGCTGTTCGGGCAGCTCCAGCGGCACCCCCAGCGTGTCGGCATGGACCTGCAGCCAGAAGGGCGAGCGGGTGGCACCGCCCGCGACCACGATCCGCCGCGGCGTGAAGGCATCGCCGAAGCTGTCGACGATCAGCCGCGTGCCCATGCACACCCCTTCGACCAGTGCTCGGTAGATGTGCGCGGGCTCGTGCTTGAGCGTCAGGCCGGTGATGGCGCCGCGCGAGAGCGGATCGGTGTGCGGCGTGCGGTTGCCCTGGAAATGATCCTGCGCCAGCACGCCTTCGGCGCCCGGCGGCAGCGCCTCGGCAGCCGCGTTGAGGACGTCGAACGGGGTGTCGGCGGCGAAGTTGCGCTTGAACCAGGCAATGACCGAGCCGGTCGAGGTTTGGCCGCCTTCGATGATCGGCCGGCCGGGATAGACGGCGTCCATGTACGTCCCCCAGACCCCGGGCGCATGTACCGGCCGTGCCGCCACCCCCAGTTGCAGGTGCGACGAGCCGGTGATGAGGGCCAGTTCGCCCGGCTGGGTCACGTTCAGCCCGATCATGCCGATGAACGCGTCGGCACCGCCCTGGATCACTTTCGTGCCGGCGGGCAGCCCGAGAAGCGCTGCCGCGGCCGTCGACAACCCGCCCACCTCGGCGCCGGGCGCGACGATGGCCGTTGGCCATTTCTCCAGCAGCTCGGACGCATCCAGGCGCGCCAGCAGTCCTTCGGGCCAGCCGCCGTGCTCGGACTGGTAGTGCCAACGCATCGAGACGTTGTTGAGCGAAGCGCACCAGCGCCCCGTCAGGCGCCAGTTCAGGTAGTCCTGGTATTCGCAGATCCGCGCCGCGGCAGCGTAGATCTCGGGCTGGTGGCGCTTCAGCCAGAGGGCTTTGGGGATCATCCACTCGGGCGACACAGGGCCCTTGCCGCCGCCGTTGATCCGGAGCGCCGGGTCGCCCGAGGCGGCCACGGCTTCGGCCTCGCGGTGGGCGCGCACGTCCATCCAGAGCAGCGCCGGGCGCAAGGGACGGCCGGTCGCATCGAACGCCGCGACGGTGCAGGAGGTCGTATCCGCCGCCAGCGCGAGCACGGCCGAGGGGGCCACGCCCGATGCCTGGAGCGCGCCCTGCACCGCCACGCCCAAGGCCTGCCACCACGCCTCGGGGTCCTGTTCGGCCTGCCCGGGCACGGGAAAGGCCGTGACGTAGGCGCCGGCACCACTGCCCAGGCTGCGGCCGTCGAGGTCGAAGACATGGGCGCGCAAGCTCTCGGTGCCGCCGTCGATGCCGATGACGTAGCCCATGGGCTCCTCCCCCTTCGGGACGTCTTGCCGCCGCCTCGGCGGCAGCGGCCGGGACCGCGCACCCGAGAGCTTCGCTGCGCTGCAACATTTGTGCACTAGCTGCACTAACGTGCAGATTAGCGTTGACGGCGGCGCGGTCAACTGATCCCTTGCCGGCGACGCAGGTCGGTCCCGGGTGGCGCATGCTGGATACGGTCAAGGACAGTGACGCTTTGGTGCTGGCCGCTTGGCTCTACCACGTGCGGGGGCTGAGCCAGCAGGAGGTCGGCCAAAGCCTGGGCCTCTCGCGGTTCCAGGTGAACCGGATGCTGGCGGAGGCGCGCGAGGCGGGCATCGTGCGCATCACGGTCGAACACGAGACCACGGCCGCACTGGCCCTCGCCGACGCCTTGCGCCAGCGCTGGGAGCTGGCCGAGGTGCTGGTCGCACCGCTGCCCGCCCCGCTCGAGGCCGACGCCGACTACGCCCGCCGGGCGGTGGGACTGGTGGCGGCGCGGTTCCTGCACCGGGTGGGGAGCGACGGGCCCTCTGCTATCGGCGTCGGCTGGGGCCGCACCGTTGCGGCCATGGCTGAGGCGCTGAGCGGGCTGCGCAATAGGGATCTCTGCTTCGTCTCGCTGATGGGCTCGCTGGTGCGCACTTCGGCGACCAGCCCGTTCGACGTCTGCGCGCGGCTCGCGGCACTCACCGGCGGTCAAGCCCTCTTTCTGCCGGCGCCGTTCCTGGCCGACAGCGCCGCGGATCGTGCGGTGATCCTGCGCCAGCGACTGGTCCGCGAAACGCTGGCAGCGGCGCGAAAGGTCGACCACGCCATCATCAGTGTCGGCGAATGCACGCCCGACGCTTTGCTGTTCGCCTCCGGGGTGCTCACGGCCGAGGACGGCAGAGCGCTTCGGGCCGCCGGTGCCGTGGCGGACACCACCGGCATGTTCTTTCAGGCCGATGGCAGTCTCGCCGACACCGACCTCAACCGGCGCGCGCCCTCGGTCGGGCTCGACGACTTGCGTGCCTGCGAGGTGTCGCTGCTCGCGGCCGGATGCAGCAAGGCGACCGCGGTGCGCGCGGCGCTGCAAGCGGGGTTCGTCGATCGCCTGATCGTGGACGAGCGGCTCGGCCGAATGTTGGCCGCAGCCCCAGAAGGGAGCCCGTGAGTCTCGAAAATTGACAAGCCTCGCCTAATCTTGCGAGAGAACGGTTCAGTCTGGCTGATCGGGGATGGATCGGCCCGCGCCGCCGGGTGCCGGCGGCGCCGCACGTGAACGGGGAGGTAGCCAACGCAGCGGCTGGTGCGCTGCGACATGCTACGGCGGCCGAATGGTGCGGCCGACCGGTTCGAACGATCGCCCCGCAGGGGTCAGGGAGGAACAAGAACGATGCAGACCAAGAACACTCGTCATCGCGCCGTCCTGGGCGCCAGCGCGTTGGCGCTCGCCGTTGGCATGGCCATGCCGGTGGCCGCGCAGGACAGCAAGACCATCGCCACGGTGGTGAAGATTGCCGGCATCCAGTGGTTCAACCGCATGGAAGAGGGCGTGCAGCAGTTCGCCGCCGAGACCGGCCACAACGCCTTCCAGGTCGGGCCCGCCCAGGCGGACCCGCAGCAGCAGGTCGCACTGATCGAGGACATGATCGCTCGCGGCGTCGACGCGTTGGCGGTGGTGCCGATGTCGCCCGAGGCGTTGGAGCCGGTGCTGGGCCGGGCCATGGCAGCCGGCATCACGGTCATCACCCACGAGGCGGCCAGCCAAGAGAACATGCATTTCGACATCGAAGCCTTCGCCAACGAGGACTTCGGCGCCAACCTGATGGAGCAGCTTGCCCAGTGCATGGGCGGCGAGGGAGAATATGCCGTGTTCGTCGGCTCGCTCGGCTCGCAGACCCACATGGAGTGGATCGACGGCGCCATCGCCCATCAAGAGGCGAACTATCCGAACATGACCCTGGTCGGCGACCGCAACGAGACCTTCGACGACCAGCAGAACGCCTATGCCCGGGCCCAGGAGGTGCTGCGCGCCTTCCCCAACGTGCGCGGCTTCCAAGGCTCGGCCTCGACCGACGTGGCCGGGATCGGGCTCGCCATCGAAGAGCGTGGGCTGGAGGACCGGACCTGCGTCTTCGGCACCTCGCTGCCCTCGATCGCCGGGCAGTTCCTGGAGACCGGGGCCGTCGACGGCATCGGCTTCTGGGATCCGGCGGTTGCGGGCATTGCCATGAACCGCCTCGCCGTGATGGTGATGAACGGCGAGGAGATCTACGACGGCATGGACCTCGGCCTGCCCGGCTACGAGAGCATCCGCCTCGATGGCCGCGTGATCTATGGCCAAGCCTGGGTCAACGTGACCCGCGAGAACATGGCCGACTATCCGTTCTGAGCCAGTCTCGACCGGCCGCGGGCCGGACCTGGGCGCACGTCTTGGGTCCGGCCCGGCACCGGTGAGGGGAGCCTTCATGTCCGCCGATGGGGAGCCGCTGGTCGAGTTGACCGGCATCACCAAAACCTATGCGGGTATCCATGCCCTGTCCGACGTCGGCCTGACCATCCGCCCGGGCGAAGCGGTCAGCCTCGCCGGCGAGAACGGCAGCGGCAAGTCGACCTTGATCAAGGTGCTGTCGGGCGTGGAGCAGCCCGATCGCGGCACCATCCGGATCGACGGGGAGACGCATCCGCACATGTCCCCGCGGCAGGCCGCCGCCGCGGGCATCATGGTGATTTTCCAGGACTTCTCCCTGTTTCCGAACCTCTCCGTAGCTGAAAACATCGCCGTCAGTGCCGAGCTGGCGAGCGGGGCGCGCGTTTACAATGCCGCGCGGGCGCACGGCACGGCCAGGCGGGCACTCGCCCGCGTCGGCGCCGAGTTGGACCTCCAAGCCCGGGTCGAGACCTTGTCCGTCGCCCACAAGCAACTCGTCGCCATCTGCCGGGCGCTGGCCGCCGACGCGCGGCTCATCATCATGGACGAACCGACCACGGCCTTGACCGAACGCGAGGTACGGACCCTGCTCGGCATCATCCGCCGGCTCAAGGCCGACGGCGTTGCCGTGCTGTTCGTCAGCCACAAGCTCGCCGAGGTGCTGGAAGTCTGCGAGCACGTCGTCGTGCTGCGCAACGGGCGGAAGGTCGCCGACGGGCCGGCGGCCGAGTTCGACGCCGCGTCCTTGAGCCGGCACATGACCGGGCGCGACATCGCCCAGACCTCGCCGGCGCCGCTGGACGAGGCGGCACCGCTCCTGTTGGAAGTCGAGGGCCTGACCAAGCAAGGCGCCTTCGAGGACGTCAGCTTCAGCCTCAGGGCCGGCGAAGTGCTGGGCGTGTCGGGCCTCTTGGGCTCGGGGCGGACGTCGCTGGCGAAGGCGCTGTTCGGGCTGGTGCGGCCGGAGGCGGGCCTGATCCGGCTGCGCGGGCAGGTCATTCCGGCCGGCGATCCGATCGCCGCCGCCGCCAGCGGCATCGGCTACGTGCCGGAGGACCGGCTGACCGAGGGGCTGTTCCTCACCCAATCGATCCTGCACAACGTGGCCATCGGCCGGACCGAGGCGCACACCCGGCTCGGCGTGCTCGCCGGACATTCGGCCTGGGCCGAGGCCATGGACTGGCTGCGCCGGCTGTCGGTCAAGGTGCCTGATCCCCAAGCGCCCGTGCGTTCGCTCTCGGGTGGCAACCAGCAACGCGTGGTGCTGGCCCGCTGGCTGGCGCGAACGCCCAGCCTGCTCGTGCTGAACGGACCCAGTGTCGGCGTCGATGTCGGCTCGAAGGCCGAAATCCACGGCATCATTGCCGATCTGGCCGCGCGCGGTCTGGGCGTGATCGTCATCTCCGACGATCTGCCCGAGCTCTTGGCCACCTGCCACCGGATCCTGGTGATGGTCGATGGCCGCGTCGTGGACGACATCGCCGCCGCCGCCATCAGCGAGGCCGAACTCGCCCATAGGCTCGCGTCGTGACCCGGTGGCGCGAGGCGCTGGGGCGCAACGAGACGCTGGTTGCGCTCGTCATCCTCGCCTTCGTCGTGGCGGCGACGCTGTCCGATCCCCGCTTTTTCTCGATTCCCACGATGATGGACCTGGCGCGGGCGAGCATCGTCCTGGGCATCCTCGCCGTCGGGGTGATGGTCGTGCTCGTCTCCGGCGGGATCGACGTCAGCTTCACGGCGATCGCCGCCTTCGCGATGTATTGCACGACGCTTTTGCTCGTCACCTACATGCCCGATCTGCCCTGGTATGGCGCCTTCGCCGTCAGCATGGCCATCGGCGCCACCCTCGGGGCGATCAACGGCATCCTCATTGCCGGCTTCGGCCTGCCGACACTGATCGTGACGCTCGGCACGCTCGCCATCTTCCGCGGCTTCCTTTTGACCTTCGTCGGCAGCCGGCTGATCTCGAACATTCCGTCCGAGATGCGGGATTTCTCGCGGATGATGATCGTGCGGGGCACCAACGCCGACGGCTCGTTCTACAGCCTGCCCTGGGCCTTCGCCTTTCTCGTCGGCGTGGTGATCGTGACCTGGGTGATTCTCTACAAGACGATGCTGGGCCGGGCCATTTTCGCCATCGGCGGCTCGGTCGAGAGCGCGCGCCGCGTTGGCATCGCCGTCCGCCGCACCCAGTTCTTCGTCTACGTCTATGTCGGTGCGCTCGCGGGGCTGGCGGGGATCATCCATGCCTCGATGGCACGGGTGGCCAACCCGTTCGACCTGGTCGGGCTGGAATTGTCCGTGATCGCTGCCGTGGTCCTGGGCGGGGCGCGGCTGATCGGCGGCTACGGCACGCTGACCGGCACCCTGCTCGGCGTGGCGTTGATCGTGCTCGTGCGCAACAGCCTCGTCGTGCTGGGCATCCCGGCGACGTGGCAGATGGTCGTGATCGGCGTCTTGATCCTGATCGGCACGGGCCTGCCCGCCTGGCAGGCCAAGCGCGCCGCCAGCCGCGCCGCCTGAGGAGGATGCCCGCATGACGCCCGAGCGCATCCGCGGCCTGCTCGTCCAGCCGGAAGGGCGTCTCGCCCTGATCACCCTCCTCGTGTTCTTGTTGATGGCGTGGCTCACCCCCGACCGCTTTTTGTCGGTGCAGAACCTCACTTCGATGGCGTTCCAGTTTCCCGAGTTCGCCATTCTCGCGCTCGCCATGACCATCGTCATGCTGACCGGCGGCATCGACCTGTCGGTGATCGGCGTCGCCAATCTGGCCGCCATCGTCGCGGCCTTGTTGCTGACGCAGATCGTGGGGCCGGGCGTGGCTGAGCACGGGACGTTCTGGGTCGTGGTCGCGATGCTCGCGGCCCTGGC
Organism: Geminicoccaceae bacterium; assembly: GCA_007694015.1. GTDB lineage: Bacteria > Pseudomonadota > Alphaproteobacteria > Geminicoccales > Geminicoccaceae > RECO01. The sequence goes on from RECO01000144.1 coordinate 11,278, forward strand.
GGTGGGGGCCCTCGCGGGGCTCGTGAACGGTGTCTTGGTCGCCTGGCTGGGGCTGCCCCCGATCCTTGCGACCCTCGGCAGCGGCCTGGTCTTCACCGGCTTCGGCGTGGCCCTGACCGGCGGCTCGGCGGTCATGGGCCTGCCGGCGGAGATGGCCTGGATCGGCAACGGCCGGCTCTGGGGGATACCGGTTCCCTTGGTGCTGTTCGCGGGCCTCGCCCTCCTGCTCTGGTTCGTGCTGACGCACACCGCCTTCGGGTTGAAGGTGCGGATGTTCGGCGCCAACCCGCTCGCCGCACGCTTCGCCGCCATCGACATCAACGCCATGCTGCTCCGGGTTTATGTGAGCGCCGGCATGTTGTCGGCGGTCGCGGGGCTGTTGATCATGAGCCGGGCCAATTCGGCCAAGTTCGACTACGGCTCCAGCTACCTGCTGCTCGCGATCCTGATCGCCGTCCTCGGCGGCGTAAACCCCTATGGCGGCTATGGCCGCATCATCGGCGTGGTGCTGGCGGTGCTCTCGATGCAGTTCCTGTCGTCGGGGCTGAACATGCTGGGCGTTTCCAATTTCGCCCGCGAGTTGATCTGGGGCAGCCTGCTCATCCTCGTCATGGTGATCAACGCCAGCCCGAACTTCCGCATCCTGCCCCGCGGCTGGCAGCCACCCGGTGCACGGCAGGGGCCGCCCGGCTGACGACGGCCCGCCCAGCACCCCGTCCAAAGGAACGACACGATGAAGAAAATCCTCAACGACCCTTATGCCTATGTCGACGAGATGCTGGCCGGTCTGGTGGCCGCGCATCCCGAGCACTACCGGCTGCACGGCGATAGCGGCCGCGTCGTGGCGCGGGCGACGCCCGGCCGCCAGGGCAAGGTGGGCATCGTTTCGGGCGGCGGTTCGGGCCATCTGCCGGTGTTCACGGGCTATGTCGGCAAGGGCCTGTTGGATGCCTGCGCCGTCGGCGACGTCTTCGCCTCGCCCTCGGTCGAGCAGATGGCCGATGCCATTCGGGCCGCCGACCGGGGGGCCGGGGTCTTGCGCCTCTATGGCAATTACGGCGGCGACATCATGAATTTCGACATGGCCGGCGACATGGTGGAGATGGAGGACATCGCGACGACCAGCGTCATCCTCGCCGACGACGTGCCCTCGGCCGGGCCTGCGGAGGCCGACAAACGCCGCGGCGTGGCCGGCATGGTCTACGCCTTCAAGATCGCCGGTGCCGTGGCCGAGGCGGCGGGCACGGACCTCGCCGCGGTGACCGCCGCAGCGCAGCGCGCCGCCGATGCCTGCCGCTCGGTCGGCTGCGCCCTCACCCCCTGCACCGTGCCGCAGGCCGGCAAGCCGACCTTCGAGATCGGCGAGACCGAGATGGAGATGGGCATGGGCATCCACGGTGAGCCCGGCATCCGGCGCGGCGAACTGCGCCCGGCCGACCGCATCGCCGAGGAGATGATGGACATCCTCTTGACCGACCGCCCGGTGGGCGGGACGGGCCGGGTGTCGGTGATGGTCAACAGCCTGGGCGCCACGCCGCCGGAGGAGCTCTACATCCTCTACCGCGTCGTCAAGGCGCGGCTCGAGGGCGCCGGCGCCGAGATCGTGATGCCCCTGGTCGGGCGCTACGCCACCTCGATGGAGATGGCGGGCGTTTCGATCACGCTCTGCCACCTCGATGCGGACCTCGAAGGCTGGCTCGAGGCGCCGGCCGAGTGCGCTTTTTGGAAGGTGTGAGCCATGGCTGGAGAGGTCGATCCGGCGGGCTTCGATCGTGCCGTGCTGGCCATGGGGCTCGCGCGGATCGCCCGGCACATGGAGGTGGTGGCGGACGAGTTGAACGCGCTCGACGGCCAGCTCGGTGATGGCGATCTGGGTGTCACCATGGTCCGCGGCAGCCGTGCCGTAGCACCGGCGCTCGACGACCTGCCGCCGGATCTGGGCAAGGCGCTGATGACCGTTGCCCAAGGCTTCACCAAGAGCTCGGGCTCCAGCTTCGGCACGCTGGTCGCGACCGGTTTGTTGGCGGCGGCGAAGGAGCTGAAGGGCCGCGAGCGGGCCGACTGGAGCGAGGTCTCGGGCTTGTTGCGCGCCGCGTTCAAGATGATGCGGACCCGTGGCAAGGCCGAGTTGGGCGACAAGACGGTGCTGGACACGCTGGATGCCGCCGCCACCGCGACGGTGGGCTGTGACAGCGGTCCAGCCGTGCTCGACGCCGCCCGGCGCGCGGTCGAGGACACCATGGACCGGATGCGGGACGCGCCGGCGAAGATCGGCCGGGCGCGCATTTTCGGCGAGAAGTCGGTCGGGCTGGACGATCCGGGAATGCTCGCCTTTCGCCGCATCCTCGATGGTCTGGCCGAGGGTTGAGGAGGTAGCATGATGCAGGGCTTCGGCGTGCACACCAGCATGTGGACCATGCATTGGGACCGCGCCGGCGCCGAGCGCGCCATCGCCGAGGCCGCGCACCACGGCATGGACTTCATCGAGATCGCACTCCTCGACCCCGACATCGTCGATGCGGCGCACACCCGCACCCTCCTGCAGCGCCACGGCCTGCGCATGGTGGCCTCCCTGGGCCTGCCGGAACAGGCCTGGGCCTCGCGCGATCCCGATGCGGCGGTGGCGCATCTGGCGCGCGTCATCGACCTTACCGCCGAGATGGGCGGCGAAGCCGTGTCCGGTGTCACCTATGGCGGCATCGGCGAGCGCACGGGCCAGCCGCCGACCGTGGCCGAACTCGACAACGTCGCCCGTGCCTTGGCGGCGGCGGCGGCGAAGGCGCGGGCGCGGGGCCTCTGGCTGGGCATCGAGCCGGTCAACCGCTACGAGACGCATCTCATCAACACCGGCTGGCAGGCCCGCGACATGATCGAGCGGGTGGGCGCGCCCAACCTCTTCATCCACCTCGACACGTACCACATGAACATCGAGGAGAAGGGGGCGGCGAACGGCATTCTCGATGCACGGGAGCATCTCCGCTACATCCACCTGTCGGAAAGCGACCGCGGCACGCCGGGTGCCGGCACCTGCGATTGGGACGAGATTTTCGCGGCCCTGGCGGCGATCGGGTTCGCGGGCGGCTTGGCGATGGAGAGTTTCATCAACATGCCGCCCGAGATCGCCTACGGCCTCTCGGTCTGGCGCCCGGTGGCGTCGAGCGAGGTCGAGGTGCTGGGCGAGGGGCTGCCGTTCTTGCGCAACAAGGCCCGCCAATACCGCCTGCTCCGCCCCCATAGCTGAGGCGACCGCGGCGGCACCCTCGAAGCGCGAACGCGATGGCTTTGGCAGGGGCGGATCGATTTGTCATAATACCCGTTATCCCCAGGCCAACTACCTGAACAACCTCGACTGTGGGGTGGGACAGTTCGTTTTGTAAATTCGTTTTTTTTCGGCGCGCCCGCGATCGTCGCGCGGGCGCGGTGGCAGGTGATCGACGACGTCCAAAGAGCGGTGCCGAGTTTAGCACGAATAGGCTCTCTATCCGTAAGCGATGGGGTGGACGCCCCTCCGACGGCATCGATGTGCCAAGGTCGGTGTG
>RECO01000015.1 GCA_007694015.1 Geminicoccaceae bacterium
ACCCCCCACGCTCGAAGAGCAACAAAAGCCTGCGGGCGATTTCGTCAACGGGCTGATAAGCGTCATCTGCAGGCCCAAGGCGGCATCGAGCACGTAGCGAAGCCCTTCGATGCCGAGCACGTTGGCGATCTCGTGCGGATCGCAGATCGCCGTGGTGGTGCCCCGCGGCAGCACCAGCCGCTCGAACTCGTCGGGCGTCACCAGCGAGCTTTCGACGTGGACGTGGGTGTCGATGAAACCGGGGGCGACGATGCGGCCGTCCGCATCGATCTCGGTCGTCCCGGCATAGGTATCGTAGGTGCCGACGACGACGTCGCCGCAGATCGCCACGTCGCCGGGCTCGATCGTGCCGGCGGCGGTATTGAGAATGCGCCCGCCCTTGATCACGAGATCGGCCGGCACGTGGCCGCGGGCCTGGTCGATGCGCCGCGCCAGGGTCGCCACGTCCACCATCCAACCGCCTCCGCTCGTCGAGACCGCCCCAAGGTGCGCCGCGGACGGGTCCGCGGTCAATGCAGGTGCTTGATCCGACGAGCCGGGGATGCACTTTGGGTGAGGTCGTCCGAGGAGCCGTCCCTATGACCGACCGCGTTGCCGTCACCGACATCGTCCCCAAGGCCCGTTATCGGGCCTTTCTCCGGCGCGCGGATGGGCCGGGACTGCTCTTCCTCGCCGGTCACCTGGCCACGCTGGCGGTGACCGGCACGCTGGTCTACCTCGCCCACGGCACGTGGTGGCTCCTGCCGGCCATGGCGCTGCACGGCGTGGTGCTGGTGCATCTCTTTGCACCGCTGCACGAATGCACCCACTACACCGCCTTCGAAAGCCGTTGGCTCAACGACACCGTGGCGTGGCTCGCGGGCCTCGCCATCATCCTGCAGCCCACCTTCTTTCGCTTGGAGCACCGCGCCCACCACGCCCACACCCAGCACGAGCACGACGACCCGGAACTGATCGCGCTGCCCAACGGTGTGGCGGGATATCTCTGGTACCTGTCGACCATCCCCTATTGGCAGGGCTTGATCCACAACATGATCGACCACGCCCAGGGCCGCTTCAACACCACCGAGCAGCGCTTTCTCGACGCACGGCAGCAGCGGGAGGTGATGGTCGGCACCCGCTGGATGTGGGCCTTCTACACCGCGGTCGCCCTGATCTCGCTCGTGGCCGGCAGCTGGGCGGCGCTGACCTTTTGGCTGATCCCGCGGCTGCTCGGCGAGCCCTATATGCGGGTGGTACGGATGGCCGAGCACGTCGGGCTGCCGCTCGTGCCGAACTTCCTCCAGAACACCCGCACGACCAAGGTGCTCTGGCCGCTCCGCGTGCTCAACTGGAACATGGCCTACCACACGGCCCACCACTTCGCCCCGGCCGTGCCCTTCCATCGCCTGCCGGCCTTCCACCGGGAGATCGAGCCGCACGTCGCCAGCATCGGCGACGGCTATATCGAGGTCCACGGCGACATCGTCCGCCAGGTGCGCGAACGGGCGGTCTGAGGCCGCACGTCCGCCCTGCAAGGGTGCTTCTGGCATTGCTGACGACCCAGCCCTAAGCAGTCCGCAGCGGCTCCAAGGGGACCCTGCATGACCACCGCCGTCGCCGGCCAGCGCCACCCGGTCGAGTTCGCCATGCTGCTCATGGTCGGGGCCATGCTGCTCGTGCCGGCCATGGATGCCGTCGCCAAGCATTTGTCGGCGGTCATGGTCCCGGCGCAGATCGCACTCGCCCGCTTCGGCTTCCAGGTGGTCTTCATGACGCCCCTGGTGCGGGGGCGCCGGCTCGAGATCGCCCCTGGCGACCTCGCCCTGCACGGCTTACGCGGCGTCCTCTTGGCGCTCGCCACCACGTTCTTCTTCGCGGCCCTGGCCGTCATGCCAATGGCGGAAGCCATCGCCATCTTCTTCGTCGAGCCGCTGCTGCTCTCGCTGCTCGCCGGCATTCTGTTGAAGGAAGGCATCGGCTGGCGACGCATTCTGGCCATTCTGGTCGGCTTCGCCGGCGCCATGCTGATCGTGCGCCCGGGCTTGGATGCCTTTGGCTGGGCCGCCACCCTGCCGCTGGTTGCCGCCCTCTTCTTCGCCCTCTACCTGGTCGCCACCCGCGTGCTCGCGCAGCGCACCGATCCGGTCACCCTGCAACTGACCGCTGGGCTTGCGGGTGTCGCGACCATGATCTTGGTCATCGCCGCCGGCAGTCTGCTCGGTGTCGCCGCTCTGACCCCCTCCTGGCCCGATGCGGTGAGCTGGGCGTGGCTGGTCGTACTCGGGCTCATCGCCACCGTCTCGCACCTGATGATCGTGCACGCCTTCAAGCGCGCCTCGGCCAACATCCTCGCCCCCTTCCAATATCTCGAAATCGGCGCCGCGGTGCTCTGGGGCTACGTGGTTTTCGGCGACTTCCCGGAAGCGATGACCTGGGTCGGCATCGCGATCATCACCGCCTCCGGCCTCTACGTCTTCCACCGCGAACGCAGGCGCGCGCTCAGCTCGATGCACGCTGCCAGGTCGCCTTGACGACGCTGGGGTCGTCCGGGTCGGTCGCAATGCGAAAGCAAAGCTTCCGGCACAGTTCGATCATCGACCGGTTGTCCCGCAGGATGCAGCCCCAGACCGTCATGAAGCCACGCTGCGGTGCCTCGGCCAACAGCGTTTCCATCAGCGCACGCCCGAGGCCGCGCCCCTTCAACTCCGACAAGAGCGTGACCGCGAATTCGGCCGTGGCGCCCGAGGCGTCGCCCATCAACCGACAGCCACCGAGCAAGACACCGGGCTCAGCTTCGTCTTCGATGACGAGGCACATCTCGTGCGCTGGATCGATGGTGCAAAAGCGCCTGGCCGCCTCGTCGCTCATGGTGGTAGTCGGCGCGAACAGCCGGGCTCGGACGTCGCGCGGGTCCATGCGCTGCAGGGCCCGTTGCAGCGCCGGCGCGTCCGCCAGTTCGATCGGTCGCAGCCGGTAGGTGCGGCCGGCACGGTCCTGGATGACACGCGGCGGCTGCATCGCCCCTAGCTCCGCCGCCGGGCGATGGCTTCTACCTCTACCCGCATTTCCTCCCGGTCG
>RECO01000177.1 GCA_007694015.1 Geminicoccaceae bacterium
GCATCATCACCATCAACCCCTTCGTTCTTCTCTCGCTGCGGCATCTCGGAAGCATCCATCCTCGGTCGTCCTTCGACAAATGGATGTCCAAGGAAACAGGGGCCAGCTCAAAACGATCAGCGGCCGTGCTTGCACGGCCGCTGATCGTTTTCGCCGGGGGTTTCCAAGGGGGCCAAAAGCCCCCTTGGCTTCGCCTTTCCTGGGGGGCCAAAAGCCCCCTTGGCTTCGCCTTTCCTGGGGGGCCAAAAGCCGCCTTGGCTTCCTATCCGCTCGCTGGTGTGGGCGGCCGGGCGCTGGTGGGGTTGTGGCCGTAGCCAGCCCGATCAGGCGGCGCGCGCGCCCACCAAGGGGGCCAACTCGCGCATGCGGTCGAACACCAGATCGGCGCCGGCGGCGTCGAGCTTGGCGGCTTGCGCGTGGTCGAGCTTGCTGGCACCGCCGACGAAACCGAACACGGTCATGCCGGCGGCCTTGCCCGCGCGCACGCCATGGACCGTGCTCTCGATGACCAGGCAGCGCGCGGCCGGCACGCCCATTTGGGCTGCGGCGTATTGGTAGATGTCCGGCGCGGGCGGCACCCGCTCGACCAGTTCGGTGGGGAACGTCGCCGAGGTGAAGTGCCGCCACATGGCGACCTTTTCCAGGGCTTCGCGCGCGACGGGCGCCGAGGTCAGCGTGACCACGGCCACGCGGCCGCGCAGTCGACGCAGGGCGCCGAGGGCGTCCTGTACCGGCATCAGCTCCGCCGCATTGGCGCTGCGCAGGCGTGTCCGCACATCGTTCAATAGGGTGGGCGGCAGCGGCCGCCCGAGTTCCGCCTGCAGGCTTGCGAGTGCGGTTCGATCGTCGACGCCGTCGAGCCGGGCGAGGAGCCGATCGGCCGACCAGGTTTGACCGGCGCCCGCCAAGGCCGCCGCCCACGCCTCCGCCCGCAACGCCGCCATCTCGACGAGGACGCCATCCAGGCCGAAAATCACCAACTCACGAAGAACCATGACTCCACCCCCCCTCACACCCCCAACACCAAATAGCCTGATTGGTTCGATTTGGCAGCGGGCGACATGGCCGCAGCCTATCGGGCTTTACGACAGGCTCAGGGTTCGGCACGAACCGCGGATGAGCGCACTGGATCATGGCTTTTACGCGCTGTTGTGGCTGAGTTTTGGCGCCGGACACTCGCTGCTCGCGGGCCAGATGGGGCAGAAATTCCTCCGCCCTTGGGTCGGCCGCTGGCATCGCCTCGCCTACAACGTGATCGCCGTGGTGCATCTTGCGGCGGTCCTGGTCATGGGCCGTCTTTGGCTCGGCAGCGACGCGGTGGAGTTCGAGCGCCCGCTGGCCCTCGTGCTGCTGCAGGGCGCAATGCTGATCCTGGCGCTCGGCTTGTTCTGGGCGGGCGGACGGCGCTACGATTTCGGCCGGTTCATGGGCACGGTGCCGGAGCAACCGGGGGGATCGATCGAGCCGTTGATTACGGACGGCTTGCACGGCCGCATCCGGCATCCGCTCTATGCCGGGGCCCATCTGTTCCTTTGGAGCCTCGTGCACGACCCCTTCAGCCTGGCTACGGCTCTTTGGGGCTCGCTCTACCTGATCATCGGCACTTGGTTCGAAGAGCGACGGCTGCATCGGCTCTACGGCGAAACCTACGCCGACTATTGCCGCCGCGTCCCAGCACTCATCCCGCGCTTTCGGCGGTGAGGGAGCCGACCTCCAGGCGCCGCTTCGCCGATCACGCTCGGGTTCCAGGGCTTTCCCCGGCGCATCGTGGCGGCCGTCCGCCACGCCGCTACGCTCCCAGGGCTCGGGCGTACACTTCCAGGGTCGCATCAGCGACCAAGTGGTCGGCGAACTCGGTCTCGACGACGGCGCGGGCCCGCGCCGCGAGCCGGTGGCGGAGGGCGTGATCGGTGACAAGCCGTGCCAGCGCATCGGCCAGGGCCACCGGATCACGCGGCGGCACCAACAAACCGGTTTCCTCGTGGCGGCAGATCTCGCGGCAACCGGGCACGTCGGTGGCGACCATCGCCCGGCCGCACGCGGCCGCCTCCAGCAGTGTTTTCGGCACGCCTTCACGATAGAAGGACGGTAGGACGCCAATGTTGGCGGCTGCATATTCGCCCGCCACGTCGTCGCTTTGGCCGCCAACCTCGACGATGCCGTTGCTGGCCCATGCCGCGAGTGTCGTGGGTGCAATGCTCGCCGGATTGGCATCGGTTCCCCCAACCAAGCGGACACGCAAATCGACGCCCCGTCCCTGAAGAATACGGGCGGCTTCGACCAAGTCGCCAACGCCCTTGTGCCAGAGCATGCGTGACACGCAAACTGCAGTCAGCGGATATCTCCCCGGTTCTGGCGTGGCCTGGAATTGCCGGAGGTCAATGCCCGAACCACGAATGAGAACGAGTTGGTCCGACGTAAAGCCAAGTCGCCGGAAAACCGCAAAGTCATCAGTGTTTTGGACGATTGTCCACATGTGCGGTCGTCGTGCTGCACTTTTCAGTCCAAACTCGAAAAGGTGGCGCAAAAGTCGAACCTTGCGGCCCTCGTCGACGTAGAGCGCGCCGAGCCCCGCCATGGCGTTGACGACGGCGGGGACGCCCGCGAGGCGGGCGGCGATCGAGCCGTAGAGCACCGGCTTGGCGGCGACGTGGTGGACGAGGTCGGGCTGATGGTCGCGGTAGGTTCGGCGGATGGCCTGGAGTGTGGCGAGATCGCGCCCGGGGTTCAGGCCGGAGCGGTCGAACGGGATGGCGACCGGCACGAAGCCCTCGGCGGCGATCCGATCCGTGTGCGCGTCGAGCCGCGTCGCCACGATGACCTTCGCACCGGCATCGCGGGCGGCGCGGGCGACCGGCAAACGGTGCGACCAGAAATACCAGTCCTCGGTGACGAGGTAGAGCACCGTCCGGCCGTCGAGGTGCTTGCCGACCAACGTTCATCGCTCCCGGGCGAAGAGGGAAACCGCGCGCGGCTGTAACCCGATGGACGCGTGCGGTCAAAAGCCGGCCTGCCGGGGCTGCCCTTCGCCCGCCGCTGGCATTCTATCGTGGCGAAAAATACTCTAGAGCAAGGTTACCGCCCAAGACCGGGGATCCTCAGCACCTTGTCGCGCCTCAGCTCCCAGCATTCGGTCGTTCGTGGCAGCATCCGCTTCCCCCCGGCGCGCCGCGGGCGCGGCGACGTCGTCGCATCGCCCGGTACGGCTTGATGTGCGGCATCGCCGGCCTCGTCGACCCGGATCGTCCGGACGGCGCCGAACTTGCCCGGATCGCTGGTGCCATGGGGCGGGCGGTGGCGCATCGCGGCCCCGATGGCGAGGGGATTTGGGTCGATGCCGCGGCCGGCGTCGGCTTGGCCCATCGCCGCTTGGCGATCCTCGGTCTCGGCCCTGGCGGCGCGCAGCCGATGGTGTCGGCGGATGCGCGCTGGGTCATCGTCTACAACGGTGAAGTCTACAACTTCGCCGAACTGCGCCGGCATCCCGCGCTGGACGGCGTGAGCTGGCGCGGCCATTCGGACACCGAAGTCATCCTCGAAAGTGTTGCCCATCGCGGGCTCGCCGCAACCCTGGCCGATCTGAACGGCATGTTCGCCTTGGCGCTGTGGGATCGGGTCGAGCGGCGTTTGCACCTCGTGCGCGACCGTTTGGGCATCAAGCCGCTCTACGTGGCGGTGCGCGGTCGGGCCGTCCTGTTCGGCTCCGAGCTGGGCGCACTCCGCGCCAGCGGTCGGGACTTCGCGATCGAGCCGGCCGCCCTCGCCAGCTATTTGCGGCTCGGCTACGTGCCCGCGCCGTTTTCGATCCATGCGGGTGTCGAAAAGCTGATGCCGGGCGAAGTCCTCAGCGTCGATGCCGCCGGCAACGTTGCTCGCCGGCGGTATTGGTCGTTGGACGCAACGGCGGCGGCCGGGGTTGCGGCACCGCTGGAGGTCGCGGATGCGGCGGCCGAAGCCCGGTTGCATGACCTGCTGCTCGATGCCGTTCGGCTGCAGATGGTCGCCGAGGTGCCGCTCGGGGTGTTCCTTTCGGGCGGGATCGATTCGTCGACCATCGCTGCCTTGATGTGCGCGTCGGGGCAGGGTGCCGTGCGCAGCTTTTCCATCGGCTTTCCCGACGCTGGCTTCGACGAATCGAGCCATGCCCGCGCCGTGGCCCAGCATCTCGGCACGGCCCACACCGAACTCACCGTGACGGCCAGAGAGGCTTTGGCGGTGGTGCCGGGCTTGGCCGACGTGTTCGACGAGCCGTTCGCCGATTCCTCCCAAATCCCCACGTTTCTGGTCTCGCAACTCACCCGCGGGCACGTCACGGTGGCGCTCTCCGGTGATGGCGGTGACGAGTTGTTCGCCGGCTACAACCGGCACCTGTTCGCTGCGCGTTGGGCGCCGGCCCTGGCGCGTGCGCCCTCGTCGCTGCGGCGCGCTCTGGCCGCGCTGATCCGGGGGCTGCCCGCCGGGGCGATGGAAACCCTGGCCACCCGTGCCAAGGGGGCGCCGACGCAATTGGCGAACAAGCTCGCCAAACTCGCCCGTGTGCTGGCACTGGACGACGACGCGCTTTATCGCGCGCTCGTCAGCCAAGCCGTCGAGCCCAGCCTCCACCTCGCGGCGGATGAAGCGGCGCCGGTGCGACTGCCGGCCGAAGCCTGGCCCTTGCTCGACCGGATGCGTCTTGCCGATGGTCAGGGCTATCTGCCCGACGACATCCTGACCAAGGTCGACCGGGCGTCGATGGCGGTCGCCTTGGAGGCCCGCCCGCCGTTGCTCGATCACCGCGTGGTCGAGTTTGCCTGGCGCCTGCCGAGCCGGTTTCTGGTGCGCTCGGGAACCTCGAAGTGGCTGTTGCGCCGCGTCCTGCAGCGCTACGTGCCCGACGCGCTCGTCGCGCGCCCGAAGATGGGCTTTGCCGTGCCGCTGGCCGCATGGCTGCGCGGGCCGTTGCGGGAGTGGGCGGGCGACACGCTCTTGGCCAGCGATTATGGCGGTGGTCTGCTCCGGCCGGGGCCGGCCCGTGCGGCCTTCGAAGCCCATATCGCCGGCAGCGACCGGCACACGAGCGAGCTCTGGACGCTGTTGATGTTCGAGCTATGGCGGCGCCGCCATGATGGAGCGAGGATTGGGGGAACCTCGCCGGCTGTGGTGCATTGAGCCTTGGGACCGACAAGGAGAGCGAGCATGGCGACCAACAAGGGCGATGCGGGGGATCAGGACGTCCAGGCGCAGATCACGGCGCTGCGGCAGGATTTGGAGAAGCTGACCGAGGCACTGGTCGAGACGGGGCGCGCCCATGTCGACGAGCTTGCCAAGGATGCACGCGAACGCGGGACCAAGGTGGTCGAGGACACCTTGGCCACCGTCGAGCGCGGCCGCGAGTTCGGCGAGCAGCGGGTCGAGGGTGTCGAGCGTTGGATCCAGCGCAACCCCATGTTGGCGGTGCTCTGCGCGGTGGGGGCGGGCTACGTCGTCGCCCAGTTTCAAGGCCGGCGCTGACGGGCCGTTGCGCCGGCCGATGGAGGACCTGGTCCACCGCGCGCGGCTGCAAGTGGTGGTGGGGCTCTTGCTGGTGGGCGCCTTGACGTTGCTCGTCGTGGCGCTGACCTTGGCCCTGGTGCCGGTGTTGGGGGCGGCGGGTGCTTGCGCCCTGGTCGGCCTGATGCTCGGGGTTGCCGGCGGCGGGCTCTACCTGCTGGCGAACAACGGCACCACCCGGCCCGAGCCCGAGCGCCGCCCCGTGGCGGAGAGCGCGCCCCCCAACCCCTGGATCGGCGTCATCGCCCACGCCGCCGCCGTCGCCATCGTGACCTTCAGCCAGCGCAAGCGCTGAGCGGCAGCGGCGCGCGGCTCAACTGAGGCGGCGGGTGAGACCGGCGAGGCGCTCCATCAACAGGAGCAGCACGAGGGCCGCCAGGATCAACACCCCCGAGGCGGCGGCGACGCGCACGTCGAGGCTCGATTCCATCATGCCCCACAGGCGGATCGGCAGCATGTCGGTGCGCGCACTGCTGAGGAACAGCGAAACGGGCACGTTGTCGACCGAAGCCATGAAGGCGAGGAAGGTGCCGGCGGCGATGCCGGGCAGGATGATCGGCAGGGTCACCCGGCGGAACGTGTAGAAGGGCGAGGCGCCGAGGCTCTTCGAGCTGTCGAGCAACGCCTGGTCGAGCTGGCTGAGGCTCGCCAGCGTCGTCCGCAGCACGAACGGCGCCACCACGACCAGATGGCCGGCGGTGAGCCAGAACAGCGACGGCCGCTCGCGCAGCATCGAGATCAGGATCAGGGCGGCGAGGCCGAAGGCGAGGAGCGGGAGCACCAGGGGCGACATGAAGAGGGTGTCCGCGGTGCGCCCGAGCGGGCCTTGGTTGCGATGCAGCCAGAGTGCCGCGAGCGTCGCCACCACCATGGCGACACCGGCGCTCCAGGTGGCCACGGTCAGCGTGTTCATCGCGGCGTTGTGGATGTGGCGCGAACGGCTCGGGTCGAACAGTTCGGCGTACCAACGGAGCGAGAAGTCGGGCGGGGGGAATCGCAGGCTGGCCTCGCTGGTGAACGAGGTGATCAAGATGACGACGACCGGCGTCACCAGGATCAACAAGGCGAGGCCGCCCAGCCCGAAGACCAGCGTCCAATAGGCGAGATCGCCGAAGCGGCGGCGGTCAACCACGCACGCGTCCTCCAGCCAGGCGGCCGATCCAGCCGATCAGCGCGATCACCGCTAGGACCGAGACCAGGAGCGAGATCGAGACCACGGCGGCAAAGGGCCAGTCGAACACCACGACCGACTGTTGCCAGATGACCAGCGGCATGTAGATCAGCCGGCCGCCGCCGATCACCGATTGCGAGATGAAGGCGGTGGTGGAACTGGCGAAGACCAGGAGGCAGCCGGCGGCGAGGCCCGGCACGCTCAAGGGCAGGATGACCTTGACGAAGGTGCGCCAGCGGCTGGCGCCGAGGGCGGCCGACGCATCCAACAGATTGGGATCGATCCGGTTCATGACCGCCAAGAGCGGCAGGAGCATCAAGGGTAGCTCGATCTGCATCAGCGCGATGATCAACCCCAACTCGGTGTGGAGCAGCCGCAGCGGCACGGGGCTCAAGCCGAGTTCCAGCACCAGCCGGTTGATCAGCCCCTCGCGGCCGAGAATGACGATCCAGGCGAAGGTGCGCACGACCACCGACGTCAGCAGCGGCAGCACGATCAAGATCAACAGCACGCGGCGAAAGCGGGGGCCGGCTTCCAGATACAAGAGGGCCAAGCCGAGGCCGAGGACGGCCGTCGCCGCCACCGTCTTCAGGCCCAAGAGCAGCGTGTCGAGTGCCACGCCGCGGTAGAACGGATCGCCCAAGAAGCGCTGCCAGCTGTCGAGGCCGAGCCGGGTCATGTCGGCATCGGCGTGCAGGCTGACCCAGACCAAAAGGCCCAAGGGTGCCGCGAAGAAGCCGAGGAACAGCAGCGCCATCGGCACGACCAGGGGCCAGTCGCCGACGCGGAACCGGAGCGGTCGGGCGACCGCTCCGGCGGCGGGTGCCAGCGTGCTCAGGCCTGGACCTCCCGGTTGAAGCGCTCGATCCAGCCCGGGCGCTGCGGGTTGATGACCGACCAGTCGTGGCGGACGAAGGTCTCGATCTCGGCGAGCGCGGCCATCGGCAAGGACGGCAGCAGGTCGACGTCGGCGTTGACCGGGATGAAGTTGTTGGGCGGCTGCATCAGCTGCGTCTGCACGTCGGCGCTGACCACCGTGTCGATGTACTTGTAGGCCTCGTCGGGGAACTCGGCGTCCTTGGCGACGTGCATGGTGGTGACGAAGGCAATCGCCCCGCTCGCCGGCTTGGCGAAGGCGATGTCGACGCCGCGGCCCTGGAGCGTGGCGACGGCTTGGGTGTTGCCGTACATCACGTCGATCTCACCCTGCTGGAAGAGGCCGACCATGGCCTGCGGCTGGGCGACGGCGGCGACCTTCGGCAGGGCCTCGCGGATCTTCTCGAACGCCGGCTCGACGTCGGTTTCGGAGCCGCCGAAGGTCTTGGCGATCTCGATCAGGGACGCGGTGCCGAAGGTGGTCTGAAAGCCCGTCAGGCCGAGCCGGCTGACGAACGGCTCCTCGAACAGATCGGCCCAGCTGGTGGGGGTGGGGAGCTTGGAGGGGTTGTAGGCGATGCCCACGACCTGGGCCGCGACCGGCACGCCGTAGGTGCCGACGAAGGCGCTGGGCAGTTTGTCGGCGTTGCTGAGCTTTGCCACCTCGAAGGGAGCAAAAAGGCCCATCTCCTCGCCGGTCGCGGCCGGTCCCGGATCGAGCACGAAGACGTCGAATGGGGCAAGGCCGCGGGCGGCGCGCGCCTTGGCGATCTGGTCGACGGCGTAGAGCGGGTCGAGGTCGAGCTGGATGCCGTGGGCGTCCATCAGGGCCGGGGCGACGATCGAGCGGAAGGCCTCGTCCCAGGCGCCGGGATAGATCGCAGCCGTCACCCGCCCTGCCGCATGGGCCGGGCGGAAGGCGGCGCCCGTCCCGAGTGCGGCCGACGCCAGGAGCGAGGAGACCATGAAGTCGCGACGTTTGAGGTGCATCGAGAACCCTTCCTTGGTGCGGTGAACGGTCATTCGGCGGGGGCGGGGAACACCGCCGGCCGGGCGTCGGCGGCAAGGCCGCAGAACAGTTGTTCGCCCAACGCCGCCTCGCCGGGTTGGCGGAGCCGGACGTGCTTGATCGGGGTGCCGTCCTGGGCTTCGAGGTCGAATACCGTCAGCCCGCCGAGCGGCAGGCTCAGGCGGCGGGTCACGGCGAACCGCTGCGGCGCCGGCTGCGGGAAGAGCTCCAGCCGCTCGGGGCGGACCGACACGACCACGCGGGTGCCGGGCTGGATGGTCGAGGCGGCCTTGGCGCTGAGGCTCGCGCCGGCATCGAGGCGGATCATCACCT
This sequence comes from Geminicoccaceae bacterium, assembly GCA_007694015.1. Taxonomy (GTDB): domain Bacteria; phylum Pseudomonadota; class Alphaproteobacteria; order Geminicoccales; family Geminicoccaceae; genus RECO01. Next base: position 8,922 of record RECO01000177.1, read on the forward strand.
CCTCGCCGTCGCGGGCGAGCACGCGGCCCGCCAAGAGGTTGGTCGAGCCGATGAAACCGTTGACGAAGAGGGTTGCCGGCTCGTCGTAGACCGTGACCGGGGTGTCCAGCTGTTCGATACGGCCGTGGTTCATCACCGCCACCCGGTCGGCGATGCTCATCGCCTCCTCCTGATCGTGGGTGACGAGGATCGCCGTCAGGCCGAATTGCCGCTGCAGACGCTTGATCTCGATCTGCATGTCGAGACGGAGGTTCTTGTCGAGCGCAGCGAACGGCTCGTCGAGCAGGAGGATGCCCGGCTCGATGCAGAGGGCGCGGGCGAGGGCGACGCGCTGCTGCTGGCCGCCCGAGAGCTGGCGCGGCAACCGGTCGGCCAAATGCGCCATTTTCACCACCTCGAGGAAGCGCGCGACCTGGGCGCGGATTTCGGCCTTGGGGCGGCCGCGGGCGGCGAGGCCGTAGCCGACGTTTTCGGCCGCCGTCATGTGGGGGAAGAGGGCGTAGCTCTGAAAGACGATGCCGATGTTGCGGCGGCCGGCGGGCACGTCGTCGACCCTGCGGCCATCCACGCTGATCGTGCCGGAGCTTTGGCGAAGAAATCCTGCGATCGCCCGCAGCAGGGTGGTCTTGCCGCAGCCGGAGGGGCCGAGCAGCGCCAGCACCTCGCCCGGCTCGACGTGCAGGGTGACGTCGTCGACGGCGAGGAAGTCGCCGAAGCGGTGGCTCAGGCCTTCGACGTCGAGGCGCACACCGCTGCCGGCCGGTAGCGCGGCACGGCCGTGCCCTGCCTCGATCGTCTGCCGCAACGTTGCCAAGGCCCCGGTCTCCCATGGCGTGGTCCCGCCGTCCGAATGCGGCGCGTGCCCGATTGATAAGCAATAAGCTTGCCAACTGCGTTCATGGTGGCGTCTCGCGGGCACCGTCGTTGGCGCCGGGCGCGATCGTGCCGTCGGGCCGCGCTGTTTGCGTCAAAGGTCGGCAAACCTTGCGGGTGCTAAGATCTTTGCCGCGGACGCCATGGTCCGCTGGGGTTCAAGCGGGTAGCGGCACGTTTTTCATGGCGGCCTGTTGTCGGTCGAGGTCGATCGAGCCTTGGCCGAACAGGAGGGGCTCGCCGCCTGAGGCGGCCCCGCCACGCCTTGCCAGTTACCCAACCGCCAGCCACCCTCCCGCCAGTCAGCCCCCGCCAGCCAGCCGAGGAATTCCCATGGCCAAGACCCTGATCAAGGGCCGCCACGTCATCGCCCGCGCCGTCGATCGCCACCATGTCGAGCAGTACGACGATGCCGCCATCCTGGTCGAGGGCGGCCTCGTCCGCGCCATCGGACCTGTGGCCGAGCTCGAAGCCGCCCACCCGGATGCCCGGGTGCTGGGCAATGGCCGCCAGGTGGTGATGCCCGGCTTCGTCAACGGCCATCACCATGTGGGCCTGACCCCGGTGCAGCTCGGCTCGCCGGACATGCCGCTGGAGCTCTGGTTCGTCACCCGTCTCGTCAGCCGCCAGGTCGATCTCTACCTCGACACGCTCTACTCGGCCTTCGAGATGATCGCCTCCGGGGTGACCACCGTGCAGCACATCCACGGCTGGCTGCCGGGCACGCTCGCCGACGTCGAGAAGGGGGCCGAGCAGGTCCTCAAGGCTTATGAAGACGTCGGCATGCGGGTCTCCTACTCCTTCGCCACCCGCGACCAGAACCGGCTGGTCTACATGGACGACCAGGAGTTCGTCCGCTCGCTGCCCGACGAGCTGCAGGGGCCGATGGCCGCCCACTTCGCCCGCTTTCAGACCGGCCTCGAGGACTGCATCGCCCTCTTTCAGAACCTGCACGGGCGGCATCACAACAAGGAACGCCTGAAGATCCAGCTCGCCCCCGCCAATCTCCATTGGTGCTCCGACAAGGCGTTGGAACGGCTCGCCGAAACCTCCGAGGCCTACGACGCGCCCCTGCACATGCACCTCTTGGAGACGGCCTACCAAAAGGCCTACGCCCACAAGCGCGGCGGCTGTTCGGCGGTCGAGTACATCGACCGCTTCGGCCTCTTGAGCCCGCGCATGACCCTCGGCCACGGGGTTTGGCTGAGCGAGCGCGACATCGAGCGGGTGGCCGAGACGGGGACTCACATCTGCCACAATTGCAGCTCGAATTTCCGCCTGCGCTCCGGCGTGGGTGCTTTGAACGTGTGGGAGAAGAAGGGCGTCAACGTCGCCATCGGCATGGACGAGGCCGGGATCAACGACGACCGCGACATGCTGCAGGAAATGCGCATGGTGCTGCGCGCGCACCGCACCCCCGGCATGGACGACGACGTGCCGACTTCGGCCCAGGTGCTGCGCATGGCGACGTGCGGCGGTGCCGCGACCACGCCGTTCGGCTCGAGCATCGGCACGCTCGAAGTCGGCAAGGCGGCCGACCTCATCCTGGTCGACTGGGACAAGCTCGCCTTTCCCTATCTCGACCCGTTGATGCCGGTGCTGGATGCCGTCATCCAGCGCGCCAAGACCGACGGCGTCGATCTCGTGATGTGCGCGGGCGAGGTGGTCTACGCGGACGGCACCTTCACCAAGATCGACCGCGACGGCGCCCTGGCCCAGCTCCAGGCCGACCTGCGCCGCGCCTTGAGCGACGAGGAGGTGCAGCGCCGCGGCCTCGCCAAGGCCCTCTTGCCGCACGTCAAGCAGTTCTACGAGGGCTATTTCGACGCCTCGACGCACGTGCCCTTCTATCAGCCCAGTTCCCGGGTCTGAACGCACGTTGCAAGGGCGGCGGGCCGTCGCCATCTTCGGGCGTCGTTGCAGCTCGAAAGCCCGTCATGACCGAAAAGCCCGTCGCCCGCGTCCGCACGTCCGCCATCGAGACGCTGTTCCACCGCCCGAAGGCCGTGATCGGGGTGATCCACTCGCTGCCCCTGCCGGGCGCACCCGAGCACGACGGCCGGCCGATGGCCGAGATCCTCGACTTCGCCGTCGCCGAGGGGCTGCGTTACCGCGACGCCGGGCTCGACGGCCTGATCGTCGAAAACCACGGCGACATTCCCTTCGCCAAGCCGGAAGACCTCGGCCCCGAAACCGCCGCCGCCATGGCGGTGATGACCGACCGGGTGAAACGGGCCACGAACCTGCCCGTCGGCGTCAACGTGCTGGCCAACGGCGCCTTGATGGCCCTCGCCGTCGCCATGGCCGCCGGCGCCGACTTCGTCCGCGTCAACCAATGGGCCAACGCCTACGTCGCCAACGAAGGCCTGATCGAGGGCCCCGCGGCGCGCGCCATGCGCTTTCGCAGCCACATCGGCGCCAAGCACGTCCGTATCTTCGCCGACGTCCACGTCAAGCACGGGGCGCACGCCATCGTCGCCGACCGCTCCCTCCCCGAACTCGCCCGCGACGTCGAATTCTTCCACGCCGACGTTGCCATCGCCACCGGTCAGCGTACCGGCGACGCCGCCACCCTCGACGAACTCGCCACCATCAAGCAATCCACGACGCTCCCCGTCGTCGTCGGCAGCGGCGTCACCCCCAGCAACGTCGGCGGCATCTTGAGCCTCGCCGACGGCGTCATCATCGCCTCCTCGCTCAAACGCGACGGCGTCTGGTGGAACCCAGTCGACCCCGACCGCGCCCATGCGTTCATGGCCGAGGTGAAAAGGTTGAGGTGAGGAAAAGGGCAGGGGGGCTTTTGACCCCCCTGGACCCCCCGGCTGACGGCCAGGGCCGTCAGCACTTGGCTCGGTGCTGGCGTGCCCGTCGGGGGGGGCGCTAAAACGTTTCAGCGGATGGCGGCAGCGCCAAGCAGCGACGGCAACGCCGTCGCTCGGGGGTCCTAGGGGGCCAAAAGCCCCCTAGCCGCTTCCTTTTCCCTCTCCTCCTGGAGCCGGTGCGTGACGTTGTTGGTCGTGGGCAATGCGGCGGTGGATCGGTTCTTCGGGCTTCGGGCGTTGCCGCGGCCGGGAGAGACCGTGCTGGCCAAGGCGAAGCCGTGGGAGCCTGGGGGCAAGGGGTTGAACCAGGCCGTCATGGCACGGCGGGCGGGGGCCGAGGTGCGCTTTGCCGCGACGGTGGGCGACGATGCGATGGGCCGGGAGCTGCGGGCATTCCTGGCCGTCGAGGGGTTGGGGTTGGAGTTGGTGCGGACGGTGCCGTTGCCGACCGACGAGAGTGCGGTGTTCGTCGACCGGACGGGGGCCAACATGATCGTCAGCACGGCGGATGCGATGCACGCGTTCCCGGCGGAACTGGTCGACGAGGCGATCGATGGCCTCGGGGTGGGGGGGCGGGTGCTGATCCAGGGCAACCCGCGCGACGAGATCACCGAGCGGCTGGTGAGGCGGGCGCATGGGCGGGGGCTTTGGATCGCCTTCAACCCGTCGCCGGTGGCTGCGTGCCACCCGGCACTGCTGCCCTTGGTCGATCTCGTCGTCGTCAACGAGATCGAGGCGGCGAGCCTTGATGTCGGCGCCGTGGCGATGGTGTTGGTCTCGCTCGGGGCGGCAGGGGCACGGTTGCGGGTGGGTACGGTCGAGATCGTCGTGCCCGCACCGCCGGTCGTGGCGGTCGACACGACGGGTGCGGGCGACGTGCTCTGCGGCGTCTTCGTTGCGGGCTTGGCCAAGGGCGTCGAGCCGGCCGCCGCCTTGGCGGTCGCGGTGCGCGCGGCCTCGCTGAAATGCACGCGGCACGGTACCACCGGCGGCTTTCCGGCGGCTTGGGAACTCCGGGAACTCGGCGGCTGATGCGGCCGACCCTGCGCGACGTGGCGCGGCACGCCGGTGTGTCGGTCGGCACCGCCTCCAACGTGGTCACCGGACGGCGTGGGGTCGGGGCTCAGGCCCGCGCCCGCGTCGAGGCGGCCATCGCCGAGTTGGGCTATCGGCCGGACCCGGCCGGCCGCGCGCTGATCGCCCGCCGCCACGTCATGGGTCGAGGCGTCGATCCCGACCGGCCGCGGCTCACCTGTGTCGGCTATCTCTGCGCGGATTTGATGGCGCGCGTGGACGTGCTGCCGCACCGCGACGACCGGGCGATGGCGCGGACCATCGAGCGGTTTCTTGGCGGGCGGGCCGCCAACGTGGCCGCAACCGCTGCTGGCCTCGGTGCGCCTCTGCCGGTGACGGCCGAGGTCTTGACCGTGCTGGGCTGGGACGCGGAAAGCGACTGGGCGGTGGAGGCCATGCGGACGGCCGGGGTGGCCGTGCATCCGAGCAGCCGGGTCCAGGGCAAGCGTTTGTCTCGCTGCCTGATCCTGGTGGAGGCGAGCGGTCACCGAACCATCGTCAACGAGCCCCTGCAGGTGGCGCCCGCGGTCTTTACGGCGTGGCTGGAAGAGCTTACGGCCGCGGGGCCGCCGCACGGGCTCTACCTCCAAGCAGACCAGCTCGACGCCTTGTGGCCGCACTTGCCCGAGCTCGCGGCGCGCGGTCTGGTCCTCGCCACGCATCTGGCCGTCGACGACGTGCACCGGCTCGGGACCGAGCGCATCGACGCCTTGGCCGGCCGGGCCGATCTGCTGGTCTTGGGGACGGCGGCGGCGCGCGTCCTGGTCGGTGCCGACGGTGGCCGGGCGCATCTGGTTGCGGCACTGGCCGAACGGTTCGAAGGCGCCCGGGCGGCCGTGGTTTTGACCCTCGGCGTCGAGGGTGCGGTCTGGCTCGAAGCGGGCGCGGTGGTGGCCGAAGCGACGGCGCCCGCAATCGCCGCGGTCGACACCACCGGTGCCGGCGACACCTTCACCGGCTGTCTGCTCGCGGCGCGCTTGCACCGGGTCGATCCCGCGCGGGCGTTGCGGGTGGCGGTCGCCGCTGCGAGCCAATCGGTCGCGACGGCGGGCGCGCAAACACACCGCTTGACGGCCGCCGCCATCGGCTTTTGAACGTTTCAGACGA
>RECO01000167.1 GCA_007694015.1 Geminicoccaceae bacterium
GGGGTTTTTTGGCCCCTTTTTAACCCCCCCCCCCCACCGGCTGGGGGGTGGATTTGGCGACCCGCCTGCCGTTGGGCGACGTTTCCAATTGGCGGTGGCGCAGGCCACCGCTCGGGGGTTCCAAAGGGGGCCAAAAGCCCCCTTTGCCTTTTTCACGCTCCCGCCTCACACCAAGGCGGGCCTGCGCCAGATGGCCACTTGCGCCGGGCGGCTTTACGGGCACGTTGCGCCGCACGGTGATTGATTGGGAGAAGCGTGTTGACGGAGCGGATGGGCGTGATGGTGTGCGGGCACGGCTCGCGCTCGAAGGCGGCGGTGGACGAGTTTGCCGTCGTCGCCGAGCGGCTCCGGGCGCACTTTCCCGATTGGCCGGTCGAGTACGGCTATCTGGAGTTTGCCAATCCGGTCATCCGCGACGGCCTCGACAAGCTGCGGGCAGAAGGCGTCGACCGCATCCTGGCGGTGCCGGGGATGTTGTTTGCCGCGGCCCACGCCAAGAACGACATTCCGTCGGTCTTGAACACCTACCAGAAGCAGCACGGCATCCGGGTCGATTACGGCCGCGAGTTGGCGGTCGATCTGAAGATGATCAGGGCCGCCGGCGAGCGGGTGCAGGCCGCCCTCGACCGCGCCAATGCCGAGTTGGGGCCCATGCCCAACCATGACGTCTGCCTGGTCGTCATCGGCCGGGGCGCGTCCGATCCCGATGCCAACTCCAACGTCTCCAAGATCGCGCGGATGCTGTGGGAGGGGATGGGCTTCGGCTGGTGCGAGGTGGGCTATTCGGGGGTGACCTTCCCCCTGGTCGAGCCCTGCCTCGAGCACGTGGCGAAGCTCGGCTACCAGCGCGTCGTGGTGTTTCCCTATTTCCTGTTCACCGGCATTCTGGTCGATCGCATCTACGGCTTTACCGACCGCGTCGCGGCGGCCCATCCGACGATCCAGTTCGTCAAGGCCGGCTATCTCAACGACCATCCGCTGGTGGTCGAGACTTTTGCCGATCGGGTGCGCGAGATCCTCGAAGGCTCGAACCTGATGAACTGCGCCATGTGCAAATACCGCGCCCAGGTGCTGGGCTTCGAGCACGAGGTCGGCACGCCGCAGGAAAGCCATCACCACCACGTCGAGGGCAAGGGCGCCTCGGCACCAGGCTCCAGCGTCGAGGATTGCGCCTTGTGCGACACCTTCTGTACCGGCGCCTGCCGGGTGGTCGGGCACAGCCACGGCCACCATGGCCATCATCACCACGGGCACGATGCCGACCACGACCACCACCACGGGCACGACGAGGGGCACCACCACCACGGGCACCACCACCACGGGCATCACCACCATCACCCGGTCTACCCGCACGCCGACCATCCGCTGGGGCCGCAAAGCGTGCTCCGCGATCGGTCGAAGTCGGCCGACTGAGGGCCGCTCGGCCTCGCCGCTCAGGCCTCGGTCAGATCTTTCAGCCGCACCCCGGTACCGCCGAGCCCGCAATAGCCGCCGGGGTTCTTGTGGAGGTACTGCTGGTGGTAGGTCTCCGCGAAATAAAGCATGGGCGCCGGCCGGATTTCGGTGGTGATCCGCCCGAGGCCGCGTGCGTCGAGCGCCGCCTGGAAACGGTCGCGGCTCTGGGCGGCCGCGGCTTCTTGGGCGTCGTCGTAGGTGTAGAGTGCCGAGCGGTACTGGGTGCCGACGTCGTTGCCCTGCCGCATCCCTTGGGTCGGGTCGTGGCCTTCCCAAAAGGTCCGCAGGACCTCGGCATAGGGCAGCACCGCCGGGTCGAACACGACGTGCACGACTTCGGTGTGCCCGGTGCGCCCGGAGCAGACCTCCTCGTAGGTCGGGTTGGGGGTGTGGCCACCGGCGTAGCCGACCGCGGTCACGTAGACCCCATTCAGGCGCCAGAACAGCCGCTCCGCCCCCCAAAAACACCCCATGCCGAAGGTCGCCTCGGCCATGCCGCCCGGATAAGGCGGCTGCAGCGCGTGGCCGTTGACGGCGTGATGGCTGGCGGTCGGGATCGGCTGGGGGCGGCCCGGCAGGGCCGTCTCGGCCGTCGGCAGGCGGGTCTTGATCCCAAAGCCGAACATGACGTCTTCCCTCTTTTCGCGTACCAGATAGCGTACCAGATAGCTTACCTCATCGATCTTGGTTTGTGATAGGTGATCCTCTTGGGCCAAGGTCAAGGGCCCGCAGGCTCCCTCAGGGGCGCGCATGGAATCGTGCGACCTCCGTTCGTGTGACGACAACGAGATCTTCAATGCTGCCTTCGTCCTTTGCCGACTGGACCGAAACCACCCTCGGGGGAGTGTGGATCCTCCGCGGCGTGCCCGAGGAAACTTTGTTGCATTTGGGTAACCTCGCCGAGTGGGAGCGCCGGCCCGTCGGCGATCGCCTCATTGCCGCCACCCCCCCCCCAAGACGCTTCTTCTTCCTCACGAGCGGGTCGGTTCGCGCGCGCTTGCTGTCGAACGGCAGCACGTCCGAGGTGGGGCCGGGTGCCACGATCGGTTTGCGCAACGCCATGGCGAAAGGCGGCGTCGGGCTGGAAGTGAAGGCCGCTTCACCCGTCACGATCGGCTGGTTGAGCGTCGAAGACCTGACTGCGGCCATGGCGGACTGCGGGCGGCTTGCCATCGCCATTGCCGAAAGCCTGCGTGTGCGCGTGAATTCGCCCTTCGCCATCGCCGACGACCGCCAATTCATCGACCATCGGCTCGCCGCCGCGCTGATCGCCGCGGGTGCACCGCATCGCCGCGGCGATGGCATCGCCGTGCTGCCCAGTCTGCCGGATCTGTCCCTGTGGTCGACGCTGGCGGGGCTGATGGAGGCCGATCTGCGACGCGCGTTCAAGCGCTTTGAACGGGCTGGCCTGATCCGCATCGTGGCGGGCGAACGCTTGCACGTTTCCGTCAAGGAAATGGAAGCGCGTTTCGCGCGTTAGCGCGTTTCCCGGTTAGGTAGCGCACGGGCCATCCCTCACCCCCGCCCGGCCACCCATGGTATCGTACACTCGTGGGTGGTCGGCCACCCCAAGCTGCAAAGCAGCTTGGGGACCCCGGC
>RECO01000285.1 GCA_007694015.1 Geminicoccaceae bacterium
TTGGCCGGCTGGGCCAGGATGCGGGCGAGCAGCACGCGGTTGCGCTCGCCGCCCGAAAGCGCACGGCAGGGCGTGCGGATCTGGGCCTCGTCGAACAGGAAGTCCTTGAGATAGCCCACCACGTGGCGGCGCTGGCCCTGCACGTCGAGGCTGTCGCCGCCCTCGGGGCAGAGCACCTCCCAAGGGCTCTTGGCGAGGTCCAGCTCGGCGCGATCCTGGGTGAAGGTCTGCATCTCGAGCCGCGTGCCGTGCTTCACCCAGCCGGCGTCGGGCTCGAGCTTGCCGGTCAGCATGGCCAAGAGGGTCGACTTGCCGGCACCGTTGGGGCCGACCAGGCCGATGCGGTCGCCCTTGAGGATGCGGGTGGAAAAGGGCGGCACGATCAGCCGGCCGTCGTAGCGCTTGGTGATGGCTTCGGCCTCGATCACCACCTTGCCCGAAGCCGGGGCCGCTGCCGCGTCCAACTTGGCCGAGCCCAACGCCTTGATCTGACTCGCCCGCTCGGCGCGCAGATCGTAGAGGCGGCGCAGCCGGCCCTGGTTGCGCTTGCGCCGGGCGGTGATGCCCTCCCGCGACCAGGCGGTCTCCTCCTTGATGCGCTTGTCCAGCTTGGCCCGCACCTGGGCCTCCTGCTCCATCGCCGCTTCCATCGCCGGTTCGAGCTCGGCGAAGGGCACGTCGAGGGCGACGATGCGGCCGCGGTCGAGCCACCAGCAGGTCTTGGCAAGGGCATCGAGAAAGGCGCGGTCGTGGCTGACCACGACGAGTGCGGCCCTGGACGCCTGCAGGCGCTGCTCGAGCCAGAGGATGGTGGCGATGTCGAGGTGGTTGGTGGGCTCGTCGAGCAGCAGCGCATCGGCGTCGACGGCAAGCGTGCGGGCGAGCGCCAGGCGCCGCTGCTGGCCGCCCGAAAGGGTCCGCGGGTCGGCCGCAGGATCGAGGTCCAGTTCGGCCAGGAGCGCATCGGCCGCGTGGGCGGCGATGCCTTCCGGCGCCTCGGCGTCGGCGCGGCAGAGCCAGTCGTGGGCGGTCGTGGTGCCCTCGAACACCGGGGCTTGCGGCAGATAGGCGAGCCGCGCCCGGGGTGCCGTGGCGCGCTCGCCGGAATCCAACTCCAACTGGCCCGCCAACACCTTCATCAAGGTCGATTTGCCGGCACCGTTGCGGCCGACGAGCGCGATGCGGGCACCGGGCTCCAAGCTAAGGGCCAAGTCGGCGAAGAGGACACGCTGGCCGATGGCGAGGCGCGCGTCCTTCAAGGTGAGGAGGGGTGCGGGCATGGCGGTTGGATGGAGCGCTCGGGGCGATCGGTCAAGGCCGGGCCGTCGAACAGCGTCCCGAGACCCTGAAAATCCCCCATAAACTATTGATTTTGAAGGAAAAAATGGCGATCTGGGTTCGTTTTGACTGGGCGTTTTTCGGCGCCGGGCCAGCCTCCGTGCGGCCGGACGTGATGGGTGGAACATAGGCGGTCCGGGCGGATCTTCCAAGCCGGACCTCCGGCCCGTGGCTGCACGAAGGCCCCGGCCGTGCTACTTCTGGTGGCAGGCAGCTGGGGGCCATGCGGGGATGGTGATGGATGCGTTGGTGGAGTTGTTCGCGAGCCTTGGCATCCGCGAGCCGAAGGCGCTGACCACCCCGGACGACGTCGTTGCCGAGGTCAGCGCGCTCTACGAGCGCAGCACGCAGGCGATCCGCACCACTTTTCGCGACTTCGAGGCGGGGGGCGAACCGCCGGCCCCGGCGGACGCCACCTATCCCTTTCTCGGCCTGCGCGTGCCGCCGGAGCGGCTCAACATCGACGCCCGCCTCGCCTTCGGAGCCCTCACCGACCCCGGCGTGTTCGGCACCACGGTGACGCGGCCGGGGCTGTTCGTCGGCTACCTCAGGGACAACGTGCAGCGGTTGATGAACCACCACGAAGTGCCGATGGTGGTGGGCCGTTCCAACCGGCTGATCCCCCTGCCCTTCGTCGTCGACCGGTCGGGGCTCGAATTGGCCGGCGAGCGGACGGCCGACCTCATGCGCCGCTTCGTCCTGCCGGACCTCCGCTACACCGACGATCGGGTCGCCAACGGCTTCTACCGCGAGCCGAGCGAAGCCATTCAGCCCTTGAGCCTCTTTACCGCCGAGCGCACCGATTATTCGTTGCAGCGGCTCTACCACTACACCGGCAGCGATCCCGAATATTTCCAGCGCTTCGTGCTCTTGACCAACTACCAGCGCTATGTCGACCGCTTCGTCGAGCATGGCAAAAAGCTGGTGTTCGAGAGCGACGAGTTCGAAGCCCTGGTCGAGCCGGGCAACGCGATCACCGCACCGCCGCATTTCGAGCCGGACGGCCCGTCGGGCACGCCGCCGGCGCATCTGCCGCAGATGCCGGCCTATCACCTGTTCCGCAAGGATCGGCGCGGCATCACCATGATCAACATCGGCGTCGGCCCGTCCAACGCGCGCACCATCACCGACCATCTGGCCGTCCTGCGGCCGCATTGCTGGCTGATGCTCGGCCATTGCGCGGGCCTGCGCCGTTCGCAGCAACTGGGCGACTACGTGCTGGCGCACGGCTATGTCCGCGACGACCACGTGCTCGATCAGGAACTGCCGCTGTTCGTGCCGGTGCCACCGATCGCCGAGGTGCAGGTGGCGCTGCAGGAGGCGGTGGCGAAGGTGACGGGCCTCAGGGGCCTCGACCTCAAGACCCGGATGCGCACCGGCACGGTCGCCACCACCGACAACCGCAATTGGGAACTGCGCTACGCCGAACTCTACGAGCGCTTGAACCAGAGCCGCGCCATCGCCGTCGACATGGAAAGTGCCACCATCGCCGCCAACGGCTTTCGCTTCCGCGTCCCCTACGGCACGCTGCTCTGCGTCTCCGACAAGCCCCTGCACGGGGAATTGAAGCTGCGCGGCATGGCCAACGCCTTCTACCAGCAGCGGGTGGCCCAGCACCTGGAGATCGGCATCCAAGCCATGCGAACCTTGCGCGAAGGCGGCACCGACGTGCTGCATTCGAGAAAGCTCCGCAGCTTCGACGAGCCGGCGTT
>RECO01000058.1 GCA_007694015.1 Geminicoccaceae bacterium
CGTGATCGTCGAGCGTGAGCTGGAGCGTCTTGCCGTTGTCGAAGGCGACGGTGGCACTTCGGCTTGCGGCGTCGAGCCCGGCGATCCGGCCGGTGTCGCCGTTTGCGAGCCCCTGTTGGCGGTCGTTACGGGTCCAGACGATGCGGTCGCCTTCGCGCAGATCGGTCGATTTCTGGGTGAATACTTCCGCGGATCGTGCGCCTTTCTGTTTCGGGGACCAATTGAGTGGTTGTCCGCCAGCTGCCGCCAGCGTCACCGTGCCGTCGCTCTGGCTGACGCCGATGACGGTGACGGGTGTGCCGCGTGGCAGGGTTTGCCCGCCGAACCTGAGGTCGCGCTGGAACTGCACGACGTCCCCGGCGGTGTAGTTCATCGCCTGTTTCTTCTCGGCGATGGTCAGGCCCTTGGCGTCGAGACGCGTGGCATCGAGCCTCTCTCGGCCGAGCGCGCCTTCGTGAATGAGCCCGTTTCGGATCTGAGCGGTGATCGCATCGCGCCCCGCACGGCTGGGATCGACGATGATGGTGGTGGCGCGTTCTGTGGGCGTGAGCACGAGATACTGTCTGGCGATCGTCTCGTGGCGCTCGGCGGGGTCTTTGGCAACGGTCAAGGCACCGGGTGTCCGCACGAAATGATCCATGGACGCGGCGGCTTGGCCGATGGCGGCCTGCTCGACAGCGCGGCGCAGGGGATCGGTGGTCTGCCGCACGATCTGCTCGAGCCGCTCGGTAGGCATGCCTGCTTGCTGCAACTGGCCGAACCCGTACCCGGCCTCGACGGAGCCGAGCTGGCGTACATCGCCCACCAGCACGATGCGGGCCTTCTCGCTTTCGGCGGCCTTGAAGAGGTCGCGGAGCTGTCGGCTCGACAAGAGGGAGGCTTCGTCGACGATCCAGACCTGCTCGCTTCGGCTGAAGCGATTGCCCTGATGGGGGTTCTTGCCGAAGCGCACATCGGTGAGCAGTCGCTCGACAGTGGCGGCTTTCTTCCCGAGGGCGTCGCCGAGCGTCCGTGCAGCGCTCGCCGTGGGCGCCAGCGCGCGGACGTCTTTTCCAGCGCGACCGGCTTCGCGCGCATAGGTCGCGAGCACTGTCGTGGTCTTGGCGGTGCCGGCGAGGCCCTGGACGGCATGCACGCGATTGCGGCTGGTCAGCAGTCCATGCGTCGCGGCGCGTTGATCGTCGGTCCAGCGATGGCCGTGAGCCTCGGCGATCCGTTCTGCCCCCGCGATGATCGCGGTTGCGACACGATCATTGGCCAGTCGTGCGACCGCGCCGCGACCTTTTGCTTCATGCTCGAGCATGGCGCGCTCGACGCGCTGCTGGCGCGCGGTGGTCAGACCTTCTTTGGCGATATCGGCCCGTGCGCTGCGGTCAGCTTCCACGACCTGCTTGCCGAGGAGATCGCCGCTCCTGATGGCGCGATCGAGCGCGTTGGCGATGTCGCCGCGGTCGGCCCGACCGACGGCGATGCGGTTGGCGAGCTCGAGCGTGCGGTCTTTGGAGAACGCGGCATCGCGTTCGGAGAGGATGGCGACGGCCTCGCGGAGCACCGTTGTTGCAGCATCCGATCGGGTTGAGTCGACTGCTCGGGCGGCGCCGTCTCGCGCGCGGCTCACGGCCTTGGCGTGCAGCCCGTCGAGGGTCTGGTTCTGTGCCGGGGTCAGCGCGCCACGCCATATGGCACGCGCATCGTCGCGGGTGATGATGCCTTTACGGCGCCGGGTCGCCAGAGTGGCTTTGGCCGCATCGGCGGCGGAGGCGTTTTCGCGTCCGCCCATGGCGTCGAGTTTGGCCTCGATCTCTGCCCTGCGTGAGGAGAACACCTTTTGCGTGCCGGCATCGAGTCCCTTGATCTCGAAGGTTCCGTCCTGTTTGGCTTCCACGTCGTAGCCGAGGCGGCGGACTTCGATCGCCAGTGCCTGTCTGTAGGTCTGCCCGAGCATCATCTTGGCGTCGTAGAACGGTTTGCTGTCGACGCTGCGCCAGCCGCGATCCGTCAGCGTCATGTTGACCACGACGACATGGGTGTGGAGCTGCGGGTCCTGGTTGCGGCTGAGATCGTGGCGGAAACTGGCGGCGACGAGACTGCCGGTGCGCTCGCTGATGACAGCGCCTTCGCGTTTCGCCTGGGTCGCGAGCACCTCTTTTTCCGCAACGGCCATCGCGGCCGCCACCGCCTTGTCATGGGCGTCGATGAGGCGCGTGTCGCCCGCGACCTGAGCCATGATCGACACCGATTTCGGCGCGGAAAACGTCAGATCCCAGCCTGCCCGGTGCTTCCATTCGCCAGCCTGTTCGAAACCGAGGCGGCGCTCTTCACCCGGTATGTAGCCCTCGAGGACGTGCTGGAACGTCTGGCGGTCGACAGCGCCCTCAAGACCGAGCTTGTCGGCGCCGTCGCCGAGCCATGCGCTGGGAGGGTGATCGGCCGATGCGTAGTAGTCGTCCTTGCCGAAGTACGAGCCCGCGGCCCCCGCCGATGCCACGGCGCCGATCGACAGCATCAGCCGACCTCTTTCGTGGCTGTGTTGCGCCGCGACCGTCCTTGTGCCGTTTGGGTGCGGGGGTCACGCGCCTTCTGGCGCCATCCGGTTCTTGCCGCTGAACTGCTTTCACCGGCAACCACGGGCGTGATGTCGAGCGCCAGCGGCAGCGGCAATTGATGGGTCGACCGGTCTTGCATGGCCGCGATGAGGTCGGCGCCGAGACCGCGCAAGGGCGGCCGCTCCAGCGCTGGATCCCGAGACTTCTTGTCCGCTGCAGAGGGTTTGGGGGGCTGCCGTTGGGGATCGTCCATGATGCCGAGATCGCGTTGCCGCCGTCTGGGTGGCTTCTGGGTCTGATCCGTGTTCGTCGGTGTGCTTGGCGCAGCACCGGTGCCGGGACTCTCGCCGGGATTGCTCTGGTCCGTCGATGCCGCCGCGGCCTTGGTGGGCGCGGGTTGCGGCTTTTCGGGGCGCGGCGTCGATTTCGCGTCGGCTTTTTTCGTCGGCGATTGTGTCGGTTCTGGTGGTTGCGTCGGCGCCGATGGCGCCTGGCTGCCCG
>RECO01000014.1 GCA_007694015.1 Geminicoccaceae bacterium
CCCCCGGCCAGCCGTCAAGGGACGGCTGGCACGTTTTCGGGGAGGCGCCAGCGGGGGTCGTCGAACCACTGGAACTCGATGCGGTAGCCCTCGGGGTCGCGGCAGACGAAGGCGCGGGCCTGATAGGCGGCGGAGTGGGTCGGGGGGCCGACGACGTCGGCGCCGGCGGCGGTGAGCTTGGCGTGCCAGGCGTCGAGGTCGGGGGTGAGCACGGTCAGGATCACGCCCTTGGGCTCGACGTCGCGGTCGGGGCGCTGGCAGACGCCGATGAAGCTCGTGGCCGAGGTGCGAAAGACGCGGCAGCTGCCCTGGTCCAAGACCATCTCCAGGCCCATGAGCTCGGTGTAGAAGCGGGCCGTGTTCAGAAGGTCGTAGGTGTAGACCCAGGTGATCTGCTGGGCGAAGGGCGGGGCGGCGGTGTCGGGCATGGCGGCTCTCGGCTGTCGGTGGCAGGGAACTTCGGCTAAGCAGAAGCCCTCGTCGTTGCAAGGAGGCTCAGCCCATGCCCATCACCAGCCGCTACCTGTTCGTCGTCCGCATGGACGTGGAGCCGCAAAAGGAAGACCTCTTCAACGAGGTCTACGACCAAGAGCACATCCCCTACCTGATGGAGGTGGACGGCGTGATCGCCGTCAGTCGGGCCAAAGCCGAAGAGTTCCAGATGGCCATCGCCGGGCGGATCGACACGAAACCCGCGGCGAGCCCGGCCTATCTCGCCATCTACGAGATCGAGAGCCCGGACGTCATCAAGAGCCCGGCTTGGGCCGCAGCGGTGGAAAAGGGCCGCTGGGCCGACGAGGTGCGCCCCTTCACCACCAACCGCGACCACGCCATGTACCGGCTGCGCTGACCAAGCGCGGGGCCCGCTTCAGCCGTTGACGGCGTGGAGATAGCCCTTTTTCGCCACCCGTGCCGCGATGTAACGCTCGTTGTGCGGGTTGAGCGTGGCCGCGAGGCCGACACGCTCGGTCACCTCGATGCCCGCCTTGACGATGCCGTCGATCTTCTCGGGGTTGTTGGTCATCAACCGGATGCGCCCGAGACCCAGATCGCGGATCATCAAGGCGGCGATGGCGAATTCGCGCTCGTCGGCGTCGAAGCCGAGGGCTTCGTTGGCTTCGAGCGTGTCGAGGCCGGCGTTCTGCAGGGCATAGGCACGCAGCTTGTTGGCGATGCCGATGCCGCGCCCCTCCTGCGCCAGATAGCAGATCACCCCGCCGCCGTGCTGCGTCATGGTGGCAATCGCCGTGTCCAATTGCTCGCCGCAGTCGCAACGCAGGCTGTGGAAGATGTCACCCGTCAGACAGGCCGAATGCAGCCGCACCAGGGGTGCGGTCTGGGTCTCGGGCTGGCCGATCACCACGGCAACGTGGTCGGTCAGGCTGTCGCGGCTGCGATACGCCACGAAGCGCGTGTCGTTGCTGTTGGCGAGCGGTACGGGTGCTTCGGCCAGGCGGCGGATATTGGCCGCATTCGCCTGGCGAAAGGCCTGCACGGCCATGGCACTGGTGGCGAGCACCGTGCCGCGATCGCGCAGCGCGGTGAGAGCGGCGGCCGTTTCCGGGATGGAACGGATGCCGAGCAGCGCCGGCACGGTCTCGGCCAGCCGCGCCAAACCGAAGGCGGCATGCACCGAGACGTCACCCGCAACGGGCAGCACCGCACGGCGGGCGCGGGCGAGGTCGGCGGGCGTGGGCTGCCCGAAGCCGAGCCGCTCCAGACCGCCATGCCCGTCGATCGCCGCCACGGGCAGCGCCACCGCCCCGCCGCCGAGCCCGAGGCTGGCGGCACGATTGGCCGTCAGCAGCAGGACCACCCGCTCCGGTGCGAGCGCGCTCAGGACGTGACGCTGCGCCTCGGCCTGCAACTCGATGCCACCGACGAGCCAAGTCGAACTCTGCCCGGCAACGATCACCGGGCGTCCCTGCCGCAATTCGAACACACAGCGGTCGACCGAAACGATCGACTTGTCCTCCAACATCATCTTCTCGTTTCTCCACGGATGCCGCCCGCAAACGCGACCTGCTACGAGATAGACGGCAGAACGCCGAAGACCATCCCGAACCCAACACCCATGTCACGATCCGGTTGCAACGACCATGACGCCCACCGCGCCGACGACCTGGCCTGGCCTTTTGGCCACGCGACGATGGATCGATGCCGGTGGCGAGCCGCCGCCCGCCGCCGACGATCCGCTCGCCCAGCTGTTCCATCCGCTTGCCGCCTGCCCCAAAGGCCGAGGCTTCGTCGTGGCGCATCTCGGCCAGAGCCTCGATGGCCGCATCGCCACGGCGAGCGGCCACTCGCACTACATCGGCGGCCACGAGAGCCTGGTCCACCTGCACCGCCTGCGTGCGCTGGTCGATGCCGTGGTCATCGGCGTCGGCACCGCCTTGGCGGACGCGCCGCGCCTGACGGTGCGCCATGTCGAGGGCCCGAACCCCGTGCGCGTGGTGATCGACCCGCGCGGCCGGCTCGATGCCGATGCGTCCCTGGTGAGCGACGGCCTGGCGCCGACGCTGGTGGTGCGAAGCGAGGTGGCGACGACGGCCCTGCCCGGCACGGTCGAGGTCTTGACCCTGCCGGCCGATGCGGCTGGCCGCTTGCCGCCCGAGGACGTGCGAGCGGCCCTGGCCGCCCGCGGCCTGACCCGGCTCCTGATCGAGGGCGGTGGGCTGACCGTGTCGGCGTTCGTCGCCGCCGGCGTGGTCGACCGGCTGCAATTCGCCGTCGCCCCGCTTTTGATCGGCTCCGGGCGCCCGGCCTTGAGCCTGCCGGCCATCGCCACCCTCGACGAGGCGCTGCGCCCCCCCTGCCGGCGCTTCGATCTCGGCACCGACACGCTGTACGAGTTCGACCTGAGCGCGCAGCACTCGGCTTGAACGGCTTCCCCCCCCCTGCCCTTGCGGGGTGGGCACGATGTTTGCAAAGTCCGGGGGAGCCGCGGACGCGCGAGCCGGCGCAGAAGGAACCGACGATGACCGCCCATGCCCTGCACGTGCGCAATCTGACCAAGCTCTACGGCGACTT